>JBCCCC010000281.1:0-1509 GCA_039033695.1 Pseudomonadota bacterium | reverse complement strand
TGTGATAACTCGACGACTTTCAGGCCTTGCAACGGCATTGACTCGTTGCTCATCCGTGTTTGACCACGCTTAATCTCCCATTGCTGCCGCCTGTTACACGGTGGCCTTTTGTTATAACATTATAACAAATCCGTATACGGTTCCATTCATCTCATATCATGCAAACAGACGTACTCATCAGCGAGGTCGGCCCACGCGACGGCCTGCAAAATTGTGACAGCATCATGCCGACGGCAGCCAAGATGCGCTGGCTGACGGCACTGGCTGACAGCGGCGTGCAGGAAATCGAAGTTGGCTCGTTTGTGCCGGCCAAGATCCTGCCGCAACTTGCCGATACGGCGGAAATCGTCCGCTTCGCGAGAACGCTGCCCGATGTGCAGGTTGCCGTCTTGGTACCTAACTTGCGCGGTGCCAGCGACGCCATCACCAATGGTGCGCACAAGATTACCGTGCCGCTGTCGGTGTCCGAGACCCACAGCCTGAAAAACGTGCGTCGCACGCATGAGCAAATGTTCGCCGAGATCCGACGTATTCGCAGCTTGATAGACGAGCAGCCCGAAGCGCAGCGTCCGCACCTGGAAGGCAGCTTGTCGACCGTGTTTGGCTGCACGCTGGAAGGCCCGATCAGCGAAACCAGTATCCTTTCAATCGCAGAACAACTGATGGCGGCAGGTTGCGATGAGGTCGGGCTATCAGACACCACGGGCTATGCTGACCCGCAAGCGGTCAAGCGGCTGATTGCATCCGTACGTGGTGTCGTTGGTGATCGCCACCTCACCGGTATCCACTTGCACAATACACGCGGGCTGGGGCTTGCCAACGCATTGGCCGCATACGAGTCCGGCCTGACCACCTTCGATGCATCGATGGGCGGTTTGGGCGGATGCCCGTTCGCACCGGGCGCCAGCGGCAATATCGTTACCGAGGACCTGGTCTTCATGTTCGAGTCGATGGGCGTGACTACCGGCATTGACCTCGAGAAGCTACTCAGTGCGCGCCAGATCGTCGCCGATGCATTGCCGGACGAGTCCTTGTACGGGTTCACGGCAGATGCCGGGTTGCCACTCGGGTATACACCCGCGAAGAACGCAGCATGAGCGCACGACCGAGTGACATCCGGGCCATCGATGCTGTGGTCAATATCTGGACCGAAGAGGCGCTGCAGCAACGACCGGATTGGGGCAGCGACTTCTTTGTCGGCAAGATGAAAGCCAAAGATGCGCTGATGCCGGGCATCTCACTCCCGCAGATGATCGAGCGCATGGACGCCGCGAACATCGGCCACGGTTTTCTGATCGCTGCGAAGAGCGGGCGCGTCGGTCTACCCGGCTGCTATCACATGCCACCCGAAATCGTGGCCAATGCGGTGCAGCAATACCCGAAACACTTCTCCGGCATGATTGGTATTGATCCCTACACTGGCATGCGCGGCGTGCGCGAACTGGAGCACGCGGTCAAAGAGTTGGGCTTCATCGGTGCGCATTTGTATCCGCACTGGTTTGAACTGGC
>JBCCCC010000280.1:0-1511 GCA_039033695.1 Pseudomonadota bacterium | reverse complement strand
TTGGCCAACTCAACAGGGATATCGTTTACGCAAACTTTGCGCGCGATAATCCCGGCGACATGGGACCATTCGAACCCTGGTTCTTTTTTCAAGTCATGCTGATTGAGATCATTCTGATCTCGGCATTCGCCATCGCCGTCATCATGGCAATCATTCGGCGCAAGTCGCTCAGGGATCATAGTTGGTGGATGGCATCAACCGCGTTCTTGCTCATGATGCCGGCACTTGGGCGCGGCATTCAGAACCTGTGGATCGGCATTTACGGTTTCGTACCGGAGGCCAAGAGAGTCCTAACGGAGCCGATCTATCTCACCCAGATCATCATCATTTCAATGACATTGGTCTTTGCATGGCGGTTCAAGCAACTGCGGCATCCGGCGACAATGCTTGCTGTGGGTGCGAACGCGACACTGTTCTTTCTCGAGCCGATTGCTCGCTCGCCCGCGGTTCAAACTTTCTTCCGTTCTTTCATCGCCCACTAGTCAGCGGCAAAAGTGGACTCGGACGGTCATCTTTCAGGTTGCTATCCCGATACGCTTTCGTCAAAACCACGCATGATTAAGTGTATTGATCGAGCGCATAGCGCCTTTGTCGCTCTAACGTGTTTGAGCCTAGTCGCGTTGGGCGTTCGTGATGTCTCGGAGCATCAGCTACCATAGAGTGACGCCGGAGCGTGATCGACAAGGCGTCAGCTGAAACGGTGGTGCCAACGCGCCATATACCGAAGTTCACTTACGATCAGCTCGCCAAATCGTATTGCAGCGAGGCCCTTATTTGGGCATGCTAGAACAATAGCAGTAATGAAAATCGTGGAGAATCCAGATGCATCTGTTTTTGCAGTGCCGCACAGCTGCGCCAGCAATTATCGTCACGGCGTTGATCGCGCTAGGCAGCTGGGCGCTACCAGGCCATGCAATCGCCCAGGGATCACAGTTGACGATTCCAGGCGAAGCGCCGACGGGCAAAGTGAAGCGCGCTCAGGTCAAGGCCGAAGAGGCGTACGAGCGAGGTGACTATTCCCGAGCGTTCTGGTTGTATCGCACGAAACTCGTACCGGTCGGCGACAAGTACGCGCAGTATATGGTGGGCTACATGCTGCAACACGGTCAGGGCACGACGCGCGACGAGGTTGAGGCCGCGGCGTGGTTTTCACTTGCTGCCGAGCGCGGTCATAAACCGATCGTCGAGCTCGTCGAAGAATACAAGACGAGCCTATCGGAAGAGCAGGTGTTGGCTGCCAAGGCACGATCACTCGAGCTCAAAGCTGAGATCGGCGACCGGGCGCTGGTCGAGAGACTGATCCGTCGCGACATGCGGCGATTGCGCGAGATGACCGGCACGCGTCTCAGAAGGGCTACTTGTGGCGGTAGGCCCGGTCGGGTCGTCAGCGGCGCAGGTAATTTGACAATGACGGAGTATTGCACAGCGTTGAATGAACGCATCGACCGGCGTCTTGAGTACATCAGCGGTTACGTCACCTACGGTGAGCTCGAATTGCTGCCGGACGAAGA
>JBCCCC010000279.1:0-1518 GCA_039033695.1 Pseudomonadota bacterium | reverse complement strand
GCCCACCCAGTCCAGCGTGCCTTGTGGATGCCTATGCTCGCTGGCAGCAATATCCGGCATTTCAGCTAACATCGCGGAGGATTTCATCATCTTCGGTTCCTTCGATCGCTTGATCCAATTCGTATGCTTGGCGCGCGGTTGATCTGGCCCTGCATCGCAGGAACCTTATCGGCAGCGCATTGAGGAGAGGTTGCTATTAGAGAGGAGGCGGTTGTTGATAGGCAGGCTAACTCATCGAGACTATCGGCAGTAAAAGTAGAACCAAGCTCGACAATACATAGCAATCAAATCCGCCCCAGCCAGCGCACCTAATCTATAATGTAGACAATTCACTCGATCTCAAGTGCTGGTGGCGTTCGCGCTGCCGCATGACAATAGAGAGAGGCCGCGAACATGATTCATTTGAGACGGATTGATACTGCGAGACTCGGCCGCACGTCTGCACAAACCCAATCGAGTTACCGCCTTCGGCAACCGCGGTCGACGTTGTTCTACGGTGTGCTGACCATAGCACTCGTGCAGTTACTGGGCGCATGCACGCTGAGTCAGCCTCAGCCCACCGACGCTACAAAGACAACCGAAGTCACGGTCATGACGTTCAACGTCGAGAATCTGTTCGATGCGATGGATGATCCAGGCAAAGATGATCATGCCTATCTGCCACTCACCGAAAAACGCAATGCGGCGCACATCGCATTATGCGAGCCGATCGAAGTGCCGCGTTGGCGCGATGAGTGTCTCGCGCTGAATTGGACCGAAGACGCGGTCGACTTCAAACTGCGTCAGCTGGCGGCGTCCATTCTTCAGGTCAACGACGGCAAAGGCCCCGATATCGTAGCCATGCAAGAGGTCGAGAACATTGGCATTCTTCAGCGCTTGTCCCGCGACTATCTGCAAGCAGCCGGTTACGAGACCACCGTCTTGATAGAAGGTCGCGACAACCGTGGTATTGACGTCGGATTTCTGTCTCGCCTGCCGTTGAACGGTGATGCGGTGCTGCACCCATTCGACCTGGTTGGTTTTCCGGAACGAGCCGGAGACACGCGCGGCATTTTACAAGCCACTTTTGTACTGCCCGACGGTCAGTTGCTTAGCGGATTTGTGGCCCACTTTCCGGCGCCATATCACCCCATTGAAATGCGTGAGCAAGCCTATGACCACCTGAACGCGTTGCGCGCCCAGGTGCCTGACGATCATTGGGTGTTCGCCGCGGGGGATTTCAATACGCCCGCTCGCGAGATGCGGGATACGAGCATCATGGATGATCGTGTTCGCCCGTATTGGACGGTGGCGCACGAAGTCGATTGCGACGGCTGCGTTGGCACAAACTACTGGTCGCGCGGCAAGAGTTGGTCGTTTCTCGACATGGTGCTGTTTTCACCAGCTAAAACCGCATCAGCATCAACCTGGACCATTCCCGAAGGCGGCGTTTTTGTCGCCGATGACTACGACGACCAACTGAATGGCGATGGCACGGTCCGGCGGTTCGATCTGGACCAGCGCCGCGGTGTATCGGAT
>JBCCCC010000278.1:0-1533 GCA_039033695.1 Pseudomonadota bacterium | reverse complement strand
GGGTCGTGTGTCGTGATGCCAGTAGGACAGGTATTCAGATTACATTGCAACGCCTGGATGCAGCCTAGCGCAAGCATGTAACCGCGCGCAGAGCTGACGAAATCGGCACCGCAGCACAGCGCCCATGCCACTTCCGTTGGGTGAATGAGCTTGCCACTGACATTGAGCCGGATGCGCTCGCGCAGGCCGTGTTTGGCGAGTAAGTCGACAACGGCAGGCAAGCATTGGTGGATCGGCAAGCCCATGCTATCAATCAGGCTCATGGGAGCGGCACCTGTGCCGCCGTTGGCGCTATCGATCGTAATGAAATCAGGCGCACACGCGGGGCCGCGCTCGGCGATGCGCGCGAACAACCTATCGAGGTTGTTGACATCGCCGACGACGGTCTTGATGCCGACCGGCTTGCCGCCCAGGTCTCGCAGTCGGCCAATGAAGTCCAGCAAGCTGTCGTCGTCTGCAATCTCCGGATGACGATTCGGGCTGATCGAGTCGCTGCCCACTGGGATGCCTCGAACGTGCGCGATTTCCGGCGTGACTTTTTCACCTGGCAAGATACCGCCCTTACCGGGTTTTGCGCCTTGCGCAAGCTTTAGTTCGATCATCTTGACGTTGGGCTTGGCCGCGACGTCGCGGTACTTGTCTTCGTTCAAGCTACCATCATCATTGCGCACACCGTACTTTGCTGTGCCAATCTGAAACACGATGTCGGCGCCGCCTTCCAAATGGAAGTCTGAAAGGCCGCCTTCGCCGGTATTGAGCCAAACACCACTTTTGGCTGCGCCATATGACAATGCCTGCACCGCTGGCTTGGAGATTGCCCCGTAGCTCATTGCAGAGATATTGAACAGCGATCGCGTCGTGTAGGGCGTTTCGCAACCTGGACCGATCGTGACTTCAGCGATTGGCGCTGCGTCCGACTCGAGGACTGGATAAGGTCCGTTCAGGAACAGCGGCGTACCTGCCGTATCAAGGTTCAGCGTCGAGCCGAAGGCGACCGTATTGTCCTCGCCCTTGGCTGCGCGGTAGACCCATGAACGCTCCGCCCGGTTGAACGGCATTTCCTCTCTGTCCAACGCATAGAAATACTGGCGGAAGAACTGCCCCAGGTGTTCGAACCAGTAGCGGAGCCGCCCGATTACCGGGAAGTTTCGCCGAATGGCATGTGTCGTCTGAGTAACATCGATGATGTAGATAACGATGACAGTCAGCACAAGCAGCCCGATCGCGAGCAGGAACAGGCTCGTTAACAGGTCAAGAAACGTGGCAATGCTGAAGAAAGACTCGCTCATTGGATCATTCCATGATGGTTTTCGTTGTTGCTACCAGACCGGCTAGGGTCCGCAGTTATCACATTTTCTTTTGTGATCTGTGATGCTAGCGGCCACTGTCGCCGAAAATGAACCGCGCAAGCGCCTACAGCAGATGTGAGAGCTTTTGCAGATACGCTGACTCATCCGGCATCACGCCATCACGCTGGGCCTGCCAGAGGCTCTCGGCCAGGCATTCGAGCATCTCATGCTCGGCATCGTGCGC
>JBCCCC010000277.1:0-1538 GCA_039033695.1 Pseudomonadota bacterium | reverse complement strand
TGAACACGTTGACCATCATCGCAACCATTGTTGCGATTGTCGGGTCGGCATTGATCGGTGGCATCTTTTTCGCATTCTCCAACTTTGTGATGAAGGCACTCCAACGAGTGCCTGCTGCCGAGGGCATGTTGGCCATGCAGATGATCAACGTCACGGTCTTGAACCGGTGGTTCCTGGGCGTCTTTATGGGCACTGCTGTGGTCAGCCTGATTCTTGCCGTCGTCGCCATTGCCGGGTGGACATCGCCCCACTCGCCATATCTGCTCGGCGGTGCCGTGTCCTACATCGGTGGCACCTGGCTGGTTACGGCATTTGGCAATGTGCCGTTGAACGATCGACTTGCGGCCGTCTACGTAGACGACCCGGCAGCATCGACCATTTGGGATCGCTATCTCGATCGTTGGGTCGCACTGAATTCAAGGCGAACCGGTGCGGCGCTGCTCGCGGCGGTGCTGTTCAGTATCGGATTGATCGACGCTAGCCAGTCTTGATTAGTCCTCTCTCGCACGCGCTGAAATAGCGGCGTCTAACCTGACGAGATCGCTCAGTCTAGCTCCATCCTCAGCGATGCAAGATAGTCAGAGATATCCGACGTTGACGCGAGTTTGATCGGCTTCTCATCATCCGTTGGCCGCTCAAACCGATCTCTATGAGCTGCAAAGACATCGTCGTTGATGCCGTGCCTTACTGGGTTCTTACGATTCTGCGTCATCCTTTCGGCGATGTCTTCGAGCGCTGTATCCAGACACAAGAGCACGAAGTTGGCTTCCGCTCGAATTGCGACCTGTCGGTAGCGGTCTCGAAGGAACCTGTGCGAAAGCGTATCGTCCAAAACGACCGACTGACCGGCGGCTAAGATCCGGTTGAGCCGTTCGACGGCCATCGCACTGGACTCCTCCCACTGGGTATCGGTCAAACCGTCGCCTCCATGCAGCCCGCGTTCCGCATTGATCGCGTCCAGGCTTACTCGGGGAATACCCAACGTCTTAGATAATTGCTTGGCCAGCGTGGTCTTACCCGAGAAGGCTAGGCCGCAGGTAGCGAAAATGGTGTGCATGCGTCGATTTCTTAAAGTTTGTAGAGCGGGTGCGGTAAGGCCGGCGCTTTTCAGCGGCATGCTTCATCGCCTGGGCGCGCGCCGCATCGGTTAAGCCAATCGCTTCTGTCGCCGACGTTCGGCCGCATCGAAGCGTTGGATTTCGGCATCGCTTTCCGGGCGTACCCCCGGCACGGGCGTCGTCTTGCCGTGCTCATCCAGCGCGACGAACGTGAGATAAGCTGACACGATGTGCCGTGCCGCTCGCGTACGGCTGTTCTCGGCGGTGACGCGGACACCAATCTCCATTGAGGTGCGCCAGGCACGATTGACGGCCGCCTTGATCACTAGTGTGTCTCCGGTGCCGGCAGCTGCCAGGAACGTCAAGCTATCGACAGCGGCGGTGACGCAGGCGCAGCCGCTATGACGTTCTGCCACGATGAGTGCTGTGCGGTCACACAGGCTCATAACCAGGCCACCGAACACGGTGTTCTTGGAGTTG
>JBCCCC010000276.1:0-1582 GCA_039033695.1 Pseudomonadota bacterium | reverse complement strand
TGCGGGAGGCTTGCGCTAGCGAGGGCCATCAGACGCCAAAATAGCCGCCTCGTCCGCAAAGCGCTCGAACGCGTGCGCGTTCCCGGACGGGTCACGCAAGAACAGTGTGGCCTGGTCGCCGACCTGGCGTTCAAACCACACCTTCGGCGGAATGGTGAAGACGACAATCCCTTGGGCTCTACATAGTGCCATCGGCACCGAACGTCATGAAAAAGGCTGCCGCAGCTATCTACTTCCGCGACATATCGTCTTGGCCATCGTTGTATTTTAAGTATCCGAGCTTGCGCCCGTCTGGTAATACATGAGTCGACTGCGGTCTTTCTTGGGCTTAGTAACCTGTCGCTTCGGACCAAGGCTACGCCGGCGCATCCTTCCTGCAGCATACGGCTTTTCTCTTGATGGCAAGCGTTATCTGGGACTGTCAAAGGATAACGGCGCGCCGATCTACACTACGGACTACACTACGGAGGTGCTCAATGAGGCCGATGGCGCGCTCGTCGACTGGGATAAAACAGTGTATGGATGTTAGCAGTGGAACTAGAAGCGGATATATCTAACTCAGAATTGGTGTACAAGCTTCAGTTCGTGCAGCGACGACTTCATTCGCGACCCGGACGAGATGCAAGGGCTGAGTAGTTCTCTGTGAATCGGTACACGATACTCATCGCTCTAACGACGCTTGCGACGTTACTGTGGCTATTGCTTCGCGATGGCCCATCGGTTGCGTCTGGCGAAAATGATACGACTGGTATCGTTTCGAAAACTACCAACCGCCCCCCGCCGCCAACTGCAACTTCAAATGTGGCGACCGCAGATGAGTTGGACCATAGTCTGTCAACGTCTATGCCAGCGGACGTTGTGGATACGATGCCAAGCCCGAGTCGCCAGCCAGATACCGCGGACGCGGTCGAACTTTCGGAACGCGACATAGCGCGCCGAATCGCAAAATACAGACACTTTGACCCCGGCGGTTGGAACGATTGGATCAATCGCAAGTTTGAGCAAGGGCTTGTCGATGTAGATCGCGTGCAAGCTAACAGTAGCTCACTCGGAAGTGCGTTGGAGAGCGCCCCTGAGTGGCAGGAAGCAGATAACCGATTTGAGTGCAGCGCTGATCTTTGCAAGCTAGACTTCGCGAGGCCCATACACGCAACGAGACTTCGTGCTGCGCTGCAGGGAGAAACGACCAACCTGCCTGATATCTTTTTCCAGAAACAGTTCTTTGGTTTCGAGCGCCCTGGGGGGCGCACGCTTCGAGTCTACGTGCTTCGCAAGGACATCGATTATTCGGATGTCCCAGTGACGCAGTAGAAATCTACCAGCCTGAATGTCGTTTCGAGGCGATTGCCGATAATGCGAGACGTCACGTCGTTGGCGTCGGGGTAACAGGTTTCAATTCTCGTCTTGCGGGTCGTCGCCGCCCTCGGCCTCAACCGAGTCCTCTTCGTCCGGCAGCAATTCGAGCTCACCGTAGGTGACGTAACCGCTGATGTACTCAAGACGCCGGTCGATGCGTTCATTCAACGCTGTGCAATACTCCGTCATTGTCAAATTACCTGCGCCGCTGACGACCCGACCGGGC
>JBCCCC010000275.1:0-1622 GCA_039033695.1 Pseudomonadota bacterium | reverse complement strand
CGCACATGTGGAGCAAGGTCTGGCTGCTGGCCGGCTTGTCGCATGACCTGGCCGAGGCGGGCGACTATATCTGTACGGAGATCGGCAGCGAGTCGGTGATCGTCGTGCGCCAGGACGATGGCAGCGCCAAAGCTTTTTACAACGTGTGCATGCATCGCGGCAATCGGCTGGTGCCCGAAGGCATCGAGAATACCGAGAGCTTCAAGTGCAGTTATCACGGCTGGGAATACGGCCGCGACGGACGCTTTGTGAACCTGCCCAACGGCGAGCTGTTCCCGCAAGGTAAACCGTGCAGCGGTCTGGTAGAGCTGCCGTGCGGGGAGTGGAACAGCCTGGTGTTCTTCAGTCTCGACAAAGACGTCATGTCGCTCGAAGAATATATGGCGCCACTTAAGGATCACCTGGAGCCTTATCACTTTGAACGCATGGTGGTTACACGCGACGTGACCGTCGAGTGGGAATGCAACTGGAAGGCATCGGTCGATGCGTTCAACGAGACGTATCATGTTGCCGCCACGCACCCGCAGCTGCTGTGGTACCTGAATGAAATGGACGTGCAAATTGATTGCTACGAGCGTCACTCCCGCTACCTCGTGCCGTTCGGGATGACCAGCCCGCGCATCGAGCGTGCGCCCGAGATTCCACCGCCGCTCAAGTTCATGTTGCACGAGGCAGGTCTCGACCCAGCCAGCTATGAAGGCCCCGTCGATGGCATTCGCAAGACCGTGCAAAAACACTTGCGCGCAACGGCGGCTGATGAGGGCCGGGACTATTCCGACCTGAACGATGATCAACTGACTGATGATTTCAATTACCTGGTGTTCCCGAACCTGACGTTCAACACCCACGCGGATCATTTGATGCTGTTCCGGCATCGCCCGCATCCCACCGACCCCAACAAGATGTTCTTCGACACCTGGACCATCGAGTACATTGTTGACGAGGACGAGCTGCCCGAATACCGCCCGCGGCACAAACACGTGAAGTCTGGCGAAAAGTCGATGGGCATGGTGATTGATCAGGATGGCGGTAACTTGCCGAAGGTGCAGCAAGGCATGAACAGCGCCGCCTATGAAGGGCTGTGGCTGGGCGATCTCGAAGTACGCATCCGCCATTTCCACAAGACGCTGGACGATTATCTGGAACGCTAGGGTCGTCAATTGCCGCGACTGCTAATGCGCAACAGTAAGAGTCGCTGACTGGATCTTGTGCCTTGCGTTGCCGGTTTGTCACCCGCTCGGATCCCGCCCAGGTGATTGCTGACGGCAATAATCGGTCTTAACGGTTGAACGCGCATCTGCGGTACAGTCGATGCTTCTTCGTTCCGCGGGTAATCAAGCCATGCGACGTGATCGACGTAAGCTATTGCTGCCGGTCGGCCTGCTGTTTCTAGCGGCCAATGCAGAGGATGTTTCGAAGTTCGAGTTCTCCGATCAGTTTGTCGGGCGCATCGCTGAGTCCTGGCAGCACACTGCCAACGAAATATCCGGCGACTTGATGGCGTCCTATGACGAGCGACTGTCACAGACGCTTAGCGAGGACGAGCAGGCCGAGACACGCAAGGAGCTTGCCAAGATTTTCTACCAACCGATTGCGTGGCGTGCGTTCTCAGAGCAGGTGCT
>JBCCCC010000274.1:0-1717 GCA_039033695.1 Pseudomonadota bacterium | reverse complement strand
CGTATAGTCAACGCAATGCGCACTCACAAACTCGGCCAGCTCGTCCATGGCAGCTTCCTGGTCGCCGACGACCAAAGCGATGGACTGGCCGACGTAGCTGACGCGCTTCTCGGCAAACACGGGTTGGTCACCACCCATACCGATACGCTTCAATCCATGTGCGGGGATGTTGTTGTGCGTGATCAGTTCTCGGAAATGGGACGACTTCGTAGCGAGGTATGCAGACAGTGCTTCGGCGGTGATCGGCGACTGTCCGGTTTCGGGGTGTTTGAAACTGTAGTCCGCTAACGCCCGTTTACTCTGCACAAAAGAAGCCTCGAGCGTCGTGGGAGGCACGTCGATTTCATGCGTGTATCGCACTTGACCCGAGGTCTGGTAGAGCGCCATCAATTTCACGTAGGGCTCGGCAACCGGTGCCCGTCTCGAACTCGGAGGTCGCTTGTAGTGTTGCGAGCCTGCGCTGACCGGCCAGTTACCCCAGGTCTCTTCCGCTGCCGACCGGATCGATGCGGGGACGCTCTCGGGCGCAACCTGCACAAGGGTGCTGACCATCGCTTTGTACAGGAATGCGTTCGCCAGCTGGATACGATAGGTCGATGTGAATCCGTCGAAACCCACCTCGTGCATTCTGTCCGCCCAGCGATTCAGTTCGTCTTGAACCTCTTCGGCGAGAACGCGGCAAACGCTATCAAAGCGCTCAAGCGATAGCGGTTGATCGGTAAGTGCTGCTTCGGTTTTCACGGCCCGCCATGGGTAGGGCGCGATACCACCAAACGTGAGATTGGCGCTGGTCACAGTCAGGTCAGTATTGATCGACAGCACGCTCGTCGTATTGACGATGCTGTGTGAATTGACGTCGCGCAAGGCGACTTTTTGCGCCTGAACGAAGGTACTCGGCGTCGTGGTAACAGGGATTCGGTATTGCGTCAGTAGAATGCGGGCGGCGAAGGTCGGGTCTCGCTGGCACGTAGCAACCAGCTCGGAAACGGACAGTTGCGCTTCCTGACTGGAGGTCAGATCAGTGAATTGAACAGACGCGTCCAAAGCGGCAAGGACCGTCAGCAAATCCGAGGGGAAGGGCTCGCCGGTACCCAGGCCGATGTGCTTCAGCACCAACATGGTGTTACCGCCGATGGTGGCTGCGTTACGGACCACCGTCCCCGCCGTTCGATGTGCCATGTACAAAACGGCGGCCATTGAGGTCAGTATTGCCGGTGCTATCGTCTGCAAGTAATCAAACAGCGCGGTGTAGGTTTCGCCGGCGCCGACTGTCAGTGCGCTGTCGTCGTGGCTGATGCCGTACAGCGCCTCGATTCTGCCGATGTCCACGAGCCGTTGCTTCTCCAGGAAGTCCTCCCGGTAGACGCCAAACGCCGTATTGGCATGCAGCAGATAGATTCCTGCTGGGTCGACGTCTTTGTAGATCTCGACGAGCTCAGTCACGCTGCTCGGGGTGAGCCAGGTTTGTTGCGTGCCGGCTATCGTGATGGGCTGCGGCGTTGATTTTGCACCTTCGGCGAACGGAAGAGTGACAGTGTCGCCAACATGCTGCGCTTTGAGTTGATCATCGAGTTTTACCGGCATGCGGTTCGCCTCATCAGCCGGTGACCAATCAACTGCGAAGGTTTTCATTGCCGTCAGAATGGCGCGGTAACCCGTACAGCGACAGATGTTGCCGTCGAAGGCCTGCTCGATTTGTTGCTTGGTCGGTTTCCGG
>JBCCCC010000273.1:0-1802 GCA_039033695.1 Pseudomonadota bacterium | reverse complement strand
GTAACCGTTGTCGTACTGACCGGGGCCCTGCTATGCCAGCGACGACCGATCATGCGAGAATCGAAACCGCCCAGGCACGCAAAGGCAGGAGCAACCCATGCAAACTCGATTGCCGCCGCTGAATGCCGTACGAGTATTTGATGCTTGTGCGCGTCACTTGAACTTTACGCGCGCTGCTGAAGAGCTGTCGGTCTCTCACAGTGCTGTCAGTAAACAGATCGCCGTGCTCGAGGACTTTGTCGGCGAGCGCCTGTTCGACCGCTCTGGTGGCCGCGTAACCCTGACCGAAGAGGGGCGGCGACTGCGCGATGTCGTATCGCCGGCGTTCTCGCAACTTGAGCGCGCGTTTATAGAGCATCGCCGTGAGCGCCCTGGATCGCGCGTTCTGCGAGTCGCTACCGTAGCCTCTCTTGCTGCCCATGTGTTGGTGCCTGCCTACGCTGCGTTGACCAGTGCCTTGCCGGACCTGGACCTTGAGATCGCCACGTCCGATCGCCCGCTTGATCTGTCGCGAGAGGCCGTTGATCTGGCCATTCGTTTTGGGCGCGGCAGCTGGCCTGGGCTGCACGCGACCGAGCTCGCACCGGGCAAGTTAACGGCCGTTGTGCGACCAGACCTGACATCAAGCTACAAGTCGCTACCCCGTTTGCAGACATTCGCGGCAGATGAGTGGTCACATGTCGACCGCGACTTGCGCCCTACCGGTGCGGTTATTGGCTTTGAACACTTTGTCGTCGCGATAGAGGCGGCGCGCACAGGGACCGGCGTTGGCCTGCTGCCGAATATTCTGGTCAGGCAACTGTTGCATAGCGAACAGCTCGTTGACTTACCGATCGCCGATGTTGATTGGCCGGACACCTTTTATGTCGTGTCGCATCAATCGAGCCGACGCCAGAAGGACGTAGCCGCATTCACTGCTGCGTTGCAAGCAACTCTGTGATTTTTTCTCAAGGCGGCGGTTCACAATGCGCGCTGGCCGCAAACCATCAATCCAACCTACGCTAGCGCTCTCAATCCAACCACCGAGAGAGATTCAAAATGACGGCAATCAGACATGACCCGTTTCGGGTCGACCCAACCTATAACGGCATCTATGCGCATGGTGTCGAGCTCGCGCCATCATCGCGTGTGTTGCTGGTCTCCGGCCAAGTCGGCGTCGCGCCGGACGGCACGCTTGGCAAGAGTTTCCGCGAACAGTTCGAACAGGCGATCGAGAATGTACGCGCAGTACTCAACAACGCAGACATGGCGTTATCCGATGTCACAAGACTAGGCATCTTTTTGATACGTCGTGGCGACATCGAAACCGCTGTCGACATTCGTAAACGCCACTTCGCGGGCGTTCGCCCCGCAATCACAACAGTACTGGTATCCGGTCTTGTTTCACCGGAGTGGCTCGTCGAAGTGGAAGCCACGGCAGTACAGGAATCGCGCCAAGGCGCCCACGGCCAGTCGTCAGTCTGGCGATCGCACCTTTAGCGGCCAACCATGCATGGCGTCCCACCCCTGGCTTAGAACCGCGGTCGCCATAAGGGTCGTTGGCGAGTGCCAATCGGTTGAATAGACGCGAGCGCTGGATCGGTCAGCAACCTGGTCCACGATTTCATGCGACAATCAAGCTGCGAGTCGGGCAACGGAGCGTGGTTTTGGATGCGGAACGATTTAAACAGGGCGAGGCTATTTTCAATCAAGCCATCGACCTGCCACCAGCGGAGCGCGCTGAGTTTCTCGAACGCGCTTGTAAGGACGACCCCGACTTGCGCAAGGAAGTCGAGGCATGGCTCGCCGCAGACGAGTCCCCG
>JBCCCC010000272.1:0-1803 GCA_039033695.1 Pseudomonadota bacterium | reverse complement strand
GTGAACTACCTGCGTCACCATGCACTGATCAACCAGGACATGACGCTGATCGTGCGCCAGCTGGAACCTGGCGCGGAGGGCTTGCCTATCGAAATCTACTGCTTCACGGCGACCACCGAGTGGGTGCGTTACGAAGGTATTCAGTCCGACATCTTTGATCACTTGCTGGCCATCGTGCCCGAATTTGGCCTGCGCTTGTTCCAGAACCCTGCAGGTGGCGATTTCTCCGAGATTTCGGTGCGCTCGTTGCGTGACGAGGCTGGGACGCAGCACTCATAGGAGTTATGCAGCGAGACTTGGGTCGGCGCTCAATCGGCCAATTCGTCCTTCCGTCTTTTCGCGCGGATGCCCATGGGGTATAGCACGCAAACGACAGTGCACAGCGCTAACGGGATAAACCAGAACTCCCAAAACGTGAATAGCCGGCTGTCGCCTGACTCTTTCTGATTCATCAGCACATGGATCTGATCGCCAATGTCGGACTCGCAGTACCTGCGTTTGCTCCAGCCGAATTCGCCTTGGACGACATCGCCTGCGTTAGTCCGAGCCACGGCGACGAATGAAGCTCTTGTATTGCCGCGCACTCTGACCGAGCGGCACTCTTCAATAACAGCTGGCACAAGCACTGCGTCGCGGTAGACGCTGACACGGTCGTACACGAGCCAGCCGGCGATCGGTATGGGTGCCAGGAATCCCAGCACAAAAAGACCGCCAACGATGTAACCGAGTACTTTGGACATCGCACCAATTATACGGAGAGACGTGTCTGCATGCCTAAAGCATCAATCAAGGATGACGTTGACCAGCATCTCGATCAGTGCGGCTCCGGCCCAGGTGAGCGGCACGACAATCGCGTAGCCAGCAAAGCGCGCAATGGCGCTCACGTCGAACGGCCATGCGGGCAGTGCGGCGATTTCACGGCGCAGCGCGAGCAGCCGCAGTTGCTCGCTGGCGTTTTGCTTGGCGCCGTCAGCACGCTGTTCATTGATCTCGTGTTGCACGTCAGCAATTGCTGCGCGCTTTTGCTCGCGCATTCGGTGATGGACCGGTAACACCGGCAACACCAACAAGACCACGATGAATGGCGACATGGTGGCCAAGCCAGGCACGGTCGTCCACAAGTTGAGCTGCCCATCCATCCACATGACCGGAAAGATTGCGATGGCGCCGACAATCGTCAAGGTGGAATACACAGCCATCCGACCGATGGGCGTGAACGTGGCGGGGTTAAACACGTCCAGCTTGAGCTCTCGCGTCAATCGCCGAAAGAGCTGCGCATTCTCAAACAGTGCACGAACCGTCATGGTCAATATGACCCACACGAAAATAGGCCCGAAATCCATCACGAATGCGACGTAGCTCTCGGTTGAGCGCTCCACCATTCGAGACCAGTTGCCTACGAGCAGGCGACCCTGTAATAGCCAGAAGGTCAGGCCAACGATCGTGGTTCTAACAATCCATAATAATGAGCGATGATCAACTTGCTGATGTAACTCAGCAACCGTTTCGCTGCCTCCGAGGTATGGCGCAAGGTCATCCAACGCGCCATGAATACGCTGCATCACGTAGTGAAACACCGGCACGATGTAGGCGACAGACACGACAAAGAAGGCTGCTGGTGCCCAACCGAAGAACCGCTCGTGCGTTGCGGGGTTGGTGTGCACCAGCCATGCCGCGATGCCGTAGATGATGAGCCCGGCCGTCAATATCAGTGCCGCGACCAACCATCGGCCGTAACGGCCGTCCGGGACCAGCCTGAGTATCCAGATTTGTTTTGTTGGTCTTGTCATTGCGCAGCGCCGG
>JBCCCC010000271.1:0-1883 GCA_039033695.1 Pseudomonadota bacterium | reverse complement strand
GGTATGGGTGGTGACCAACCCGTGTTTGCCGAGAAGCGCGTCAGCTACGTCGGCCAGTCCATCGCTTTGGTCGTCGGCGACCAGGAAGCTGCCATGGACGAGCTGGCCGAGTTTGTGAGTGCGCATTGCGTTGACTATACGCCCGTCGATTGGCCGCCCGAATGGACGCACCCGGTGCTGACGCTGCCCGATGCCATCGGACGGAACAGCATTTTTCCCGATTACCCGGCGACCGCAGCGTTTGTTAGCCACATCTGGAAGATTATCCGAAAGAACAGTCAGTTTGACTGGACCGCGCAGAACGGGAATCCGCTAGACCAGGAGATCACCGTCCGCGAGGAGACTGTTGATACGGGCCACTGCAAGGTGGTTGGAAGCACACAAGCGTGTGGCGGCCAGGCGCACTTCTATATGGAGACGCAAGCCTGTGTCGCCATACCCGAAACAGCGGACACGATACGTTTGCACCCGTCCTCACAAAGCCCGATGGAAATGCACACCACAGCGGCAGCCGTTCTTGGCGTTGAGCAGAATCACGTAAAAGTGCAGATTCACCAGGTCGGTGGCGGCTACGGCGGTAAGACGGAACAGGCAAAATTTGTGAGCGCCGCTGCTGCGGTTGCTGCGAACGCGACGAACAGACCCATCCGGCTGGTGATGCCACGCGACAACGACACCAGCCTGATCGGCAAGCGGCATCCTTACTATGGCCAATATCAAATCGCGATAGACGATGGCTCGGCGGATGCCAGCAATCGCGGTTTGATTCGCGGTATGGACCTCACGCTGTTCGGTGATGGTGGTGCGTTCTACGATTGTTCGTTTGTCGTGGCCAACTGTATCCAGAGCCGTATTGATGGCGCCTATAACGTCGCCAATTTTCGCAGCACGCTGGATGTGTGTCGTACCAATACGGCGCCCAATACGGCGTTTCGATCATTCGGCGACATACAAGGCAAATTGATCTCGGAAAATGCGGTCGACGATGCGGCTTTTGCGATCGGCATGCGCGCCGACGAAGTGCGTGAGAAAAACCTCTACGAACAGGGCGACGTGACGCCATTCGGTCAGGCGTTACCGTACTGCTATATCCGGGATGTGTGGAAGTTCCTGAAAACCAAAGCCGACTTCGACAAGCGTCTTGCGGCGATCGAGCAATTCAACGCGAAGAACACCTGGCGCAAGCGCGGCATTTACATGCTGCCGGTCAAATATGGTTCCGGTTACAACCTCGTGCAGCTTGAGCAAGCCAGCGCACTGGTTTCGATCTATGCCACCGATGGCACGGTGTTGATCAACCAGAATGGGGTCGACATGGGTCAGGGGCTCGTCACCAAGATCGAGCAAATCGCCTCGTATGTACTGAACCTGCCCATGGAGCACATCCGCGTCAATCTGCCGAATACAGAAATCAACCCCAACCCAACCAGCACAGGCGGTTCGACGGGGACGCAGTACAACGGGCTGGCAGTGAAAAAGACCTGCGAACGCGTGCGCGAGCGACTCGAGGCTTTCGCCGCCGACATCCGCGCTGAAAAGGGTGATGACTGGTGCCACGACCACGGCATCAATTATTGGGCATACCCCGAAAAGGGCTGGGCAACCACCGTCACAGTCCAGGGTCGCAGCTCGATGATCTGGCAGAACCTGATCAGCCTTGCTTATACACGCCGTGTGTCACTGGTCGAAGCATTCAATGCCAAAGTCCCAGGTGGTGAAGCGGCTATCACCGAGCTGACCTACAAGACGCTCGAGCAGGCGCAGCGCGAGGCGCTCCCCGGCATCGATGTCTCTGCAACACTGGTGCCGGGTGCTTTTGATGCATTCTCCGGCTTCACCTACTCCGCCGCATGTTCGGAAGTTGAATTGGACATCTTGACCGG
>JBCCCC010000270.1:0-1893 GCA_039033695.1 Pseudomonadota bacterium | reverse complement strand
CGGATGGAGTTGTATGACTTCCTGAATTATCACGACTTTGAGCAAAAGCTGGATGCATTATTCGGCGAACAAAAAAAGGCTTAGTGACTTTTCGCCGCGGCCAACTTCGCCTCGGCACAGACGACGGAGCAGAAGATGACAGACAAGAAACTGAGCGGTGCGGGCCTGCGCGGCCAGAGTGCCGGCGAGACGAAGCTGTGCACGGTTGGCAAAACAGGCAGCGGCCTGACCTACTGCGGCTACGACATCGCAGAGCTCGCCGAGAAATCCACGTTTGAAGAAGTGGCCTGGCTACTATTTCATGGTGAGTTGCCAACGGCGACCGAGTTACAAAATTACAAGGTGCATCTGAAATCACAACGGGAGTTACCGCTCGCGCTGCGCGAGGTACTGGAGCGCATCCCGGCTGACGCTCACCCTATGGATGTCATGCGCACGGGTTGCTCGATGCTGGGTAATCTCGAGGGCGAGGCGGATTTCAGTGAGCAACAACGCGTGACTGATCGATTGCTCGCCACGTTGCCAGCGATCATTACCTACTGGTATCGCTACAGCCATGATGGTGTGCGTATCGAGACCAAGACAGATGACGACAACATCGCCTCGCAGTTTCTCCACTTGTTGCATGGTCAAAAGCCAGACCCGTTGCACCAACAGGTCATGGATGTCTCATTGATTCTGTATGCCGAACACGAGTTCAATGCATCAACGTTTACGGCTCGTGTGTGTGCATCGACGCTGTCCGACATGCACTCGTGCATCACCGGCGCGATTGGGTCGTTGCGCGGCCCGCTGCATGGCGGCGCCAACGAGGCAGCGATGGAGCTCATTGATGGTTTTAACAGTGTCGATGACGCAATTGCCGGTATTAAGGCCGCCCTCGCCCGCAAAGATAAGATCATGGGCTTCGGCCACGCTGTGTATCGCACGAGCGACCCCCGCAACGCGCTCATCAAGCACTGGTCTAAAGCGCTGTCGGACAAAGTCGGCGACGACAAGCTCTTTGCCATTTCAGAGGCGATCGAGACCGTTATGTGGGACGAAAAGAAGCTCTTCCCGAATGCGGACTTCTTCCACGCATCGGCGTATCGCTTCATGGGTATTCCGACCAAGCTCTTCACGCCCATCTTTGTCATGTCGCGACTCACTGGTTGGGCAGCACACGTGATGGAGCAACGCAGCAATAACCGAATCATTCGCCCCAGCGCTGATTACATCGGCCCGGACGCACGCGACTATGTCGCCATAGAACACCGTTAATTCAAGGTACAACACACTATGAGTAATCGAGTAGAAACCAACGTACGACCAGATCCTGATCAGGAACTGGTCGACATCGCGAAGTACGTCGATCAGCACGACATTAGCAGCGACCTTGCCTATCAGACGGCCCGCTACTGCCTGATGGATACGCTGGGCTGCGGCTTTCTTGCGCTATCCTTCCCTGAATGTGCAAAGCACATGGGTCCGCTGGTCCCAGGTACCGTTGTACCGAACGGTGCCAAAGTTCCCGGCACGTCGAATGTGATGGACCCGGTAAAAGCCGCCTGGGATATAGGCTGCATGATTCGCTGGCTCGATTTCAATGACACCTGGCTCGCCGCGGAATGGGGACATCCTTCCGACAACCTCGGTGGCATTCTCGCGGTCGCGGATTATCTCAGCAGAAAAAACATTGCAGGGGGTAAGGCGCCATTGTTAATGCGCGATGTACTTACCGCAATGATCAAGGCGCATGAAATTCAAGGCGTGTTGGCGTTGGAGAACAGCTACAACCGTGTGGGGCTTGATCACGTGTTACTGGTACGCGTCGCCTCGACAGCCGTCGTGACGCAAATGCTTGGCGGCGACGAATCACAGATCATCGATGCGCTATCACATGCTTGGGTTGAT
>JBCCCC010000269.1:0-2020 GCA_039033695.1 Pseudomonadota bacterium | reverse complement strand
TAGCTCTGAATGTGTTTGATCTGTTTTTGCTGCCGAGCATGCATCGCCTGCTGCTGTGCGAGTTGCTCGGCGCGCAGTTTCTCGAACTGGCTGTAGTTGCCTGTGAACAGCGCCACTTTTTCGTGCTCGATATGTGCCACGCGCGTACAAACCTGGTCGAGGAAGTCTCTATCATGGGAGATGACGAGCAGGATGCCTTCATAGTGTCTCAGCCAGCGTTCGAGCCACAGGATGGCTGGCAAGTCGAGGTGGTTGGTGGGCTCATCCAGCAGCAGGATATCGGATCGACACATAAGCGCGCGGGCAAGATTGAGCCGCATGCGCCAGCCGCCAGAGAAGTCACTGACCGGCTTCGTGTATTCGTTTGCCGCGAAGCCCAGGCCATGCAGCAATCGGGATGCGCGCGACTCGGCGGTATAGCCGTCGATAGATTCCAGCCGTTCGTACGCCCGATGGACGTCTTGCTTGCCTGCAGCTTCCGCGGTCGCAATGGCGCGCTGTACTTCGCGCAATTCCTGATCACCGTCTATGACATAGTCTACGGCTGACCCACTGCCGTGCGGGCTTTGTTGCGCAACGTGAGCGATGACATCCGTCGGGTCGAGTGTGAGCTCACCGCTGTCCGGCTCGAGCTCGCCCAATAGCATGGCAAACAACGACGACTTGCCGCAGCCGTTGGCGCCAATGACACCCATGCGTTGCCCGGCATGAATCTGAAAGCTCGCATCGTCGAACAGCACTCTGGGGCCGCGACGAATCGCAATGTTGGTCAGGGCGAGCATAGTGGGCGGGATTATAGGTCAGGCAGTACCCGGATTCGATTGTGTGTAATCAACAAAGCGCGATTGGCCATAATGAATTAGATCAATCTGGCTATACTCTCGCTACTGATTGGGCCGAAGAATAAAAGGCGATAGACATGCGAGTATTGGCTCCGGCGTTAGCGATTAGCACGATATGTCTTGGCGCTTGTGTCATGCCGAGCACAACCCAAACCAGTTCGCGCGCCCCGGCCGTCACAAACTCGCCGGCGAGCCCGCCACGCACCGTGGTCGAAGCGCTAGCGCCGTTCTATGACCAATTCGAGTACGACAAACCCCTAGCACCTGCCGGGCCAGCCCTGCCTGCGGCCGATGCCGTGCTCACATCCATCGCCTTTGGCTCTTGCAGCACGGCGGAGACGGAGATCCCCATTCTGCGCACGATCGCCGCGGAGGATCATGACTTGTTCATGTTTATTGGCGATAACGTCTACGGAGATGTCGATAGCGATGACGCCACTGCGCCGGAATTGCGAGAGGCCTACCACCAGCTTGCCGACCGCGCTGAGTTCCAGGCGCTGCGGCAAAGCCTGCCCATGCTCGCGACGTGGGACGATCATGACTATGGTCAAAACGACGTCGGCGGTCGTTTCGCGTTCAAGGGTTTTACCCAACGGCTGTTTCTGGATTTCTGGCGTGCCGATGATAACGATCCGCGGCGCACACGTGAGGGCATTTACGATGCCCACACTTTCGGTCCAGAAGGCCGCCGTGTGCAGATCATCCTGCTCGATACCCGCTATTTCAGGACAGACCTGACGCCGACCGATGATCGCGGCGCGGCTGGGCGCGAACGTTATCTGCCAAGTGCCGATCCGGCGCAATCCATGCTGGGCGAGGCGCAATGGGCCTGGTTGGCCAGGCAGTTAAGAGCGCCAGCCGACATCCGACTGTTGGTGAGTTCAATTCAGATCCATGCGGATGGTCACGGATGGGAGGCATGGCGCACCATGCCCCTGGAACGTGATCGCTTGTATCGGCTAATTGATGACAGCAACGCAAAGGGCGTGGTGCTGCTCTCCGGTGATCGCCATTCATCTGGCCTCTATGTACGCGATGACGTCACCGACTATCCCGTGTACGAAATCACGTCGTCCTCGCTCAACCTGCAATTCCGACATGAGAACAACGAACCAGGTCCTCACCGCATTGGCCAGATGTACACCCCTGCAAACTATGGCGTGATCGGCATCGATTGG
>JBCCCC010000268.1:0-2062 GCA_039033695.1 Pseudomonadota bacterium | reverse complement strand
GTCGGGCTGATATTTCGGTGGCAGATCGTCGACCTTAACGATGCCGGTGGGATGCAAAATGGCAAGGCGCTCAACGAGGTTGCCAAGTTCCCGCACATTGCCGGGCCAGGCATACAACGCAAGCGCATGCAATGCGCACGGCTGCAATCGCAGTTTTTTGTCGCCGGTCTTGTCGTAGCCGAGGACAAGCTCTGACAGCAAGCCCGGAATGTCATCCAGACGCTTGCGTAACGCCGGCATCTCAATCGGAAACACGTTCAATCGGTAGTATAAGTCTTCGCGAAAATCGCCCTTCTTGACCGCCGCTGCCAGATCGCAATGCGTCGCCGCGACGATGCGCAAATTGCAACGACGAACCTTGTTGCTCCCCACACGAGTGAACTCCCGCTCTTGCAGCACACGTAGCAACTTGACCTGCATCGGCATGGGCATGTCGCCGATCTCATCGAGAAACAGCGTGCCCCCTTCTGCCAGTTCGAAGCGTCCCTGTCGCGCCGCAACGGCGCCTGTGAATGCACCCTTCTCGTGGCCAAACAGCTCGCTTTCAAGTAAATCCGCAGGTATTGCCCCGCAGTTCACGGGCACAAAAGGTTTTTCCGCACGATCCGACAGTTCGTGGATGGTCCTGGCGACCAGCTCCTTACCAGTGCCGGATTCACCAGTCACCAGCACATTGGTGTCGAACACAGCGACCTGTTCGATGAGCTGGCGCACCTTAATGATCGACGTTGAGCTCCCGGTGATTCGCTGCCGGCGTTGTTTGCCGCGATAGCGCTTAGCCTGTTGCAGAAGATGTGACAGCTGCGCGCGTTTGAGTGGCAGCTCACAGGGCCACGCCGGCGTCGTCGACTTACCAATCTGTTTACGCGACGTATCGTCGTCGCAGAGAATCAAGGAGGGTGTGCGCTTGATAAGATCACGCAATGGCCGGCTGCCTGATTTTTGCAGCTGCTCGTGCGCGCGACCATCCGCAATGATAGCCGCAACATTGTCGGCGCAGAATTCCTCATCGCTGATGCTGTCTGCATCAACCGGCTCGTAGTCCAGGAAACGAATTCTGTGACGAATGTCTCTTGCGGTATCGGTATCCGGATGCAACACCAACACTTGGGCGGGGCGCATCTTGATTGCGGTTTGCTCGTTCATTATCTGCCTTTCCTTGTGCTTTGCTGGCGAACCAGCAACGTCGCTACCTTGCGACAGTTCAAAGAATAGGCAGATACCCAGCATAAACTGTGCCGGGAGTCACAAAAAGACATGGAATCGCGACGTATTCGAGCCGGGGATCCATTTTTTTGTGAATTAAGTCGCATATTTGACCGCTATTGTTAAATCAGTTTTGAGCGCTGACGCTGCCATAAGCCGCGACGGCACTGCGCCCGGTTCGCAGCTTCTCAAGGTCTACGATCACGCGCTCGCGAACCTTTATCACCGCGGCTTGCAGCGCGTCGTCCGACTGTTGTAGCGTCCGGCGCTGCGCGTCATCGAGTGATGGCACCAAGGCACGGATAGCATGATCACGTTGCTGACTCCAATCACTCGCGCGCTCGGTATCACCAGCCTCGAGCGCCTCGAGCAACGCTGCCGTCAGGGTATTCACTGCGTCCAGTGAATCGCTCATGGCGTCGCCGCGGCGCTGCGTGCTGCCGGATCGGTGCCCACCGCATCCCAGGCTTGCTTGAGTTCACGAACCAGTCCCTCGACTTCATCAAGTATCGTAACGTCGTTCTTCAGGTTCGCGGTGACCAGTTGCCGCGCCATGTAGTCGTACAGCGCCACCAGGTTGCCAGCAAGGTCGGCATTGTGCGTATCGTCGACGGCCACCTGAAGCACATTGACGATCTCCACTGCGCCGGCCAGGTGCTCGCCTTTGGCAGGTACATCGTCGTTCTTAATGCAGTGTTTGGCCATCGCTACGCGCGCAATGAGTCGAGTCATCAATGACTGCACCAATGTATAACCATCAGCAGTATCGATAACATGCTCAGCCTTCGCATTGCGGTACTCACGCGTGCCGTTACTCACAGTTGCGTACATAGTCTCGTTCCACTAGTTGTTATTG
>JBCCCC010000267.1:0-2155 GCA_039033695.1 Pseudomonadota bacterium | reverse complement strand
GAGCCACCCCGAGTACCGCGCATTCGCCGAGCATCGCATGCGTGAGCGGCTCAAGCGAGCGGCCGCGGCACAGGAACAGGAAGCGTCAGGCGATAACTAGCGACTAGCAGCGAGCTTTACGGCGTGCAGTCGTTGTCAGTCAGTCGACGGCGTTGGTCGCAAACGGATGAAATCAAACGTGGCCCGAATGCCAGCCGGCGCGCTGAAAGCATTGACGACCATACCGACCTGAAGCGAGCTGGTAGGTCGGTTCGCGTGAAGCAGTCTGTCTCGATCCAGCCATTATCCGATGTCAGGAACCGATACGAGATAACCACATCGCCGACGCGGCACAGGATGAGGTTTCCCCGACTGCTGTTCGCGTCGAACAACCCGGACGAGCTCTAATTCGCTGTAGCATTGGCTGCACTGCCGACGAGAATCCGCGCAGTCGTATGGTGTCAGTTGGCTGTAGTCATGGTCAGCCGGATACTCAGTGATTGATCATGCGTTGGCTGAATCTTGCAGACTGGCAATGCGTGTGTTCTGTTGAAATGTAATTCTTGGGGCGAGCGGCGGTTGTTGGCTAAAAGCCGCGCTTCGCCTCAATCAGCAGCTGTACGTCGTCTACCTGCGGGTCGTCGCGCAACGCGAATGCCAGATCGATATGCACGATGCGGTTGCTGTTGCCGCGTGTGGACCCCAATCGCAGGCCGATCCCCGCGTTGCTCAGTATTCGGTCATCACGCACGCCGAGGCTGTCTTCGCCCCAGCTTCTGCCAATATCGAAAAACGCCGCGCCGCCAACCCGGAACAGTCGAAACGGGTACCAGTCTGTAAAGTAGCGTTGTTCTAGTGTCAGCACAGCACGCGCGTCGCCATTGCCGAATGCGCGGGGATAGCCGCGCAGGCCGGTGTTTCCGCCCAGCAGAATGGGATTGTCTATGTCGAGTCGGCGACCAGCGACGCCGTTGATTGCGGCAAACGCCATGCGCTTGGGTGATTGACGATGGTGCAGCGTGACACTGCCGCCAACTGTGGCGTTGACCAGCGTGCCTGACTCAACGCGACCTTGCATCTGACTTGCCACGGTCACCAGGCTGCGCTGCGGACTGCCAAAGCTGCTGCTGGCATTGGCCGCGATCACCAGCCCGTCGCGGTCACTGCCGAGCGATTCAGACAAAACGCCCAGCCGGACTCCGAACCGAGTGCCGAGATACAGGTCTTCAGTGCGCAAGATCTGGTCGAAGTTCTGTGCAACCTCGAACCGATTTTCGATCTGCTCAAAATGGATGAATGGATAGCGAAGCTCCCGGTCCGCTGGCAGTGGCACGGGATTCGGCTGATCTGCCAGCGGTGAGAATGTATTGTCATCGATGGCGACACCGAACGACCAGCGCCGCGTCAGGTTATTGATCAGCCCTGCGGAGCGGCCGTAGTAGACCTCGAGCCGCTGTTCGTCCTGCCTGAATCGTCCGGTTTCGTCACCGCGAGAGAACAATGGCTCTTCGCGATCGTTGAGACGCATCAGCGTGCCGGCGGACCATCGCGTGTCCAGCGCATAGAAAGGCCGCAAGAGCGTGATCGCGGCCGCCTCGCCGTCGCTATTGTCGCGATACTCAAGACCCAATCGCACCCAGGTACGCCCCAGATTGCGATCAAAGAACTCGAACGACGTCGAGCGGCGATCGTCGTCTTTGCGCCGCTCCACGGTAACGCTGCTGCCGGTCCCCAGCAGGTTCTGCTCCTCGAAACCAAACTGGTAGCGTGACTCGCCGCCACTGCGAGAGAAAGATAGCCGTGGCAACAACGTCCAGTTGTCGCGGGTCGTCACCTTGACGCGCGCAACGTTGTCCGTTACGTCCAGAATGGTGACGGATGCGTCGTAGAAAAAACTGTTCGCACGCAATAGTCGCGCAGACTCCTGAATATCATGTCGAGTCAGCTTGTCTCCGCGGCGAAATAGTAGCTGAGAGGTTATGGTGCTGGGACGGGTGTTGATGTGCAGGCGATTTGCGAGCCGAAACACCGACTTGTTTTCCTTCGGGGTCGAGGTGTCGAATACGTCGCCAATATCCAGGACGATCTCGCCAATAATCACACCCGCAGCTTCGAGCCTATCAAGCTCTTCGTCCGCTGCCGTTGGCTTCTCGGCGTGGGCAGAGACGCTCATCGG
>JBCCCC010000266.1:0-2163 GCA_039033695.1 Pseudomonadota bacterium | reverse complement strand
TCAAATACTCGTACGGCATTCAGCGGCGGCAATCGAGTTTGCATGGGTTGCTCCTGCCTTTGCGTGCCTGGGCGGTTTCGATTCTCGCATGATCGGTCGTCGCTGGCATAGCAGGGCCCCGGTCAGTACGACAACGGTTACTAACGCCTCGCGCGTTCCAAACGGCTCACCGAGCCACAGCGCCGCGACAATCTGTGCGAACACTGGGACACACATCGCAAAGGGCAACACATTGGCGGTGGAGTAGACTGATAACAGCCTGCCCCAGAGCCCGAAACCGAGCAGTGTGGCAAATAGCGCGACAAAGCCAAGCGAGAGCCAAGCGATTGTCCCGGCACTGGCGGCAGTGCCGATCGGGTCGATCCCCTCAAATGCGAAGGACAGCGCCAGCAAGGGCGCCGGTGGGATCAGGCAGGACCACGCGACCAGGTGAAACCCGTTGATCGCTTTGGCGCGACGCATGACCAGGTTGCCACCGGCAAAACTCAGCGCTGCGAGTAGCGTCAGCACTAAGCCGAGGCTATCGATGCGGCCACTCTGCCCGAGAAACACCAGTGCCAGCCCAAGCACTGAGATCGCAACGCCAACCCATTGGCTAATCATTATGCGTTCGCCAATCAACAATACCGCCAACAGCATGGTCATGGGCACTTGTGCCTGTATCAACAGCGCACTCGTGCCAGCGTCCGCGTGCCCATCCATCGCGAAGAACAACAAGCCAAACTGCAACAGCCCCATGAGCGTGCCGAAGGCGAGAACATCGCGGCCGTGCCCGGCAGGCCACGGCAAAATCAACAGTGCAAACAGCGCCACTGATGCAAAGCGCAATGCAGCGAACAGCATCGGTGGGAAGCCTTGCAGCCCGAGTTCGATAACGGTGAAATTCGCACCCCAAATGAGTGCCACAAGCAGTGCGGCAGCGATATCAATAATCTTCATGATGCGGACAAGGCTCGCAGATAGCGCTGCCCGCCGCCGGCCGTATCCAACACTCATACTGTGAGCAAAAGTCACATACCGGCGTACCTCAAGCGGTTATGGGCACCGCTGTGCCGCTGACGACAATGCCGCCCGTGGCCGGGATGTGGACGTTAAGCTCGCTGGGCCGGCCCATGACTTCGCCTTGGTGTATTAACAGTGCTGCCGGCGCCGACACCAGGCCGGCATCTCGCAGATAGCCGCCGAGCGCAGCCGCCGCAGCCCCTGTTGCGGGGTCCTCTACCACACCGCCAACCGGAAACGGGTTGCGAACATGAAACGTCTGCGCGTCTTTGCGCCAGATCAATTGCAATGTCGTCAGGCCCGCCTCCAGCATGATGGTCTTGAGTGCATCAAAGTCATAGGCCAACGCGTCGAGCCGCGTTTTGTGCGTGACCGCAATCACAAGGTGGGAGGCACCGGCGAATGCGATGGCGGGGGGTATCGTCTGGTCAATGTCTGTTGGTGACCAGTTGAGCGCTTCGAGTGCCAGGTTCAACAAGTCCGCAGGTGCAGGCGAATAGTGAGGTGCAACAGATGTCAAAGCAGCTGTTCGCAAGCCTGCGGTCGATTGTGTTTGTACACGAACCTCGCCGGCCTGCGTGGAGAAGGAATACTCGCCATCGCCTTCGGCGTTTGCCAGAGCAACGCCCGTGGCTATGGTGGCGTGTCCGCAGAAGGGCACCTCGGCTTCGGGGCTGAAGTATCTCACCTGGCGTGTGGCTCCGGTTGCCGGTACGACAAAGGCCGTTTCGGAGTAACCCACCTCGGCTGCGAGCGCTTGCATGTCCGCGTCTTCGGGAAACCTGTCTCCGATCCAGACGCCAGCCGGGTTGCCGCCGGCTTCCGTACGGGAAAACGCGGTAAGTCTTTGAAGTGTTCCGTTAAGCATCGGGTTTCCGTCTTGATAGGTATTGAAGGACCGCTCGAGCGCGTTGTGATGCGCGTTGGCTGAGACGAAACCCTAGCATTCACCCGCGATATTGAGCTGTGCCAAAAGCTCAATGTGTGCGTGAGATTTTCGCATAGAGAATCCGGTTGCGGTGGCTCGTGTGCTGCCGTCATGATTTTGGTGTCATCAACGCGTCTTCGCCGCGTGCGTGCGGGATGGACGAAGCGCAACAGGAGGTAGGAAGATGGCAGATGATGCGAGGGTCAGCTATGGGCAATGCCGTTGTGCGGCTG
>JBCCCC010000265.1:0-2177 GCA_039033695.1 Pseudomonadota bacterium | reverse complement strand
GGCCCACTCTTGCGATCGCGGCTGAACTCGGCGTGATTCAGGAAATGTGCGATCTGATCCGCCACCTCTCGCGACGTGACCAGCGTGGTGTGCGTCGCAGCGAGGGTCAGATGGTCCGTCAGACCTGACCACCGAGTTTCCGTCACAGCAACCGACCCATCGTTCGGGGTAGGTAGTTTGGCCACAATGCGGCCAAGACCGACGCTCAGCGTACCGGCAATGACACCGATATCGCGAGACTCCAGCGACGCGGCCCAGTTTGACGCCGACTCAGCCAATACGCCCTCGGCAATCGACTTGCCAAGCAGGCTTTCGCCGCCCGGCAATCCGGCGATACGCTCAGCCGCTGCGCTGCCCGCCAAGGGCGTGCCCAGACAAACGACTTTACCCGGCGGTGCATCCGGCCAGTCGCAAAGCATTTTGAGAATGACCAACCCGCCAAGGCTGTGACCCACGAAATGGCAAGTCGCATCCGGGCGCAGTTCGTGCTGCACAAACTCGCGCAACACACGCGCGTTCTCGGTGAGCGATGCGCGCACCGTGCGATAGTGCAACTGGTGCGTGTTAAAACCATAACGCTCGCCTAACCTGCGTCGTAGAAACGACGCCTCGACGCCAGTCATCCACAGCCCGTGCAACATCACCACATGCGCCGGGCGAGCGTCTACACTCATTCGCTGGCCGGTTTGGCTCGCAGACGAATTCCGGTTTCCTTGAGCTGCGCTGGCGAGACTTCGCCAGGTGCATCAGTCAGAGGGCAATGCGCCGACTGCGTCTTCGGAAACGCAATCACATCGCGAATACTGTCAGCGCCCGCCATCAACATTACTAACCGGTCCAGACCGAAGGCGATACCACCGTGCGGCGGGCAACCGTAGGACAGCGCGCGCAGCAGGAAACCAAATTTCTCTTCAGCTTCCTCGTCGCTGATATCGAGCAACTCGAAAACCGCTGCCTGCATCTGCTGATCATGGATTCGGATAGAACCGCCGCCAATTTCCGAGCCATTCAAGACCATGTCATAAGCGCGTGATGGTGCGTCGCCAGGCGCTGCGCGCAATGCATCAGCACTGTCGGCGCGGGGCGCGGTGAACGGATGGTGCAAAGATGTCCAGCGGCCTTCCTTACTATCGCGCTCGAACATGGGAAAATCGACAACCCACAGCGGTGCCCAGCCAGCGTTGACCAGCCCGCGATCTTCGCCAAGACGCACACGCAGCGCGCCCAGCGCATCGTTGACCACCCGTGCCTTGTCTGCCCCAAAGAAAATCAAGTCACCATCAGCAGCCCCCGTGCGCTCCAATATGCCGCTGACCGCGGCATCCGGCAGGAACTTCAGGATAGGAGACTGCAAGCCGTCACGACCCGCAGCGATATCATTGACCTTGATATATGCCAACCCGCGCGCCCCGTAGCGGCCGACGAAGGCAGTATATTCATCGATTTCCTTGCGGCTCAGCGCGTTACCGCCCGGCAGTCGAAGTGCCGCGACGCGACCATCCGGGTCGGCGGCAGGGCCAGCGAAGACCTTGAACTCAACGTCGGCCATCAAGTCCGCCACTTCGACCAACTCAAGATCAATACGCAGATCCGGCTTGTCAGAACCGAAGCGATGCATGGCTTCAGCATACGACATGCGCGGGAATTCGCCGGCCAGCTCGATGTCCATTACGGCGCGGAACAAATGGCGCACCATGTCTTCCATCATGGACATGATCTGGTCTTCGTCCACGAAGCTCAGTTCGATATCGAGCTGAGTGAATTCTGGTTGCCGATCCGCTCGCAAGTCCTCGTCGCGAAAACAGCGCACAATCTGATAGTAACGATCGAGTCCCGACATCATGAGCAATTGCTTGAAGATCTGCGGCGACTGCGGCAGCGCAAAGAACTTACCGCTGTGCGTGCGGCTCGGCACGATGTAGTCGCGCGCACCCTCCGGCGTCGCTCGGGTCAGCATCGGCGTCTCGACATCGACGAAACCCGCGTCGTCCAGATAAGTGCGCATCGCCCGTGTGACCGCATGACGCAAGCGGATATTATTGAGCATGTTGTCGCGACGCAGGTCGAGGTAGCGATACTTGAGACGCAACTCTTCGTTGGTTTGCTCGTCATGGTGAAACGGCGGCGTGTCGGATGTGTTGAGTATCGTCAGCTCTGACACAACCAGTTCAACTTTG
>JBCCCC010000264.1:0-2192 GCA_039033695.1 Pseudomonadota bacterium | reverse complement strand
TGAGAGATTGTGCCATTCGGCCTTATGACAGACTGTCGATACTCTTTACAAAGCTAGTGCTGGCGTTCTGTCGATAGTCAAAAAAAACTATATTTTTCAATTAGTTAAATTATTGGCACGGATACTGCTTTATATCAGTCAACTAAGTATTCAAGCGCGTTGAGCGCTGACATAATTCGGAGCACATTTCAGGATGAAGACCCTAACAACACTCGCCATTGCCTCGATTCTCGGCTTTGGCGTCTCCACGGCGGCGAATGCCAGCCTGATCGTCAATGGCGGCTTCGAGGACAACGACGTCAATGGCGGCGCCGGTGGATGGCAATGGTACTCAGCGTCCGACGTCAACGGCTGGGACGGCAGCAACATCGAAATCTGGCAAGACTTCGGCTCAATTGGTGCCTACGAAGGCGAGCAACACGCTGAACTGAACGCGCACCCGAACGGCGGCGATGTGTTCTCTATCTTCCAGACCTTCTCAACGGTTGAGGGCGCCTCTTACGAGCTGTTCTTCGCCTATGGCGCACGACGCAGCGACAACGAAGCGTTCCAGGTTGAGCTGTTGGGTGCATCTACGCTGCTCGATCAACTGATCGATGATCACACAGTCAACAACGTGTGGGAGACATTCTCTTTTACGTTCACGGCTGACTCATCAGAAACAACCCTCCGCTTCACGGCGATCACGCCGGACACGGGTACGGTTGGTAACTTCCTTGATGGCATTAGCGTTGTTGCAGTGCCAGCGCCCGGCACACTGCTGCTGCTAGGTGGCGCATTGATTGGCTTCGGATTGCGCCGCAAGCAATAAGAGCGCAAGCACTGGGACTGCGTTCCAGTGAGTCATACCATTACCCGCGAGTTCGCAAGCGCTCGCGGGTAATTTTTTGCCTGTAACCACTGATGTCAACCTGCTGACATCCGCAGATTACGTTACCGTGGCCTGCTCCAGTTGCTCGCTGGCCTCGAGCCAGTCCGATTCCAGCGACTCGATTGTTGTCCTGGCCTTAGCCTGTTGCGCGATAAGATCCGTGAGTTCGTCCTTGCGGCTCTGATCGGAATAGATCGCCTCGTCCGACAGACTGGCATCGAGCATCGCGAGATTTGCTCGCTGCTCAGCAAGCGCCTTCTCGACACTCTGGACCTTGTCGCGCAGTGGTTTCAACCGCCGCCGCTCGGCGACCTGAGTCTGTCGCTGCTGTTTCTTGTTTACTGTCTTTGCGGGTGCAACGTCCTGCGCATCCGCTGCGGCCGCGCCTGATGCGTCTTCCTGCTCGCGGAGCCACGATTGATAGTCATCGAGACTGCGATCGAAGCGGTCAACAATACCGTCGTGCACGATCAGTAACTCATCGCAGACGCTGCGCAACAAATGGCGATCATGCGAGATAACAACCAGCGCGCCACTGTATTCGATTAACGCGATACTTAGCGCCTGGCGCATTTCCAGATCAAGGTGGTTGGTCGGTTCATCGAGCAAAAGCAGATTGGGCCCTTGGCGAATCATCAGCGCCAGCACCAGCCGTGCTTTCTCACCACCGGAGAACGGTGCCACGGGTTCAAAAATCCGGTCGCCGCTGAAGCCGAAGCGACCGAGGTAGTTGCGATGATCCTGCTCGCGATCGCCAGGCGCGTAGTCTCTCAAGTGATCGATGGGGCTGTGTTCCGGCCTCAGTAATTCCAGCTGATGCTGTGCGAAGTAGCCGATCCTGGTGTCCTTGCTGACCACGCGCTCGCCACGCAACAGTGTCGTGCCTTTCGATAGTGCTTTGACCAGCGTCGACTTACCGGCGCCGTTGACACCTAGCAGCCCGATACGGTCGCCAGCGGACAAGTTGAGCTCAATATTGTCGACAACTACATCATCATCGTAGCCGACCGCAGCGTCAGTCAGCCCAAGCAAATGTTGCGGCTGGCGTTCGGGCTCGATGAAATGGAATCGAAACGGCGAGTCGACATGCGCCGGCGCAATCTGCTGCATGCGCTCCAACATCTTGATACGGCTTTGCGCCTGTTTCGCCTTCGACGCCTTGTAACGAAACCGATCGACATAGCTCTGAATGTGTTTGATCTGTTTTTGCTGCCGAGCATGCATCGCCTGCTGCTGTGCGAGTTGCTCGGCGCGCAGTTTCTCGAACTGGCTGTAGTTGCCTGTGAACAGCGCCACTTTTTCGTGCTCGATATGTGCCACG
>JBCCCC010000263.1:0-2236 GCA_039033695.1 Pseudomonadota bacterium | reverse complement strand
TCTTGTTCCCAGTCTGCCAGCGGCGATCCGTCGAGCCGAATCTCGCCGTGCTGTGGCTGATACAGCCCGGTCAGCAGCTTTATGAGTGTGGTCTTGCCTGCGCCGTTTTCACCAACCAGTGCCAAGGATTGCCCGGGCTTGACGGTGAGATTGATGTCCTCGAGCGCCCACCGCTCAGCGCCGGCGTAACGAAAGCTGACGCCGTCCAGCTCAATGCCACGACCGGGCGCTTTGCCTTGCGTGAGCGTGCCTGTTGCGACGGGTGACGGTTGATCCAGATACTCATACAGATTCGACAAGTACAGGTTGTCCTCGTACATGCCGCTAATCGACGCCAGGCTCGCCGCGACAGACGATTGACCCTGGCGGAACACCAGCAGGTACATTGTCATTTCGCCGAGCGTAATGTTGCCCTCAACCGCGGCGATTGCAATCCACGCATACGTAGCATAAAACGCGCCAATACTGATCACACTAAGCGCTAATCCCCAACTCTCGCGGCGAATGGTCAGTGCACGGTCTTCACCAAAAAGACGCGAGAAGATATCGCGATAGCGTTGCAGGAACAGCGGTCCGAGACGGAACAATTTGACTTCTTTGGCATGGTCCTCGCGGGCCAGAACGGTCTCAAGGTACATCTGCATTCTTGAGTCAGGCGAGCGCCAACGAAACAGCCGAAATGCATCGCCGGAGAATTTCGTTTCAGCAACGAAAGACGGTAGCCCGGCCAGCACGAGTATCAGCACCGCCCAAACTGAAAACTGCACCAACAACACGGCGTAGCTGACGAGCGACACGCCATTCTGGAATAGAGAGAACGTTCGGTTCACAAGGCTGAGCGGCCGGCTGGAAGCTTCACGCCGGGCGCGCGTGAGCTTGTCATAGAAGCTGGCATCCTCAAACTGGCCCATTGACAACGTCAGCGCTTTCTCAAGGATCAGTACGTTCACCCGATGTCCTAGCTGCGCGCGCAACAGTGACTGACACAGCGATATACCGCGCTGCGCGGCCGTAACTGCGAGAAACAGACCGCACTCGATCAGTACATAGCGAACAGCCGTCCTGCTGTCGCCGCCGCCATTGATTGCGGCGACCACCGAGTCGACGATGAGTTGGCCCACCCAGGCGATAGCCGCGGGCAGCAGCCCTGCCACCAACGTAAGAGCCGCAAATGCGATAGTCAGCGGTTTACTGGTTGTCCAGACCAGTGATAACGCTTCGCGGGTATAAGCGAAAACACCGAAACCAAGGCGTGCGTTGTCGCCATCGGGCGGTGCATTCATCGGATAGTGCTAGCCGAGCTTGCTGCGTTTCTCGCGGACACGCTTCAGGTAATCTGGTGTTAGCCCGGCATCGGCATAGACTGGGTCGCCGAACTCATCCTGCGCGACGGCTTCATCACCGGGCTCGTATGGCATCGCCGCTTCAGTCGCATTGAGCGCCGCGCTCAGCAAATCGGCAATGACTGTTTCCGCGTCAATGCCCGGAAACAGGTCAGCCAGGGCTTCCACGCGCGCCGCATCATCGACATCAAGGCGTATCTGGTATTGTGCTGGCGTCTTCGTAACCGCAGGCTGCGATTGCCATTTTTCGAGTAGTGCTCTGAATGACATGATGAGTCCGTTGTGCTCGTTTGCAGAATCGTGTCGACTGTAACAGATGCCAGGAATGTGCTGTAGCGTGCATGGGCCTGTGCGTTCGGCCGGCTGCTGCGATAGCATGGCGGCTGGCCGCCGCGGTGGCCAGACAAGGCGTGTCAGGGGGAAGCCGAATAACATGCAGTTGACACACTCACTTGACGCGGACAGCGAGCGCGGCCAGGCGGTTCATTAATGGGCGACATACTACTCACCAATCACGGGCTGTTTACACTCTGTCTGACGGCCGTGGCGTTGTACCTGTTTACGCGTGACACGCTGCCATTGGAGACATCGAGCCTCGCAGTGCTGATATTGCTGGTTGCCGTGTTCCAGTTTTTCCCTTTCAGCGCCAATGGCGATGTGGTCGGGCCGTCGTTCTTTTTCTCCGGGTTTGGCAATGAAGCACTGGTCGCGGTCTGTGCGCTCATGGTTGTTGGCAAAGGTATGGAAACGACCGGTGCGCTGCAGCCGCTGGCAGGTATTATCGCCAAGGCGTGGACGATCCGACCTGCACTGGCCATGCTGGCCACATTGGTGGTCGGGGCGGTCCTCAGCGCCTTCCTGAACAACACACCCATTGTGGTGTTGCTGCTGCC
>JBCCCC010000262.1:0-2288 GCA_039033695.1 Pseudomonadota bacterium | reverse complement strand
GCGCGCTGTCAGACAAACAGCTCAGTTCGATGCGCCGTGCTGATGCGATTAGTGTCGCCGCGGGAAATATCCGCATTGCTCGCGAACACTTTCCAATCGGCAACCGCCGCGGCCACCTCTGCGAGCATGCGACGCGCTGCTGCTCGCTTGATACCACCAAGGGCCGCAAAAGCAATGAGATCATCAACAGAGAATTTGTCACGCCTGCCCGCCAGGCTCATTTGATGCTGGCTCGTCCAGTCACCGGTCGGGTTGAAGGAGTAAGCAACATCAAACGCGGGCGACAGGCGCCAGGCGCCTTGGCGGTTCATCAAAAAGGCGATGTTTTTGACGTGATCGTCCTGGTTGCGAGCAAGAACATTGAAGTAGCTGCGTCGGACCTGTTGCTCCATATCGCTTCTGGGCAAGCCCAGTTTGCGTATGGTTTGCAGCGCCTGCTCGTAAGCGTATGCACCCGCAACATTGAAGTCATAGTGCATCATGGCACCCAATGACTGCATATGAACCTTGTCGCCGTCGGCCGCGCGATCGAAGCGTCTGGTCATGAAATGAGCGCGCCCACCCTCCTCATGCAGCCGACTTTCATTCATATCAATACCTGCTGCTCGCGCCATCAGATAATAGGCATACTCGATACGTCCGAACCCTTGCGGGTCTGCGAGTTCCTTGTCCTTATTGCCTGTAACACCATCAAATTTCATCAACCAATGATGAAACCCTTTTGTTGCTGGCGTCTGACCTGATCGAAACTCGCCGGTCTGCTCATTCCAGGTCAGCACCGCCTTCGCCCGTGCACCACCCGCAGACGTGCCTACACGAAGAATATCCTCGATGACACGTTGATCGTTTTCGCCAGTGAACTTGCCTTCCAGGGCGATTCTGTCGTCAAGCACGCGATTGGCAAGATCAACGATTGCATCGATTTCAATCCTGCGAGTCGAGCTCACGACAGCGCCAAGGCGCGGCTTGAATTCAAGTGCACCCATGCCGCGCGTACCCATGTAGCAAAGGCGCTCGACTGGTGTGAAGCTCGCGGGATCGCGGCTTTGGCGAGAGAGCCAGGCATTGATCAGCGTATTGCCGAACTTGTCGGGCAGGCTATCTGCCAACATGCCCGGCAGACCCCTGAAGGTTTCTCTTGAGAGTGACGGAAACTCAAACGGGGTCTCTGTCAACGGCATCATCAACGGAGAAACTTGAATACGCGAGCGTGCAAATGCTGCGGTGTACTGAAAAATACCCACACCGCGATCTGGCAACCAAGTTACCGCGCCAATATCACTGCCCCAGAGAATGACACGCGCCGTATCGGTCATTCCTGGCTATCCCCCCATGTCCACGCCGAGCGTTGCGGGCTCTTGCGGCTGGCGCGTCGGCGCTCAGCACCGTCGAGTTTTACCCGCTCGACCGGCCGGATGCTCGGGTCTGGCAGCAACGCTGCAAGATGGTCCGTCAGTCGCAGAGCCATCATCACACGGACAAACGAATCCAGCGAAATCGCCTTGCCGTCCGCCATTCTCGTCATTGTGCTGCGTGAAACGCCAGCTTCCCGCGCCAGATCGCTCTGGCTTACGTTGCGGCTCAGCCTTATTTCATCAAGCTGTTTACACAGCGTGGCGATAACAGCTTCGCTTGAGGCCATAGAAAAATCTATTTTATGCGTCATATCTGATGCTTTATGACGATTAACAGTATTTAATGCATTAAAAATGACACGTTCTAGATCTTTTGGCAAGAAACTTTATGCGTACTATGTGCTGCAAAAAATAACCTGAATCATTATAACGATTTTTTTTTGACGCATTATCGAGGCAATTCAAGGCTGTCATCACACACCCAACAACGCATTCAGCACGCACCACCCGCTCCACGGTGAACAGCCAATCGCCACGCATCCGGCACCGGTGACGCGTCAATCGGTAGGTGATCGACTCACCAGAAAACGCAAATAGCACCGCAGCACAATTCGGCTAGAGCGCAATGATGTTCGCCATCAGGCTCGCGACATGCACCAACGACTAATGCTAGAGCTTTGAGATTCGGGCGAACGCAAAGAACGGCACCGAGCAACCAAACACTCGACTACAACCGATACAATTCGGACATTGTGGTGCAAAATAACCGCCTGAGTGTTATCGCCGGTTACCATGCTGTTATCTTCACCCGTTTATTTGTACGTGACCTTGACGCTTACCTGCTTGATGTACAGCGTGATCTCGTTCTTTGCCTGGCGGATCTACCTTCGCAAGCCGTACATCCTATTCTGGCACCTAGCGTTCCTGGCGGCG
>JBCCCC010000261.1:0-2519 GCA_039033695.1 Pseudomonadota bacterium | reverse complement strand
CTACTGCGAATCATGCCGTCGAATTGTCCTGATCGCGCCTCGGCAAGCAGCACGCGAAACTCCTTGTTGATTAATGTCACGGTGAGCTCGGGCAGCACCTCTCGCCACATCGCCTGTAACGCCAGCGCAACCACACGGTTTTCATCCGAGCTGGCGTAGCTCAGCGTGATTTGCGGCGCGCGCTCGGCCGTTGCCATCGCCTGCGCCATTGCCGTGCGCGCTGCGGCGATGCGTGCCGTCGCATCCAGCATGGCATGATCTGGCAGGTATACCTGGTAATCCTCTTCACCATTACGCGTGCCGGGTGGTACCAGCCCGTAGGCTGGCGTTTCACCGCGCGCCAACACGTCCTCGGCCAACGCGACCCGATCAATCGCAAGGCTCAGCGCTCGCCTCAGCGCAAGTGATGGCGGCTCGCGCATATTCATGGTCAGAAAGGCGACTCCGAGATAAGGCGTCACTCGCAGCGTGTCGGGTTTCGGGGCATCGCCAAGAAACAACTGTCGCGGCACGCGGCTGGTAATGTCCAGGGCGCCGCTACGAAACGCATTGTATTCTGTCTGCTCCTGTTCATATGACGTGTAGTTCACAGCCTTGATAGCAACCGTATCCGCAGCATGAAAATAGGGGTTCGCATGCATTGAAACAACACCGCCGCTGGCAACACTGGCAAGGCGGTAGGCACCATTGGTCAAGTTGGCATCCGGCGCCCTTGGCGCCAGTGCCGGGTGCGCAAGGCGTTCGAGAAAATCCGGCTGCGGCGCGGTCAGCACAACGTCCAGTGTGTGCGCATCTCGTGCGCTCACGCCGAGCGTCGATGGCAACTTAGCGCCAATCGCGATGTCTCGAGCGTTTTCCAGTGGCGTGATCAAGTCGGCATAGAACGCGGCATTGTCGGGATCCGCAAGAAATCGCCAGCCGCGAACAAAGTCTGCTGCGGTCACTGGCGAGCCATCCGACCAACGTGCGTCAGTGCGCAACGTAAAAGTGTAGCGCCGCGCATCGCCGGAAAGCGCCATGCCCCCGTCTTCAATAACACCCGCTACTCGCTGCCCTGCGGCATCGCGGGTATACAGGCCTTCGTACATATCGCCCAGCACCTTGCCGGAGGCCACGCTGCGTGCAAGTTGCGGGTCCAGAGATTCCGGCTGCGCCGACAAACCGCGCTGAAGTACCGGGTCTTCGTTGGGCGGCGACGACGGCACGCCGCAAGCCGACAGCGCCACCACTAACGTCGCCAAACATAGACGAGAAGCCATCGTCGATCAGGCGCTTTTCTTTAACGATCGTTTCTTCAGGTGGATAAGCAGCAGCGAAACCGCAGCGGGCGTCACACCAGGAATACGCCCGGCCTGACCGAGCGTATCGGGCCGCACATCGGCCAACTTTTGGCGTGCCTCATTCGATAAGCCTTGCACGCTGGCGTAGTCCATATCTCCCGGCAGCCGCAAATCAGCTTGCTTTCTTTGGCGCTCGATCTCGCGCGTCTGCCGCTCAACATAGCCTGCGTACTTGATGTCTGTTTCGACCTGCAGACTGACCTGTTCCGCGAACTCGGCACTGGAAAGATAGTCGTCCGGATCAGCGGACGTCGGCATCATTCGGCCCACACGGGGCAGTGCCGTCAGCGTGTCATAGCTCACTTCGGGACGTCGCAGCAAGTCGACCGCATGCGTCTCGCGAGAGAGCGTCTTGCCTGCGGTCAATATCGAGCCTGTCGGTACATCCGCTGGCCTTACCAATAGCTTTGACAGGCGCGCTTGTTCGCCATTGGCCATCGTCTGACGATGTTCGAATACGCGCCAGCGTTCATCATCGACGATGCCAAGTTCACGACCAACGGGGGTCAATCGCCGGTCTGCATTGTCCTCGCGCAGCAGCAAACGATGCTCCGCGCGACTGGTGAACATTCGGTAAGGCTCGCTTGTGCCTTGGGTAACCAAGTCGTCGACCAACACGCCGAGGTAGGCTTCATCTCGTCGCGGCACCCATGCAGGCCGATCAAACGCCGCGTTGGCCGCGTTGATGCCGGCGAGCAGGCCTTGAGCTGCCGCCTCTTCATAGCCTGTCGTGCCATTGATCTGACCGGCAAAGAACAGACCACCCATCGGTTTAGTTTCAAGGCTTGCATGCAAGTCACGCGGGTCGAAATAATCGTATTCGATGGCATAACCCGGGCGGGTGATATGCGCGTTTGCGAACCCGTCAATGCTGCGCACAAATTCAACCTGTGTCTCGTACGGCAGACTGGTCGAAATGCCATTGGGGTACACCTCGAATGTATCCAGCCCTTCGGGCTCGACAAAAATCTGGTGCGATGACTTGTCGGCAAACCGGACAACTTTGTCTTCGACTGACGGGCAGTAGCGTGGGCCAACACCTTCGATATCACCGCGAAACATCGGCGATTGATCCAGATCTGCGCGAATGATGTCGTGCGTGTGCTCATTGGTATAGGCGATGTAGCACGGTATCTGGCGCGGGTGATCGGCACGTCGGCCAAGGAAAGAGAACACGGG
>JBCCCC010000260.1:0-2524 GCA_039033695.1 Pseudomonadota bacterium | reverse complement strand
GTGTGGTTTGAACGCCAGGTCGGCGACCAGGCCACACTGTTCTTGCGTGACCCGTCCGGGAACGCGCACGCGTTCGAGCGCTTTGCGGACGAGGCGGCTATTTTGGCGTCTGATGGCCCTCGCTAGCGCAAGCCTCCCGCACCCCAGAATCTATAGGCTCCGGCGCCCTTGCGCTGGTACCGAACATACCTCCTTGTGTTACACTCTGCGGCGCCTGGTCGAACCGGCTTCGGGGCAATTTGCTGGTTATGGGGCAGCTTTGGCTGTCCGACATACCAGCATCAAAAAAACAGATATCAATCTGTCGCGGGGACTCGAACGCGTTTCATATCATCCAGTTAGGTGCAGAGCATCGCACCTCATGGCGATGTGTGCCGTGTCGAATACCGGACGACAAACACGGAGAAACCATTAGCATGTCAATTGCGATCATTCTGGCCCTGTCCCTTTTTGGGCTTGTTGTGGCCTTGTTCTACTCGCGCTCGGTCAGCCGAGTTGCGATCGACATGGGTGTCGAAGACGCCGCTACGCGCGGCAAGCTGCGCAAGATTCACTCGGCGATCGCCGAAGGCGCGATGGCGTTCCTCAAGCAGGAATACAAGTTCATGGCCATCTTCATGGTCGTGTTCGGTATCGTCATCGCGCTTCTGATCGACGATCACCACACCAAGAACGTGAATGAAGGCATCTACACAGCTGTGGCGTTCATCTTCGGTTCGATCATCTCGATCGTGAGCGGCTTCATTGGTATGAAGATCGCAACCGCGGGTAACGCCCGAACGACGGTGTCGGCGAACCAGTCACTCTCCAGCGCATTCAACGTCGCGTTGCATTCCGGCGCTGTGATGGGATTCGCGCTGGTCAGCCTTGCGTCACTCGGCATGTTGTTGATCTATCTCGGCCTCAAATATGTGTTGCCGGCCGATTTGCCGCCGCACATCCTCATGGAGGTCATCGCTGGCTTCGGGCTTGGTGGTTCTGCTATCGCATTGTTCGCACGTGTCGGTGGCGGCATTTTTACCAAAGCTGCTGACGTGGGCGCCGACCTCGTAGGTAAAGTCGAGGCAGGTATTCCGGAAGATGATCCACGCAACCCCGCGGTTATTGCCGACAACGTCGGCGACAACGTGGGCGATGTGGCGGGCATGGGTGCCGACTTGTTCGGCTCCTGCGCGGAGAGCACCTGCGCGGCGATGGTCATTTCCGCGATTGCGTTTGCGGGCAACGTCGACGCGCTGCTCTATCCGATTGTGATCTCGGCCATCGGCATCCCGGTCAGCTTGGTCACTATCCTGCTGATCCGTGTGACCACCGAAGCTCAGGTCGGTCCGGCTCTGAAGCGGATGCTGATCATCTCCAGTGCGATTATGGCTGTCGTCATGTACTTCGTAACCGGCATGTTGATACCTGAAGACTTCGCAATCGCCGGCGTCGACTACACCTCGATGGGCGTCTACTTATGTTTCCTGACGGGCTTGATCGCCGGTCTTGTTGTGGGTCTTCTCACTGAGTACTACACGTCGGACCAGTACAAGCCCGTGCGTGAAGTCGCCGAATCCTGCCAAACGGGTACGGCCACCAACATCATTTTCGGTCTGGCGCTGGGTTATAAGAGTGCCGTCGGCCCATATCTAGCTATCGGTCTTGCGATTTATATTCCGTGGATGCTCGCTGGCATGTACGGTGTCGCGATCGCGTCGCTGGGTATGCTCGGCACCTTGGTGATTGCATTGACGATCGACGCGTACGGCCCGGTAGCCGACAACGCCGGTGGTATCGCCGAAATGGCTGGCATGCCTGAGCACGTGCGCGAGCGTACTGATGTTCTGGACTCTGCCGGTAACACCACAGCTGCGATCGGCAAGGGCTTCGCGATCGGCGCGGCCATCCTGACGTCTCTGGCGCTGTTTGCCGCATTCCTGACGCGTGCCGACCTGTTGATGAAAGAGCAGGACCCGACCTCCGACCTGCTGGGTTCCATCAATCTGCTCGACCCGATGGTCTTTAGTGGCTTATTCATCGGTGCGGTCTTGCCGGCGCTGTTCACCGCCATGACGATGAAGTCGGTGGGTTCCGCTGCGTTCAAGATGATTGAGGAAGTACGTCGTCAGTTCAAGGAAATCCCGGGCATCATGGAAGGCACGGGTGATCCGGACTACGCACAGTGTGTTGCGATTTCGACGCAAGCCGCGGTACGTGAGATGGTCGCGCCGGGCATCCTGATCATGGGTGCACCGCTGGTCACGGGTTTCTTGTTTGGTATTCAAGCATTGGCCGGCCTGCTGGCAGGCTCGTTGGTTGCAGGCGGTGTGCTTGCGATCTCTGCTTCGAACTCGGGCGGCGCCTGGGACAATGCCAAGAAGTACATCGAAGCTGGCAACCTCGGCGGCAAAGGCACAGAGAACCACAAGGCTGCAGTTGTCGGCGATACGGTCGGCGATCCATTGAAAGATACGTCTGGCCCGTCGCTGAACATCTTGATCAAGCTATCTGCGATTCTGTCGCTGGTGTTCGTACCGTTCTT
>JBCCCC010000259.1:0-2542 GCA_039033695.1 Pseudomonadota bacterium | reverse complement strand
TTGCGCGTCGATACACCGCTGAGACTCGCGCTGCCCTGCCCGGCCAGCAATGACACGCTCAATGCCTTGGCGACCTCTTCGGCGATTTCGTCCTGAATATCGAAAATGCTGTCGAGCTGCTTATCGAAGCGTTTGGACCATACGGTAAACCCGTCCTCAGCGCGCACCAGTACGGCATTCACGCGAATCTGGTCGCCGGCGCGCTGCACGCTGCCTTCGAGAATGTTGGCCACACCAAGCTGCTCGCCAATTTCGGCGGGCGTGGAATCGTTGCCTTTGAATGCAAAGCTCGATTTTCGCGCGGCTACCTTGAGGTCGGGTACGCCGGCAAGCATGTGCAACAGTGTTTCAGTCAGACCGTCTGAGAAATACTCGCTATCGCCCGCCGGTGAACGGTCATCGAAGGGCAATACAACGACTGAGTTGGCAGGTGCCGCGGCTCGCGTCGTCGCAGGTCCCGACGCGCGGACAGCATCGCTGTCGGCCGCCGAGATAGGATGCTTCGCAAGATCCGTTCGTGCGTCGATCTTGGCGGTCTCAGTGTCTTGCGTAGCCGCCGCGGTGTCAGGCGTACCTTCCGGCAACAACCGGTCAACTGCAAACGTCACCAACACCGCGACCAGCAGGAAAATCACCACGACATCCAGCTTGCGCGCCGTCTCGGCGGTCACCGACGCTTCCGCATCGACTTCCCGTTCTTTCTTGAGGCCCTCCGGCGTCATCTCGTAGACCCACGAGAACACCAGCGCAAACGGGAAACCCAGGATCAGGATCATCAGCACCAGCCGCATTGACCAGTCTGGCACATCCAGGATATCGACCAGCAACTCGGTGACCTGCAGAATCAGCCACGAGCCCACCGCGTACAACGCGGCCATACGGATGACATTGCGACGTTTTAGTTCGGAGAAAAAGCTCATCAGATGCGGGCCTGCCAATCGATACCGAACAGATTATTATCGGTTAATGCTACCGCATCCCAGACCCGATCGCCGGGTTGAACGTGCGATAGCGCCAAAGCAAGCAACTGCGGCTACGTCGCTGTCATTGCGGCTGAGCAGGCGTCCAATCACAACCTTCACAATTCGGGTTAACGCCGTTGGCTTTGAGCACCGTCAGCACCAGATTGGTCCAGGTCTCATTCGGTGTCCAGACAGTGTTCATGTCAGCCTTGGCCTGCGCCAGTGGCACATCTTGATACAGCACACGATAGAGCATCGCGAACGCCGAGGCGCGGTAGTTCATTTGGCAGTGCAGCAGCGTGCTCTTGTCCGCGTCCTGCTGCATGACGGCCGCAAACAACTCGAAGTCGCTTCGCGTTGGCGAATTCCATTCGACCGGAATATGGATGTACTCCAACCCAAGCTGTTTGGCCAACCGGTCTGCATTCGGTAGCGAGCGCTCGTGATCGCTGTAGGCGATATACACCACTCGCTGCAGGCCGTTGTCTCGCAGCGTTACGAGTTGCGCTTCGGTTGGCTGACCGCTACTGGCGAAGGTGGGTGAAAACGCACTGAAATTGATGATCTCTTCGGCGTCGGCCGCCGGTGCTGCCGACAGAAAAGCGACAAGCAGCAGGCCAAACGCGATCAGCGATGGCGCGAAGCGCAACGCTGCACCTTGTGGATACGTGTGGGCTCGCGAGGCACTGCAAACCGGCAACGCTGTCATTTCAAACTCCTTTGCAAACACAAGTTACAAACATCAATCGCAGTCACCGTATCAACGGCAGCGCTGAGCCGCATAGGCAACGATGATGCGCTGCAGCTCAATACGATTTTGCGAGAATGAATGATCGCCCGCAATCGCTAACGCCGTCAGCTTGATGCGCGGGTCTGCGGCATAAGCCTCGGCGATCCGCTGCTGCACCGCTAGCGGCACGACCGTGTCACCGTTGCCGGTAATCATCAGTACGGCTTTGCCGGCCAGGCCGGGACCAAGATTGGCGAGATCAAAACGCTCAGCATTCGACATGATGTCTCCAACAGCCAGACGCCCGGAAAAGCCATTGAGCATGTACAGGCTATCAGCATACTCGGAAAAACCCGTGAGCTCTTGTTGAGACAACATCGCTCGCTCGCCCAGATTGGCCGCCGCCATGGCCATGACGCACTGCAATCGCTGGTCTTGCGCGCCTGCCTGCAATGCCGCAAACCCGCCCATCGAATGCCCGAGCACCGACAGGCGCAACTGATCAACACGATAGTCGGCTGCGTTCAGCCGCAGAAAGCCCAGTACGGCACCTGCGTCGGCGGCCAAATGACTGAAGCGGTAGTTGCCTTCAGCGCCCCAGGCACCGCGGTAGTTGAAGTACAGCACATTGAAGCCCGCGCGTCTGAGTGACTGTGCAATATCGAGATTACGCTCGTTGCCCGGCAAACCGTGCAACATCACGATTGTGGGATGGGGCCCGCGACCGTTGGCAATCATCAGGTACGCGGGCATCTTTGCGCCAGCGCTAGGGATCGACAGCTCAACATTGGTCGGCGGAAACGCGGGGTCGAGTTCCGGCGTATCCATGCTGACCGGGTCAAAGCTATTG
>JBCCCC010000258.1:0-2545 GCA_039033695.1 Pseudomonadota bacterium | reverse complement strand
GGCCGAAGCCGCCGAGGCCAGCATTGATTCGCTCGGCGCCTGTGATCAACGCCCGTGCCCGGCTGTGTTCGTGCCGGTTTGTGGCGCCGACAATGTGACCTACGGCAATGCCTGCGAGGCCGAACGTCGCGGCGTGCGGATCGTGGCGCCGGGCGATTGTCAGAACAACAATTGCCGAAACCGCTATGAACCGGTGTGCGCCAGCGACGGGCGTACCTACGACAATCGTTGCCTGTTGGAGGCGGCCGGCAAAACCATGTTGTATGCCGGGGCGTGTTCAGTTACGGGTACGGCACGATGACCAAGGTGACATTGCGCCGGCGTCTGTCCGATTGGTTCCGGCGCGATAGCGGCAGTACGCGGTTAACCTACAGCGCACAGACTGATCCAGACGAGGACGCCATCGAAGCCGTACGCCGCGGCCTGGTTGCGTACAACGAGCAATTCACCGGCCCGCAACCGCAAACCAAGGTGGGCTGTTTTGCGCGCGATGAATCCGGGCGCGTGGTAGCCGGCGCGCATGGCACCATCGGCTGGGGATGGCTGTATATCGAACGCTTATGGGTAGAGGAAAACTTGCGTGGCAAAGGTGTCGGCACGCAAGTCATGGCCCGCCTCGAGCGCCTCGCGTTGGCCCAGGGCGTATTCCGGTTTCATGTCGGCACCACGTCGTTCCAGGCGTTGGATTTCTACATCCAGCAAGGCTACGAGGTATACGCCCAGCTCGAGGACAACCCGCCCGGGTTTACCGACTACATGCTCAAGAAGATTATTGATCTGGAGCCTTAGTTGGGCTCCTGATCAGCTCCGATCGTTACCCACACGCGCATTACACTTTAGCTGGGCCTGTAGACCCACTGGCGGAGATTCAGCCGCCGAGATTGGGTACTCGGTTAATCCAATGATGTCCCTATTGCGCGAAATTGCCGGCTAACGGTTCATTGACGCACGGTGTCACATAATCTTCACACTACGCCGCCAGATTCGGTTTAACACGACAGATTGTTAGCGACGGTTCGAGTCTGCCGATGTTCTCGCTCGCATGCCGGTGCACGTAGGCAAGCGGCTTTTCCCAGTGTCTGCAGCATTTTATCGCTGCCGCAGACACCAAAGGCACCCTTCGCGCCCCATACGTGAACTCGCCCGGCCCGATTGCCGGCGACGACGCACCCGGCAGCCATAATCCTGCGTATTGCCACCAGCGAGTTGACAATCCACAGCAATAAGTGATTTCTTTGACATGTGTGCTGAATTGACCATCTGCAGTCTTTTGTAGATGCGGACAACTATTGCCAGGAGCAACGATGGTTTTCCAAAGATTCAGTGACCAATGCCGTTTATTTGCAACCAGCGCGCGACACTGCATAGCCGGTCTGTTATTGCTGCTCGCGAGTTTGCCGGTAGCCAACAACACGGCGCAGGCCGACTTGCCGTTCTACGATCCCCTTGGCTGTGCACTGGCAGGTGGGTACTACCTCCTATTCTTCGATGATGGCATATCCGAAGGCCAGTGCGTTTCCGATAGCACAGAGCCCGACTGGATCGACGGCCTCATTTGGCTACCGGATGTTACGCCGGTAACGCCCCGACCCTTGCCGCCAACAAGCGGCGCTTCGAACTTCGACCCGGTATTGGATGACATTGGTCGCGACGACCCTTCTGCGTCGCATGGCCAGATCAGTTGCGGTAACCCCATTGACCTTGGCACGGGCAACAAATACCAACGCGAGGTGGATTTTGTTGGTGAGGGCCAATTCCCACTCACGATCACGCGCCACTACAACAGCCTGGGTAACCCGAACATCAATCTATATTTCGGGAAGCGCTGGGCCTTGGGTGGTTACAGTCGTCTGGAAGTGCCAACGCACACTGCACCGGTCGCTGGTGCGTCCGAGCGCCTCCAAATCATACGCGGCACCGGCCAAGTCGTAGAGCTCTATCGCACAACTACCGAATCCTGGCGCCGGTTGAACGGCGCTCGAGAAATTCTGGCTGTCGCAGAGAACGATGGTAAATGGATGCACACGGAAGGTGAAGTCACCAGCGTGTATACGGCAGAAGGAGCGTTGGTTGTGCGCAAGCACGTCAGCGGTGAGTGGCACGAGTATGAGTACGACTCCAGCGGTCGTCTGTCGCGCATTGTGCATAATTACGCAGGTGACCTAACCTTTGCCTATGGCGCCGGCGACCGCATATCAACGATCACCGATAGCGCGGGCAATGTTTACGACTACGACTATGACACTTATCAAAACCTTGTGTCTGTCGAATACCCGGACGGTAGTGGCGGCACCGATATTCGCCAGTACGACTACGGTTCGACCAGTCAGCTCTACGCTCTAACCCGAATCACCGATGAACGCGGCATCGCGTTCGCCGAATGGACCTACGACACATCCGGTCGAGCTACCGCCAGCTATCACGCTGGTAACACCGAGCGGCTTGACGTGAGCTACCTTGCGGGCGGGGTGACGCGCACGACAAATGCACTGGGCAAGATCACTGACTACACGAGTAGCGTCACGGCCGACAAGCATCGCGTCGG
>JBCCCC010000257.1:0-2634 GCA_039033695.1 Pseudomonadota bacterium | reverse complement strand
CCGGTGACCTGCGGGCAACGGTTATCATGTGTGTCCGCTTGCGATTGATGCAGGCTATCGCCGCCGAACACCGGGTTACTGACAATGCAGCAGCCATATCTATTCCACCTTGTACAAGCCGATCTCTGGGCGATGGCAGTGGAGCGCGGCGAGACTTACTATCCGCCTACCTATGCCGATGATGGATTCACCCACGCTACGGCTAACGCGGATTTGCTGTTGGAGGTGGGCAACCACTTCTACGCCGATATCCCGGGTGAATGGCTGTGTCTGCGCATGACCGCCGCCTGTCTCGCGGACGCTGGTATCCGCGTCGTTTTCGAACGCAGCGCACCCGTGGGCGACAAGCAGGGAGACTTCAGTGGCAGCCAGGATCAGCTGTTTCCGCATTTGTTTGGCGGTATCCCGCCCGCCGCAGTGATCGCCACGCACGCCGTTGAACGCAACGACACGGGTGCGTTCCTGGCCATCGCCAGCGTGACGGATATCGGTGATGATTGACCACTGCGCTGGCAGGGCTGGATAACAGGCGTCAGACGGGTTTTGGCGACGCGGCGCTAGCGCAGTTGCTCTTTACTTCGCATCAACAACGGATACCAGGCGCCCCGCACTATCTCGTTCGTACGGCAACCACAACAGCCCAATCAAGTGTATCTGGATGTCGGTTGTCTTGGGTTTGATCGCGATTTCCTTCAGCTCGTCGGTTTGGGCGTCATACGCGTTATCCAATGCAGCAACATCTTCATCAAATACGCGTTGTAACTCGGCAAGCTCGTTGCGCACGCGCTCAGCCGTTTCCTTGGCCCGCTCGACGTCGCCCGCTTCTTTACTCATGCCGCCCATGGTCTTGACTGCACTGCCAATGCTGCGCGCCGAGGTCGACGAGACACGTTTGCGCCCGAGCACCGCACCCAGGATCGCGGTGCCAAATGAGATCGCTGTGTCCAGCTTTTTCTTTTTCGATTGCTCGGACTCGCGCTCGATGGCTTGTTCGGCGCGCTGCAGGCGACCTTCGAGCGTGTTCATCTTGCTGCTGTAGCGTTTGCGCAGCTTGGCCACCGCAAGATCGCGCTTCTCTGCCCCCAAAGTTTGCAGGCGCGCGCGGAACTCGCCTTCGGATTCGTTGGCTAACGAAGTCGCTTTCATCGCCGTACTGCGGTAGAGCTTCATCGCTTGCTCCTGTCGCAGCCAACGCTTGAAATTGCGCTCGAAGGTTGTGTACTTGCGAGGCTGCGACAGTGCCTTGGGTACGTCGGTGTAAGCGGCATCGGCGTTCTCACTTTCCTGCAGCAAATCGTCAACTGCTGCGTCCAGCAACGTGGCGTTATCCCAGTCAATCGCAACCGGCCCGTCTTCCGGCATGACATAGGCAAGGCACTCGCGCTCCTGCTCAATGTTGTATCGCGCTGACGAATAATAGAGCTCGGCGGCCCCGACCAGGGCTGGCCGATAGACGATGTCCTCGCCATCTGCCTCGAGCCAGAATTGGCGAATGCTGGCATCGATGGCAGGCGTTTCGACAATGGCCGCCTTGACGTCGCGCGTAGCGCTGGCGGTCAGCGTGGCGGCGGTCAATTTTTTCTTGCTGGCCTTGTCACGTAGTGTCTTGACGGGCGCCATCAGTGTCTTAATTTGATCGCGGGTGAGTGGGCCAGCCAGATAGGACATCACCCAGCGCGTGCCAAACACCACGGGGTGGCTCTCGTGCACGTTGTGCAGCAAGAAACGCCGCTTGCCGAGCCCGGCCAGCGTGCGTTCCATGGCGCCACGATCAAAGTCGCCGCCGGCATTCGCGCCTTCAAGGCCTTCCATGACGCGTGCCTTGTCGCGTTCGGTTTGCAACCGGCCGATCATCCATGTGCCTGTGTTCGACAAACCCTTGTAGTCAAGATCGACCGGGTTCTGGGTGGAGAGCACCAGCCCAACCCCGTACGCGCGCGCTTGCTTGAGCAGCGTGAGCAGCAACTGCTTGGAAGGCGGGTTTGCCACGGGTGGCATATAGCCAAAGATCTCATCCATGTACAGGATCGCGCGCAAGCTGGCCGTGCCCGGTTGCGCCCGCATCCAGCCAATTAGTTCATTGAGCAGCATGCAGACAAAGAACATGCGCTCGGCGTCTGACAGGTGTGCAATCGACATGACCGACACGCGCGGCTTGCCGGCGTCTGTGTACAAAAGGTTTGCGGCACTGAGCGGCTCGCCTTCCATCCAGGCCTCGAAACCGGGTGCTGCCAGTAGATTGTTCAGCTGCATTGCCAGCGTCAGTCGGTCTTTGGCTGGGTAAAACGCATCCAACTCCATGACGCCAATCTTGTCGATCGGTGGGTTCTGAATCAGCGCGATGAGGCTCGCGACATCGAGGTTTTGGCCGGCCTGCCAGTGGTGGTCGAGCAGGTTGGCGATCAAGATGTGTTCGCGGCTAGTGACCGGATCTGCATTCAGGCCAAGCAGTGCCAGAATGCTCGTCGCCGTAACCTGCACACGCTCACGGTACAGGTCGCGATCCTCAAGCAGTGCGGCCGCTGGCGCCTCAAACGAACGCAGTACGGAAACGGGCAGGCCTGCATTAGAGCCAGGCGTATAGACGTTCATGTCGACACGTTGCTTCAATGTCTTGACGCGTGCCGGCGTCTG
>JBCCCC010000256.1:0-2669 GCA_039033695.1 Pseudomonadota bacterium | reverse complement strand
TGAGACAGAGAAACCGGAAGACGATACAGATCTCGAAGACGATGAAGGTTTCGCCACAACGATGGTTATCGAGAACAACGATAACGTCGGTGGCGTCTCCGTTGAGATCAACGTTGAGGAGTTAGTGTCGGACATTGAAGCTGCCAAGGATCAAACGGCCGCCGGCGCGGAAGCGCGACGCAGGCTCGAGGCACTGCTCGAGGAGAAGCGACTGAGCAGGCTGCTGGACGAAGAAGACGACTTTGGTATCGGCGATCTGTGATCAAGGCCAGCACCCCGCCAGGGGCGTGCGCAGTCTTTTGGCGTGTTGGTCCGCGCGACGCGGCACGATTTGCGCCCAGAGAAACGCGGGCGGCGGGCGAATGGGCGTGGTTCGGTAACAATAATCAACTTGAAAGTCGCCGCGATGCGGTTGCAATATAGCGCTCGGTTGGGCTGGCAACACCCTTAACCAGCACAGAACAAAGCACGGGTGCGGCGCCAGTTCCTGGCTGCCCTGTTAAATCGCCGCAGTAATCGAGGAGATTGCTGCTGTGACAATCAATGTAAGTCCAAACCGCGTTGTTGACCTGAACACTCGGCACTCCTCTTGTTCACTGGAGCGCAAGAATGGTTGAAATCGCGTTAGCTGTAGCTATTGGATTGGCCGGTGGCATTGCCGTCGGAACTCAGGCACCAGTTGCAGGTGCCATGGGCGATCGTATTGGAGGTGCGGCGAGTAGCTTCATCGTGCATTTGGGCGGCACAATCGCGTCTCTGGTGCTGTTGATCGCGCGCCGCGGCGAAGAGATTTACGAGTGGCGGAACCTCCCCTGGTACATGTTGGGCTGCGGCGCGCTTGGCATTGTCTTTTACCTGTCAATCACACATACGATTCCTCGATTGGGCGCAACCTCAGCAATTGCATTGATCATCGTTGGCCAATTGCTGGCGGGACTGGTCATCGATCATTTCGGCGCATTCGGCATGACCGTCAGGGCGGTCGATTCTGGCCGCTTGCTCGCAGTCGTGTTTCTGCTGATCGGCACATACCTCGTTATTCGGTGACGCCTGTTACGTCCTAGTCCGCAAGCTCATAGTCGTTGCGTAGTGCATCATCGTCGGTGAAGTACTGCACGAACTCCCAATCGTTTCCGTCGGCGTCGTAGAAGTAGACACGTTTTCGGTAAGGATGACTGTTCGGATAGGTTGAGTCCTTGAAGCCAGCTGCCGTCAGCCGGTCGCGTAAGGCATCAACATCATCCACCTCGTATCCAAGGTGGTTCACACCGGGCTTGCCATCGTAAGGTCGAAAGCTCGGGTCTCTGGTCTGGGTGGTTTCGTTTAGTGCGATGTAGGTATCGGCCGTACCGATGTGCATCCACCGCAGTCCGTCTGTTGCGCTTTCGCTGCGCACCTCGAAGTCCGGGAATGCCGCCTTAAGAAACCGGACAGCATCATCAAAGTGTCGAACATGAAGGTTCGCGTGTTCCATTCTAATTGTCATAGCGTTCTCCTTTTGGGTGCGAGTATATTCGCCAATGGGCTGATGCTTCCGCAACCAAATTGCTATCTCATTAGCGCATTGCTATTCTGCCAGCATGAACGAATTGAAAAGGAATCTCGCCGACAACGTCCGTCGTCTTCGTGAATCACGCGGCATGTCGCAGCAACAACTTGCGAACATGTCCGGCATTCCCAGGCCAACCTGGGCCAGCCTGGAGACCGGCGCCGCAAACCCTACGCTGATCGTGCTCAGCAAAGCCGCCGGTGCGCTTGGTGTATCGATCGAAGAGTTGGTAGGCCCACCTCGCAGTGAGTTCAAGTTTATTCCGGCCGCCAATGTTGTTGAGCGCAGACGCCAGGGGGCCCGTGTTCGGCCATTAGTGGCGGAGTCCATCGCAGGACTTGAGATCACGCGTACCGAGCTTGAGCCGGGCGGCCGGATGGTTGGAATACCGCACAAGACAGGCACCCGGGAATATCTGACCTGCGAACGTGGCAAAGTGGAGCTGGTAGCAGGTGGCGAGCATCATGTACTTGGCGAGGGCGACATGCTGGTGTTTCGCGGCGATCAGCGCCATTCGTATCTGAATCCCGACAAGAGAAGAAAGTCGATCTCTGTATCGGTGGTTTGCTTCGGCAGTTAGCAGCTTGCGAACAACGTGATCGAATTACGCCAGCAGTGGTTTTTGTCAGCTCACGCAAATTGTCTTGATACCTCGCGAACGACGGTCGATCGCTTCTCAGCATTGGATGGACGGCATGTCGGGTTCTCCCGGACCTTGACTGACTATGGCAAACCAACCACAACTGTTGAGCTGAGCCGACGGTACATTTATCGTTTTACAAGCTGCAAGAGTGACTATTCGTGCGTGCCCTTGCCTGCTGGTGTTGCCTGCCAGTGTGGCGAATCCCACGCGATGTTGCCACGCAGACGCAGTACGGCAACGCGGTATGTTCCGCGCTATTCATCGGCGACCCAGGCGTCAGGTGCAACGGCAACCAGGTCAATCAGATTGTCGGATGTCAACGCGGCTGTCGCCAGAGCGCGCTGTCAGACAAACAGCTCAGTTCGATGCGCCGTGCTGATGCGATTAGTGTCGCCGCGGGAAATATCCGCATTGCTCGCGAACACTTTCCAATCGGCAACCGCCGCGGCCACCTCTGCGAGCATGCGACGCGCTGCT
>JBCCCC010000255.1:0-2688 GCA_039033695.1 Pseudomonadota bacterium | reverse complement strand
GTGGCTTTTGCGATGCGGTTCGATTGGCGGACCTCATAGGCGAGCATAAGCAGCGACAAGACAACGGCGACCATGCCGAAAATCTCGATCACGTATCGCGTGGCGGCCCGCTCAAGCACACCTATGCGGTCCATGGCACGCTCTTCAATGTGCTCTATGCCCGAATCGCTGGCCTTATCACTTGAATCGTCGGCCATAAGATTACCCCCAAAAACCAAGCCACTGCATTCGATCATTCTGGCGCCTATATATCCTCCTGCGCAACATCCAGGTCACACGGCAACACTCGATACATCACGCCAAACCGACAAAAGTGCTCTTACAGTTCATGCGCAACTTCCTGTTTTGCTGCAGCAACCGACACCGGCATTACTGCAGCAATGCGGTTTCTCCGCACGGCTTTTTGACACTGACGAGCCCACTGCCTACCCTTGTAAGCTACTCCCCGTTGGAACCGGACTATGGCTGCCGCGCCCGGCGCTGACGGTCGCTTTGGCGACCCGTTGATGCGCCGCTATTTGCAAACACGAGAACGCTCTGTCGAGCTGTGTCGTTCGCTGGCGCCCGAAGATTACGTCGTGCAAAGCATGCCGGATGTGAGCCCCGCCAAGTGGCACTTGGCGCATATCACGTGGTTCTTTGAGACATTTGTGCTGCAGCCGCACGCCAGCGACTATCGCGTATTCGATGAGCGCTACGCCTACCTGTTTAACTCCTATTACTACACGGCCGGGCAAATGCATGCGCGGCCGCGGCGCGGTTTGCTGTCGCGGCCGACCGTTGCCGAAGTACTGAATTATCGCCAGCACGTCGACGACGCGGTGGTCAGCCTGCTGGCTGCGGGCAATGTCAGCGACGCACTGGCCGGGCTGATCACGCTGGGCCTGAATCACGAGCGCCAGCACCAGGAACTAATGCTGACCGACATCAAGCACGTGTTGTCATGCAACCCGCTGCAACCAGCGATGCGCGAAGACCTGGCTACGCCACCGCGCCTCAACCCGGTGGCGTTGCGGTTCGAGTCGGTGACCGGCGGTACGGTCAATGTTGGTCACGAAGACGCGGCGGCTTTTTGCTTCGACAACGAAACGCCGCGTCACACGGCGTTGCTGCACGACCACGCTATTGCTAACCGGCTTGTCACAAACGCCGAGTATCTTGAATTCATGCGTGATGGCGGCTACCAGAATTGCGAGCTCTGGCTGTCCGACGGCTGGGCGACGGTCAACGCGCAAGGTTGGCGGGCGCCGCTGTACTGGCGCGATGCCAGCGGCCAGGCATTGTCCGGCGACGATGCGCCGGTGCTGGCGGATGCCGAGGCACATGAGTTCACACTGGGCGGGTTACGCGCGCTGGATCTGGCCGCGCCCGTCAGCCATGTGAGCTTCTACGAGGCCGATGCGTTTGCCCGCTGGGCAGGCGCACGGCTGCCAACCGAGTTCGAATGGGAGCACACCGCGGCATCGCATCCGGTCAGCGGCAACTTTGCCGAAGCCGACTATTGGCAACCCGTGGCCAGCGACGAGCAACAATGGTTTGGCGATGTCTGGGAATGGACCTCTAGCGCCTACAGCCCCTACCCCGGCTTCAAACCATTGGCCGGCTCGCTGGGTGAGTACAACGGCAAGTTCATGTGCAACCAGATGACCGTGCGCGGCGGCTCCTGCGCCAGCGCGGTCGATCACATTCGCGCCAGCTATCGTAGCTTCTTCTACCCTAACGCACGCTGGCAGTTCCTCGGCCTGCGCCTGGCCAAAGACGCTTAACCGACTTCTCCAGACAACGAGCATATTGATGAGCAATGTCAGTGCGCAGCAGACCGCGCAGCCCGACCAGCCAAACACGGATCTCGACGAGATCATCCATGGCCTTTCGCAACCGCAAAAGACCATCTCGCCCAAGTGGTTTTACGATGAGCATGGCTCGGAGTTGTTCGAGCAGATCACCGAGCAGCCCGAGTACTACCCCACGCGGGTCGAGCTCAGCATCTTGCGCGACAACATGGCTGCCATCGCCGGTGCGCTGGGCGAGCGAATCTCGCTGATCGAGTTTGGCGCCGGTGCCAGCGTCAAGGTGCGTCTGCTGCTCGACGGCGTTGGCGAGATCGTCGTATTCGTGCCCGTCGACATCTCTGGTGATCATTTACAAAACGCGGCCGAGGCTCTGGCCAAAGACTACGCGCATATCGAAATCCTGCCGGTAGCCGCAGACTTCACACGGCCGTTCGAATTGCCGCAGCCGAAAATCATGCCCAGGCGCAACATTGTGTTCTTCCCCGGTTCAACGATTGGCAACTTTCCGCCGGATGCAGCGTTGGCGCTGCTGCGCAGCATGCGCAGTGTGGCCAAGGACGGCGGCGGGCTGCTGATTGGTGTAGACCTGAAGAAAGACCCGGCGGTGCTGGAGCGCGCCTACAACGATGCCAATGGTGTGACTGCCGCGTTCAACCTGAACATGCTCACGCATCTGAACCGCCGCTTTGGCAGCGATTTCGCCCCGGAGGCGTATGCCCACCGCGCGGTCTACAACGAGGCGCTAGGGCGCATCGAGATGCACCTCATCAGCCATCGATCGCAGACGGTAACCTTCGGCGAGCGCACGTTTGAGATTGCTGCGGGCGAATACCTGCTCACGGAATGCAGCTACAAGTACGCACTAGAGGATTTCAGCAACCTGGCGAGGCAGGCG
>JBCCCC010000254.1:0-2756 GCA_039033695.1 Pseudomonadota bacterium | reverse complement strand
GCCGCACAACCGGCAATCGCCACAACGAGCGCGGCGGCTGCAAAACGCAGCCAATTCAAGCTTTTTTCAACCATGCGGCGGTACACTTGCGACCATGAAGATTCTGATTATAGAGGATGAGGTTGATATCGCGACGCAACTTGCCGGCCATCTTGAGCAGGCAGGTTTCGTCACGCACGTGCTGCATGATGGCGGTGAGGCCGCGTTTGCCGGCACCGGCGCTGAGTATGATGGCATCGCGCTTGACCTCGGCTTACCCGGCACTGACGGCATGACGATACTCCGCCAATGGCGCGAGGCGGGCGTGACGACGCCGGTTGTGGTGTTGACCGCGCGCACCGCAAAGCGAGATGTCATCCAGGCGCTCGAAGCCGGCGCGGACGATTACGTCGGCAAGCCCTTTGATCCAGATGAAGTGGCGGCCAGACTGCGCGCCACGATTCGCCGCGCCAGCCAACGCGCCAGCAACCACTACTCGTATGGCGCCGTCGAGCTGGACGACAGTCGAGGCCGCGTGAAGCTTGATGGCGTGCAGGTTGCGCTTACCCGAACCGAGTATCTCCTGGTGCAGTTTCTGTTCTTGCACCAGGGGCACGTGCGCAGCATCAGCGAGATTGCGGATCATGTCTATGATGACTTTGACCATGACTCCAGCATTGTGCAACGTCATGTCGCGAACGTGCGCAAGAAGCTTGGCAAAGACGTTATTGTGACCGTTGCCAATCGCGGCTACATGATCCCGGACGCCAACAGCGCATGAGCCTGACAGCGCGCATCTTGTTCATTGGGATTGCCGGTTGTCTGGCGTTTATCCTGATGATCTTCACGGCCGTGCGTGGGGCAGTGTCGACCATTGTCGATGACAACGTGGCGACGTATCTCGGTGCCTATGCCGACATACTCGTGCCGGCGATCCGGCCGGACGAACGCCCGATGTTGGACGCCGATGACAGCTTGCTGGCGCAAGTGCCACGGGACTGGCAGCTGAGTATTGACGGCGAGCCCCTGCAACGCTCATCGATGCTCTCGGACTGGCTGCCAGTTCGGCCAGGTGTCGAGCCACAACGGTTTCGTGTGGCGGATAGCAATCGGCGTAGCATCGAGGTGTTGCAACGGCCTTACCAGTTCGCCAATGATGTGGTCGTGACCGTGACGTTCGGGCTGGATACCGCGGTGGTCGACGCCTACAAGGATGATCAACGGGCGCGGATTGCCGCGCAGCTACGCCCTGTGCTCATACTGGCGGGCATTGTCGTTGGCGCGTTGCTGCTGGCACAGATCATCGCTGTGCTAAGGCCGATGCAACGCGTGCGCGCAGAACTCGATGCGCTGGAACGTGGCGAAGCGCAGACACTGGACGAAACAGGCCCGCGCGAACTTGCCGCCGTGACGCGACGCATCAACGCATTGGTAGCACGCAATGCGTCCGTGCAGGCGCGGTACCGACAGTTCGCGGCCAATATGGCGCATGCGATCAAGACGCCGCTAACGGCATTGCGACTGCGAGTGAGCGACACCGCGGTCAAGGCTGACATTGACCAGATCAACGCGCTTGTCGATCGCAATCTTGCGCGAGCGCGCATTGCCGGCAGCAGTGCGGTCGCGCAGCGGCTGGATGTCAATGACATGCTCGACCAGCTTCAGCGCAGCTACGAGAAGCTGTTTGATGTAACGATTACACTGGAGACCATGCCGCGACTCGAGATGCTCGCTGATCGTGAGGACCTGCTTGAGGCCACAGCCAACATTCTGGAGAACGCGTGCCGGCATGCGAAGCGCGAGGTGGCTATCATCGCGGGCGCCGGTATGATTCAGATCAATGACGATGGCCCCGGGATTTCGCCAGATGAGCGTCGCTCGATACTGGCACGCGGCACGCGCTTGGACGAAGCATTGCCAGGTAACGGCATTGGTTTGTCCATCAGCGACGAAGTCGTGCAATCCTATCAGGGCAAGCTGACTCTAGCCGAGTCATTCACTGGTGGCCTATCGGTGACCATGCATTTGCCGGGTCTCACGACGACCTGAACCTGTCAGTTGAATTTTCGTTGAATGCCGGGTTCAACGCGCATTTCGCAGCCTCCCGTTAACCTGTCTCCCGCGTGTTATTCCATTGCCAGGAGGCAAGTCATGAAACAAGCTGTAACGATCGTTCTGGTCGCATTATTCGTCGCGCTCAGTGGTTGCTCGGCAACGGTGCAGTCTACGTCCGGTAAGTCGTATCTCGAGAAGTACAGTGAAGTACCCGCAGCCGAGACCGACGTCACGGAGGGCGTGAAGGGCATTGATCAACTGGTGCGCGAGGCGGCCAGTGTTGAGCCTGTACTCAGGTTTCCCGCGCGTATTGGGCTGGCTCGAATCGGCGAATACGGCAGGCTCAGTGCGATCCCGGAGGCAGAGGCCGAACACTGGATGGATTTGAAGGCCCGTCTCGGCGGCGGCTACGGCGACTTCGTGCCGATCAACCCGTTGGTGGCGGCCCTGACTAATAGCGTGATGACTCGTGAGCAACGCGCCGCAATGGATACTGTCGACGAAATTCGCCTGGCCGCGGCCCGCCAGCACTTGGATGCCGTATTGATTTATGAGGTCAGCACATCGCGACAAGTTCGCCAGAATGCACTGGCGGCTACCGATTTTACGCTGATTACCGCATTCGTTTTGCCAACTCGCAAAGTCAAAGGCGTTGCCGTCGGTAATGCCTTGCTCATCGACGTGATTCAGGGCTACCCCTATGGCACGGCGCAGGCAGACAT
>JBCCCC010000253.1:0-2778 GCA_039033695.1 Pseudomonadota bacterium | reverse complement strand
CCCGAAGGCACGCAAATACACCGTGGTACCGGTGGCGAGGTCCGTCAGGATCGGCGCACCATCGGCCAGCCGCTGAACTGAAAAACCAGGCACCATGGAAGCCCCTTTCAGACGCCGGTCGCGCACCAGACCGCGCAGCGTGCTGCGCACAAAGCTGCCTTCGCCAGGACCGATCACGTCGATCCGCTCACCCGATGGCAGCTCGATCACTTCCACCACGCCGTTGGGCGCGTCCAGAAACTGCAAGTGCTGCTCGGCAACGACCACAACCGCAGGCGCCGATTCGGCCCCCGGATTGACGACCAGTTGCTGCCAGGCAACGCCCAGCGCTGTAACCAGGACCAGACCGGCCGCAAGCAACAACGGTACTCGCGGTGCCAGGTTCTCATGGCTGTGACCATGGCCATGGTAAGGGTCGCCGTCACCATGATGATGGTGATGGTGACCATGGGCATGATGTGTCCCCATCTGCCTGCTCCTTAGCTGGCCGCCAATGCCTCGCCATTGGCAGCATCATGAGCCGCGCTGTGTTCCGCGGCTTGATTGTCCTGCTGCAGTGCCTCGCCGAGCACTTTCGCAACAGGATCGACATCCGCCAGCGCGCGTAACAACGGCACCGGTCGCAAAATCCGAAGCGGTCTAGCGCTCGGCCATAACACGGCGTAACCTGCGCGCGCGTCCCTGGCCAGCGTCAGCGCAATATCGCCGCCGCCATCCTCGCGACGTTTCACATCGACGCGCTCGATTTTGCTGAACGGCAGATTCACCGCGATAGACAGCGCCACGCCACTGCGAATGACCACGCGGCGATTGGTAATGGTGTAGAGCGTCTGGCGCGCGGCCGAGCGTCCGTACAACATCAGGATCCCAATCGCCAATGCCGCAAGCAGCAGTGTCGTCATGGCAGACGTCAACGCAGCGTCAAAGCCAAGGCCGCTCTGCCAGATCCCAACCTGCCGCCAGACCAGCAACAGCGCGAAGTACACCGCAACCTTGCGCGTGTGCATGGCATAGCGGGTCAAGGCCGTAGCGTCGGGCCCGCCGCACCACAACACCCGCTCCCCGCGCGGCAGCTCACCGGGCATTGCCTGTGCGAGCGTCAGCCCCGCGCGGCTCATATCAGCGGTTCCGAACGCGACGGTTCTGCGAGCAGCTTGCCGCCACCGAAGTAGGCCATGACCTTGTCTTCCTCGAGCAGCGTGATCGTGTCGCTGTCCCTGGTACGCGGCACGCGACTGTACTGCTCAGACAGCAATGCATTGGCGTGCAGCTCACCCGCGTCGCGATCGATCTTGTCGACAAATGCAAAGGGCATGAGCACGTTACCGCTGCCAACGCTGGGATCGAGTGCAATCTCGATGTAGACAATCATCGGTTCCGGGATATCGACCCAGTTGTCGATGACCTTGCCCACAGACTTACCGTCCGCCGCAACCACGTCCATACCGCGTGGGTCTGCGTCGCGCTCATCGATGCCGTATTCGTCATGGTTTCGCATCGGCACGATACGTGGCTCGCCATGCAGGGTCAGATCCGGCGTATCCGCGCGATCAGACCAGGCTGCCGGCCCGATGCCATCAACCAGCGGGTCGCCAGTGGGTACCAGAGGCGCACCGGGAAAGTCGCCCACAGGCTCGGCTGCAAGTTCGCGGTCGGGATCCTGGCGTGGTACCGAGACTTTGCCGTGATGCGGCGTCAGGTAGGTCTTCTGGCGTGGCTCCGAAGGAAAGCCGCGCACGACGACATCACCACCGCGATGCGGTGAATCAAGCGGGTAGCCTTCGCGCTTGCTTTCACGATGCAGGTACAAGACCAGCACGCCGAAAAACAACCAGAACAGCGTGAAGACGATCTCCACGAAGTCAATGCTGCCGACGATGTTGTTAGGCATGATACAACTCCAATTTGAGGCTAGCGCGGAAACTCACTCAGGCCGATGCGGCCGTCGTGATCGCCTGCCTCGCGGGCGAACTTCGCCAGCGGACCGATGACGGCCAGCGTGACGAAGAGTAGAAACACTTCCAATTGATAAACGAGGGTGTAGCTGTCGCTCATGGCGTCGAACGCCGGTCCGAGCCAGCCACGATCAATCCAGTAACTGATGGTGTCGCGCAGCGCGCCGCCGATGCCGATACCAATACCTGTCGCGGTGGCCTGGACGGCACCCCAGGCACCCAGTGCCAGCCCACTGCCAGCGACGCGAGCCAGATCCATGGCGGCGACGAGCGTGCCAACGCTGAACAAACCGGCGCCAAAGCCAATGAACAGAACACCGGCGCCGAACAAGACCTGCGACTTAATTGCCGCGATGATGCTGACAATCACAAACGCGACCGCCCCGATCAGCGCTCCGAAGCCTGCCAGACGATGGGGATCGGTACCGCGATTGAGCCAGCGCGCCGACAAGCCGAACGCAATGAGAGTGCCAAAGGCGAGCAAGGCGGTGAGACGCGTCGTTGCCGCAACGTCCATCCCCAGGACCTGGGCCCCGAACGGCTCCAGCAAAATGTCCTGCATGGTGAAGCCCGCGGTTCCGATACCCAGTGCCAGTAATAGACGCCCAGTGCGCGGGTCCTGGCGCAGACGCGCCCAGGCAGGGCCGAACCGAGCACGCGTCTCGGGCTCGGCTGTTTTTTCGGGGTCAACGGTTTCCTGCTTCCACAGCGCCACCACGTTAAGCACCAGCGCGACCAGCGCCGTACCCTGCAGCACTTCGATGAGTCTGATCTGACTGAAGTCCTCGAGCAGCCAGCCAAAGACGAGTGAACTCACCAGCAT
>JBCCCC010000252.1:0-2794 GCA_039033695.1 Pseudomonadota bacterium | reverse complement strand
GATCAGCTTTGTGCCGCGTTTGATGAAGAGCATCGTCGCATGTTCACGTTCAACATGGATGCCGAGCACGAGTTGGTTAACTTGCGTGTGGTCGCGCTGGGCCAGGCGCCCGAACTGCCGGCGCTTGAGATCGCCCGAGGTAACGGTGATCCGTCCGAAGCCAAGATCTCCGATCACACATTATGGGTCGGCGGCGAACAGCGTGATGCGGTGATTTTTGATCGCAGCAAGCTGAAGGCAGGTGATAGCTTCAGCGGGCCCGCAATTGTCATTGAGATGGATAGCACTGCGCTGGTGCTGCCCGATCATGTTGCCAAGGTCGATGACTTTGGCAACATTCTCATTTATCCAGAGGCACAGGGGTAGAGTCATGGTTGCCAAGCTTATTGAAACCAACACCGCAGCATTCAACACGGTCGACGTCGACCCGGTAACGCTGGATATTATTGAGAATGCGCTGCGAAACGCGCGCCTTGAAATGGATGCGACTCTGTTTCGCACAGCGCTGTCGCCTGGCATTCGTGAGCAGGGTGATGCGTTTCCGTTGATCGCCGAACGTAATGGCAAGATGATCGTCGGCCAGTTCGGCTCATTCATTGACGGCTTTCTGAATGGCTACGACGGCGATCTGGAAGACGGCGACGTTATCCTGTTGAATGACCCGTACAGCTGCGAGGGTGCAGTGAGTCATAACAATGATCAGTTGGTCATCATGCCGATCTTTCGTAATGGTCGTGTGATCAGCTGGGCGGCAATGTTCGGCCACATGACAGACATTGGTGGCAAGGTGCCAGGGTCGCTGCCAACGGATGCGCAGTCGATCTTTGAGGAAGGTCTGCGCATGCCGCCGGTCAAGTTGTACCGCAAAGGCGAGCTGCAGGAAGACATCCTGAAGATTGCGACCCACCAGAGTCGCATGCCTGAATGGTATCGCGCTGATTTGCATGCCATTGTGGCGTCGTGTCGCGTTGCTGCGTTGCGCGTCAACGAGATCTGTGAACGTTTTGGCGAGGATGTCTATACATCGGCCACCGAGGAGCTGCTGCAACGAAACCACCGCGCAATGAAGATGTTGATCTCACAAGCGATTGGTGAGGAGCCCGTCAGCTTTGAAGACTACATTTGTGATGACGGTAAAGGGCAGGGTCCGTTCAAGATCAAGTGCACGATGTGGCGTGAGGGTGACAGGGTCATTCTCGATTTTGATGGCACCGATCCGCAATCCGATTCGTCCATCAATTTCTACCTCAATGAAAACATGTTCAAGATGTTCTTTGGCATCTACATGATCATGGTGTTCGACCCGCAGATTCTGTTTAACGATGGTTTCTACGATTTGGTCGACGTACGCATTCCTGAAGGCTCGTTGCTGAAGCCGAAGTTCCCGGCGGCATTGTCTTGTCGCACGCATGCGCTCGGGCGCATCTTCGATGTGCTCGGCGCTTTGCTCGGCCAGAAAACACCAGAGTTCCTCGCGGCTGCGGGTTTCTCTTCAAGCCCACACTTGATGTACTCCGGCTTTGATAAGGATGGCGAGTGGTACCAGCTGTTTCAGATCGGTTTCGGCGGCATTCCGGGGCGCGGCATGGGGGATGGTCCGGACGGTCACTCTTTGTGGCCCGGCTTCACCAACGTGCCGAACGAATTCCTCGAGCACTACTTTCCGATGGTCATCGAGCGCTATGAGTCTGCCGCAGATTCGGGTGGCGCTGGCTTGAATCGCGGCGGCAATGGTATTCACATGACCTATCGCTTTATGCAGGAAGGCCAGATTTCGATCCATGATGATCGTTGGTTCGTGCCACCGTGGGGTGTGAATGGCGGTAAGCCTGCACTGCGTTCGTGGAAACGCATTGATCGAGCCGATGGTACGCAAGAGTACCTGGGGTCCAAAGTCGATAACATCCAGGTTAATGAAGGCGATCTGCTGCATTACGTGACCTGGGGTGGCGGCGGTTGGGGCGATCCTCTAGAACGTGATGCCGAGCTGGTCGCAACCGAAGTGCGACAGGGTTTGGTCAGCGTTGACGGCGCGCGTAGCTATGGTGTCGTGGTCAGTGAACAGGGCGAATTGGATGCTGGTGCCACCGAAGCCTTGCGTGCCGAAATCGCGAAGGACCGGCCACCGCTTGGCATTTTCGACTTTGGTCCGGACATCGAAACGCTGCGCGCAAACTGCGAGGCAGAAACTGGGCTCCCGGCACCGGTTGCCCCCACATGGCGCAACGCTCGCAGCAGTGCGGCCTGAATAATGCTGACTCAGCAAGATGGGGCCAAGGGGCCGCTAACAGATCTCAAGCTAGTTGAGCTTGGGCAGCTCATTGCTGGTCCGTTTTGTGGCCAACTCATGGCGGACATGGGTGCCGATGTCATCAAGGTAGAGCCGCCAGGTAAGGGTGACCCGATGCGTGATTGGGGCCGTGGGGACTACCCGTTGTGGTGGACCGTCTGCGCGCGTAACAAGCGCTGCGTGACAGCCAACCTTCGCGTGGAGGAGGGGCAGGCCCTGGTCAAGGAGCTGGTCAAGGATGCGGATTTTCTGTTGGAGAACTTCCGCCCTGGCACGATGGAACGTTGGGGCCTGGATTACGAGACGCTGAAGGCTATCAACCCGAAACTGATCATGATCCGCGTTTCGGGCTACGGCCAGACTGGGCCGTACGCGACCCGGGCAGGATATGCCGCCATAGGTGAGGCCATGGGTGGCATGCGTTACCTGGCGGGCTGGCCTGATCGTCCGCCGACACGCGCCGGCATTTCGATTGGCGACAGCCTTGCGGCGACATACGCCTGT
>JBCCCC010000251.1:0-2798 GCA_039033695.1 Pseudomonadota bacterium | reverse complement strand
GTGCATGCGCGGCCGACATGGCCGCCGCCAAAAATAATCAGATTGAGCGGTGCCTTGTCCACTGGTTCAATCAACACATCGCGCGCCTCGCCATCAGCGGCGCGCAAAGTTGCGACATGAGCGCCGCGCTGCATCAGCTGGCCGTGGTGTCGTGTCAGCCGAGTGACGTCTCTCCGATCGAGGCCCGGCAACTCCATGCTTGCAGCCGTCAGAACATGCTTGATCGGGATATCGCCAGTGCGCCGATGGCTGATGAGCAAGCAGGCAGTACCAGCAGCCTGGTGCGCCGCGAGTTCGCCAACCCAGGCCGCGTTGGTGGCGACGCGCTCGAACAGGATATCGACGACACCGCCGCAACATTGGCCGCATTGGCTACCCAGTGCGAAGCGACTGAGCTTGCGATGCGGGGCATCTGTCGCGCCCAGCAGCTCGCGTGCTTGCCGCGTGCATTCGTTTTCCAGGTAACCGCCGCCGATCATGCCCGACTGATTGCTTTCGGTGACGAGCATTTTGCTGCCAACCTCACGCGGCGCAGAGCCGCGAACGCCAGCAACGGTGACAATCACACACTCGCGGTGCGCCTGGCCCAGCGCTGCCAGTTGCTGCGGCCAGTTATGCATGCGGATTCGACCGAGCTGTAAGCGACAATCTGCTACGCATCATCGCTCTTCCTTGCGCGCTCAATCGCGCTGAGGACTGATTCCGGCGTGGCCGGCGCATCCAGCCTTGGCGGCGTATGGTCAGCGGCGCAGCTCGCCACCGCGTCGCGAATGGCCTGGAATACTGAGATTCCCAACATCAGCGGTGGCTCGCCAACCGCCTTGGACTTGTGAATCGTATTCTCACGGTTCTGGTGCTGCTCAAGTAGCGACACGCGAAAATCGGGTGGTAAATCGGAACTCGTGGGAATCTTGTAGGTGGCCGGTGCATGTGTCTTTAGCGAACCCTGGGTATCCCACCAGAGCTCTTCGCTGGTCAGCCAGCCGACGCCTTGCACGAACCCGCCTTCGATCTGGCCAAGGTCAATGGCGGGGTTCAGGGATTTGCCGCAGTCATGCAGGATATCGGCGCGCAGGACGCGATGCTCGCCGGTCAACGTGTCAATCACAACCTCACTGACCGCAGCGCCATAAGCATAGTAATAGAATGGCCGCCCGCTGAGCTTTTCCTTGTCGTAATTGATCTTTGGCGTCTTGTAAAAACCGGTCGCCGAGAGTGACACGCGTGCCATGTAGGCTGCCTTGATCAATGCCTCGAACGTCAACGTTCGATCACCAATGTGAACCTGATTGTTGTCAAAGCGCACGTGGTCGGCATCAATGTCGTAGAACTCACTCGCGAAGCGGATGAGCCGCAGCTTGATACGCTCGGCAGCTTTTTTGGCTGCCATGCCATTGAGGTCGGTGCCGCTGGAGGCAGCTGTCGCCGATGCGTTTGGCACCTTGCTGGTGTCCGACGCACTGATCTTGATGCGCGAAACATCGATCTGCAGTGTTTCTGCGACGACCTGCGCAACCTTGATGAACAAACCCTGGCCCATTTCCGTGCCGCCATGGTTCAGATAGACGCTGCCGTCGCTATAGATGTGCAGCAGCGCGCCGGCCTGGTTAAGGTGGGTTGCGGTAAATGAAATGCCGAACTTGACGGGTGTCAGCGCGATGCCCCGCTTGAGGATCGGGCTGGTTTGGTTCCACTGGTCGATTTCTTCGCGGCGCTCGCGGTAGTTGGCGCTGGCTTCGAGTTGATCGGTAATCTCGTCAATGATGTTGTCTTCGACGGTCTGCCCATACGGCGTCACATTGCGCGTGCCATGACCGTAGTAATTGGTGCGGCGCACATCCAACGGGTCTTTGCCGAGTGTTCGTGCAATGTCATCGATGACGTACTCAATCGCAAACATGCCCTGCGGTCCGCCGAAGCCGCGGAACGCCGTGTTCGATACGGTGTTGGTCTTGCAGCGATGCGAATGAATTGTGCTGTGTTCGAGGAAATAGGCATTGTCGCTGTGGAACATCGCCCGATCGTTGATGGCGCCGGACAAGTCCGCGGAGATGCCGCAGCGCGACATGTGTTCGAACTCGATACCGAGAATCCGTCCGTCGTTGTCAAAACCGACTTCGTAATGCGAGACGAAATCATGTCGCTTGCCGGTAATGATCATGTCGCTGTCGCGGTCGAGACGCAGCTTGACGGCAGCGCCAGTCTTGCGGGTCAGAATCGCTGCCGCGCAGGCTATAAGTGATGGCTGGCTTTCCTTGCCGCCGAACGCGCCGCCCATACGACGACACTCGACCACCACGTCGCTGTCGCGCAATTGCATCACGCGCGCGATCACATGTTGTATCTCTCCAGGGTGCTGGGTGGAGCAATAGACGAAGTAGTCGCCGCCTTCACGCGGAATCACCATGGCGATCTGGCCTTCCAGATAGAACTGATCCTGGCCACCGACTCGTGCGGTGCCAGCCAGGCGGTGTGGTGCATTGTCGATCGCCGTCTGGCTATCGCCACGCTTGAGCGTGCGCGATGGCAGTACGAAAGACTTCTGGGCCAGCGCCGTTTCCGGGTCGAGCACCGGCGTCAGCGGGTCATACTCAACATTGGCCAATCTTGCTGCGCGTCGCGCGGCATCGACGCTGGTAGCGGCTACCGCAAATAGAGGTTGCCCGACATGTTGTACGACGTCTTCGGCGAATATCGGATCATCGTCGGCGACTGCCCCGTAGTTATTCTCGCCAGGGATGTCCGCTGCAGTGGCGACCGCCACAACCCCGGGTGCGGCCAATACCGGCGCAAGATCG
>JBCCCC010000250.1:0-2868 GCA_039033695.1 Pseudomonadota bacterium | reverse complement strand
GGATGGGGCCCGCGACCGTTGGCAATCATCAGGTACGCGGGCATCTTTGCGCCAGCGCTAGGGATCGACAGCTCAACATTGGTCGGCGGAAACGCGGGGTCGAGTTCCGGCGTATCCATGCTGACCGGGTCAAAGCTATTGCTGGGCCCACTGGCACACCCGGAGATCGTCAGCGCTATCGCCAACAGACTGAACAATGGCATGTGGCGAATCGATTGGCGCATTGGGCGCTCCTTGAATGTGAGCCGCCGCTGGTTGGCCTTCGCGATCAAGTTATTGCGAGGCTGTCGAAACGGCGGCCCGGTACCGGAACTGGCCCAAGAGAATACCCGACATTCGAGCCACAGTGCAGCCTCAAGGCGCTATCTCGGGCAGGTCATCGGCACACACCGTCGGTGGCAGTCGCCAGCAGCATCGGTCTTATGCCGCCTCCGCTGCCTCCGCTGGAACCTTGGGCGCATGCATGACCAGGTACTCAAATGTGGTTAGCGCCGCTTTGCTGCCCTCGCCCAACGCGACAACGATCTGCTTGTACGGCGTGGTCGTCACGTCGCCACAGGCAAAGATGCCAGGCTCGCTGGTTTCCGCCTTGTCATTGATGATGACTTCGCCGTACTCGGTAAGATCGACAACCCCCTTCAGAAAACCGGAGTTTGGCACCAGACCGATTTGCACGAACACCGCCGACAGATCCAGCGAATGCAACTCGCCGCTCTCGCGATCTTCATAGTCGATGCTGCTCACTTTGCCATCGGTAGCGTTGATTTCTTTGGACGCCGCATTGGTGATGATTGTGATGTTGTCACGCTCCATCGCTTTCTCAACGAGAATCTTGTCGGCTTTCAGCTCGGGCAAGAATTCGAGCACGGTCACATGACGCACGATGCCGGACAGATCGATTGCCGCCTCAATACCAGAGTTGCCACCACCTACGACGGCAACATCCTTGCCCTTGAAGAATGGGCCGTCGCAATGCGGGCAGTACGCGACGCCGTTGCCGATGTACTCTTTCTCGCCGGGGATTCCAAGCTCACGCCAATTGGCACCCGTTGCAACGATAATCGAGCGCGCGCGAATGACCTCACCCGAGGACAACGTCAGCGTCTTGATATCGCCCGACTCGATGTGATCGACGCGCAAGTGTTCCTTGAGCGTAATATCGTAGTCCTGCAAATGCTCCAACAAACCTTTGACGACTTCCGGGCCCGTGGTTTGCGGCACAGACACCAGATTCTCGATGCCCATGGTGTCCTTGACCTGACCACCAAAGCGCTCGGCAATTACGGTCACCGCAAAACCCTTGCGTGCGGCGTAGATCGCTGCCGATACGCCTGCCGGGCCACCGCCAATAATTGCCACATCCTGCAGCGGTAGCTGCTCGGCCTCGGTCGCACCTTTGCTGGCAATATCGGGATAAGCCGCCAGCAGTTTTTCAATGATCGTCGCCGTATCGATTTTACCGTTCGCAAACGGCTCGCCATTCAGGAACACGGCCGGCACACCTTGAATGTTGCGCGCGTCGACAACCTCGGAGTAGGAGCCCCCATCAATCATCTCAGAAGAGATATTCGCGTTCAGCGACGCAAATTGATTGAGTGTCTGCACGACATCTGGGCAGTTGTGACAGCTTAGCGAGACGACCGTCTCGAACGAGAGCGAATCTCCGACATTTTCGATGATGGCTTTCAGCGCATCATCAAGCTTGACTGGTGTGCCTGCGTTGTTGAGCACGGCCAGCATAAAAGAGTTGAATTCATGCCCACCCGGCACGCCTGAGAAGACAATACCTGTGGACTCGCCGCCAGCTTCGATCAGGAAGCTGGCGCCGCCGCGCAGCGCATCGCCCATGTCGCGCTCGGCGACATGCAAGCGGTCAGAGACGCTGGCGAAGCTTGTCAAAAACTCCATCAGCGCAGCGCGCTGTTCATGCTCACCAACCTGCACGACGAACGTGACATCACGATCCAGATTGGCCGTATAGGATTTCACCGCTTCGAGCAGTTCTTTGGTCAACATGTTTTTTCCTTTTGAGGGAGTTCGGGGCGACAAGTGCCGCCCCGAGTCCGTTGCTTGCGTTACGTTGGCAGCCGCTTAGATCTTGCCAACCAGGTCCAGTGATGGCGTCAGCGTCTGCTCGCCTTTCTCCCAGGCTGCCGGGCATACTTCGCCATCGTTGTCACGCACGTACTGTGCCGCTTTGACCTTGCGAACCATATCTTTAGCTGAGCGGCCCACGCCCAGCGTGTGGATTTCATAAACCTGGATAATGCCATCCGGGTCAACCAGGAACGTACCACGCAGCGCCTGGCCCGCTTCCTCGATCATCACGTCGAAGCCACGAGTGATTTTGCCGGTCGGATCGCCAATCATCGGGTAGTTTACTTTGCCGATCGCTTCACTGGTTTCGTGCCAGGCCTTGTGCACAAAGTGTGAGTCGGTTGAGACAGCATAGACCTCCACACCCAACTCCTGGAGTTCCGGGTAGTGTGCAGCCATGTCCTCGAGCTCAGTCGGGCACACAAACGTAAAGTCAGCCGGATAAAACAGGAAGATCGACCACTTGCCTTTGACGTCTTCAGAGGACACAGTCGTGAACTCGTTGTTGTGGAAGACATCTGCGGTAAATTCAGGGATCGGTTTGCCAATTAGTGCCATGTCGGGGGTTCCTTTACGTAGCGGTTAATAATTTGAGGGCGCATTGTGTCCAACTGACGCGCCCTGATGAAGTAAATAGTGTCTATGATGGCGATAGACAACGCCTATCGACGTTTAATTATTAAAAACAATGATTTATGAGTATGTCTTGGCATAGGGTGGCGCGCATAGTCGCGGCCGCGCAGCGCATGTCGAAAAACGCGGTCAACTCGC
>JBCCCC010000249.1:0-2879 GCA_039033695.1 Pseudomonadota bacterium | reverse complement strand
TCCGATACCGCTCTGTCTTGTCCGCCGCGTTCTCGAAGGCCAGCGCGTCCTGATCAATCTGCGGATGCGTCCTGCGCAACACCGGCGCAAGGTCGCGCATGATCTCATCCGCCGGGTATTCATCCAGTCCTGCGAGCGTCTCAACGTCGGGAAACGACTGACCGGCGTCGGCGAACGCGTCGCCCACCGAGCTCGCCGTGGTTTGCTGGCGCTTCAAGGTACCGGCATAAGCGGCGACCGGCGCCACTTCCTGCGTGATCCAATGCTTGCCCAACGTACGAGATTGATCGACGCCGAGCGTCGAGAGTCGGTCGTAATCCTCGGTCATGAAGCTGGCTTGCCCATGACGGACGAGATAAAGACGACTCATGACCTACTCAAACAGCTCGCTGGCATCGACACGATCAATCGCATCACGATCAATCGCAAACGGCTGCTCGGCGATTAGCGCATCCTCGGCCAACAGTTCGGCCGGTTTGTCGGTGTTATAGCTAATGGGCGATGGCGTGTCCGCCGCCAGCGCCTCAACCAGACCATCCGCATCGGCACTGATAAACACAAACTCCAGCCCTTCTGTCGACAAATGCTCGCGGATCGCATTGTTTACATCCTCCAGGGTTAGCGCCGACAATCCATCGCGCACGTACTCGGCGAATGCATCGGTTCCGTAGTAATCGGCGTCCAGCGCATAGCCAAGCTGGCGACTCTGCGTCTTGGTTAACAAGCTGACGAACTTGGAGAGGAAGCTGCGAGTTGCCTCGAAGTCTGTTTCGCTCATGCCGTTCTCGATGAACTTGTCCAACTCAAACAGCGCAGTTCGCGTCGCAAACAGCGCATCGTTGTTACTGCGAAGTGGACGAATCCAGACCTGGAAGATCTGCTGCTGCCGCCCAAGATTGGCATCAGGATAAAACTGGAACATGCCACGCGGAAAGTACTCAATGTAGGCGTAGTCGCCGTAGTTCATCCCGCGCGTTTCACGAATACGCTGATACAAATAGCTGTTGCTTGAACGATGCTCGCCCAACCATGAGCGTGCAAGCCAAAGCGCGACCCAGTCTTTATCGCCACGCTGCACGTCGATGGGCATACCGAACGAGACAGCGACCGCAGGCGTCTCTTTCTGGACAACCAGCGCGGAGCGCGACGTATCGGGCGCGATCGAAGGCACAACCAATGCATTGCGTTCAGCGCTTGGCAGTTGTTGGACATCGGCCGCCAGCTTGTCGGCAAACGCCGTGTTGTAGCCACCAGCGAGCCCCAGGGTGAGATTTTCGACCGTGTAGTGTGCGGCATAAAACGCCTTCACATCGTCCAGCGTGATCGATTCCAAATCACTAATCGCACCCAGGTTGAGCGCACCGTAAGGATGCGAGTCCGGGTAAATGCGGGTATACAACAACTCCTTACCCAGCTCTTCATCATTGTTGCCCACAAGCCCGGTGCGAATCGCATTGACGAGCTGTGTGCGCAATCGTTCCAAGTCCGACTCGCGCCAACCGGGGGTCAGCAATTGCCCGCTGATCAGCGTGTACCAGGCATCGAGGTTATCGCGATGTACCTGGCCGGCCAAGCGTGTCATCTCCTTGTCTACCTGGGCACCGAAACCGGCCGCCATCGGATACAGCGCCTGTTCAATCTGTTGAATTGACAGCGCCTCGGAGCCACCTTGCGCCAGCATCGCAGCCGTTAAGGCGGCCAACCCCTTCTTGCCTGGTGGATCGTAGGCGGCGCCCGTGCCGAAGATGAATGATACATCGACCAATGGCGATGATGCGGAAGCGAGCTCGACCGTTTCCACCGGCCGCACGGCATCTGGCGTCGGCAGCTCACGCGCGGCCATGGCCACCAGCGCTGCCGCATTAGGCCCATCACTCGCAAGCGTTTCGTCGGGACCTGTATCTGCCGCCACGCGCAGCGCGTCGACCCGCTCAGCCAAGGATTCCATACCATCAATGCCCGGCATCTCGGGACTGTTCGATAACGTCAGCGTGACGCGGCCATCATCAACGAAGTAGCGCGCTGCCATCTCGCGCAAGTCCTCGGGCGTCAGCTCATCGTAGCGCGCATAAACCTCATTGATGGTCTCAGGGGTGCGATCAATGTGCACAAATGCGGCCAGCGTTTCACCAATGCTACTGGAGTTATCCATAGCCGATGCAAAGCCATAGCGTAACCGCGATTTGGTATCAGCAACTTGTTGCGCAGGCGCCAATGTCGTGCGCATTTCGGCTAACGTCGCGTTGATCCTATCGCGCACCTCTTCAGCGTGTTTTTCGTCTGTCAGGCGTGCTGCTATCAACAACAGATAGGGATCTTTGCGGTCGGGAAACCACGTAAAGAACTGATCGGCGAGCTGATCTTCGATGACAATGCTCTGGTACAGCGGCGATGACTGCGAGAAATAGATACTCGACAGCACATCCATCGCCACCATGTCTTTCCGCTCTGTGCTAAATGCCGGCCCTCGGAAGCTCATGGTGTACCAGGGCTGGGTCGGCGACTCCCATTGGATATGGTCGTAGCGCGGACCATCTGGTGCCGGTTCGGTCGGAATATCGACGTCATAGTCGCCGCGCTCCCAGACTCCCCAGTATTTCTCCACTAGCGCAAACGCAGCCTCCGGATCCACGTCTCCGACCAGAATCACAGCAGACTTCTCTGGACGATACCAGCGATCGAAAAAGACATCGGCGTAGTCTTTCTGATCAGGCATGACTTCGATGTCTCGCAAGAAGCCCATCGTCGTGTGCTTGTACGTATGCTCGTCGAACGCCACATCACGCAGTCGCTCAATCAGTTTCTGAATCGGGTTCGAGTAGTTCTTCAGGTACTCGCCCTTGACGGCCAAGGCCTCAGTCCTGAAGTCCTCCTCGGAG
>JBCCCC010000248.1:0-2881 GCA_039033695.1 Pseudomonadota bacterium | reverse complement strand
TAACGGTGATCGGGCTGAGCGCACTGGGTTTGTCCGGTGGCGCATTTGCACACGGTGAATCGGACGAAGAAATGATTGCCGAGTTCTATGAGCACCTGGATGATTTCGAGCAAGAGGTTTCAGCGCTGGTCGATCAAGCAGAGGCAGTTGCCGCCGCCTATGCCGCAGGTCAGGATGCCAACGGGCAGGTAGATGCGCTGTTGGAACTCTGGGAAGGCGTTGAAGTGCATGATGTTATCGAAGTGAAGGCGACAATCTTCTACCCCGATGTTTGGCAATCAATGGTAGCGCTAAAGACTGCCGTCAATGACAATGCCGGCGCCGCCACTGTCGCTGCAGCAACCCAGACATTGCGCAGCTTTCTCTGGCAGAGCTACGGTGGGCTGCGGCTCGCGGCCAGCCAGGCGGACAAAAGCTGATCGCGTTCCGATAACCGATGGCGTTTGTCGTGCCTTCCAAGACAAAGCGGATAGCTGCAGGTCATAATCGTGCCTGCGAGATGCGGCATGTTTGCGGTGAGTCTTGCAGCGCTGGCCGATGATGTTGCGTGTCACAGGCGCCTCGAGACCACGCACAGAGGTTCGCGCCCCAACAGTTCCGGTAGCCGATTGTGCTGCGGTACGTTGTCACGCTGCAGTAGCTCCCAGTGGCCAAATGAGAACGGTGTGGCATGGAATAGATCGCATATGTGCGCGCCGAGACGCGCGACGATGCCCGGAATAGGTACGGCAATCGACGCGCGCTGGGTGTGCGCGCGCCGAAGCGCCAACACGTACTCCTTAAATGCCCAGCTTTGTGCGCCGCCCAGCTCGAAAACGCGTGAGTCGTCAAGGCCTAGGGAAGTGCTATCAGCGTTGGCCAGGCGCGCCAGTGCTTCGCCCAGCTCGCCGACATCGAGAGCGGCGATTCGGCCCTGTGCATTGGCCGGCGTTACGAAGAAGGGGAGCCGGGCAATGCCCCGAATCCAGGCTGCGCCGTAACCGCCGACGCCATCGAGCAACGATGGTCGGGCAATGATCCAGTCGCCGCCCAGGTTACTGACGCCGATTTCACCGGCACGCTTTGATGTCAGGAATCTGCTCTTCGCCGGTTGGTCCAAACCCAGTGCACTGACATGGACAAAGCGCTTGTCCTGGTCTTTGCAGGCAGCCGCCAACGCGGTCGGTGCTGCACGATGCACTGCGTCATAGGTTTCACGCCGACGTTGGCGGAGGATGCCTACACAATTGACAACACTATCGACGTCGCCGATCAGGTTGTGCCAATCGCCCGGGTCGACGAGTTGCTCGAGATGGGCCTGGCGCTGCTCCACATGCTTGGCAAGCCGATGCGGCGGTGCTCGCTTGCCGAGATCGCCGGGGGAGCGGGTGCCGATGACGACACGGTGGCCGGCATCCAATAGCGCCGCGACAGCGTGGCGACCAACAAAACCGGCGCCGCCAAGTACCAGGATTCTGCGAACGGACGACGCGTCGCTAACAGCCGCGGGTTTCGTCACCGTGGCTCACGCCTAAAACTGAATGATCGCACCACCATCAACATTCAAACCGGTCCCCGATACAAATTGCGCCTCAGTCGATGCCAGGAATAGGGCCGCGACGGCGACCTCGGATGCTTCACCGAGGCGACCGATAGGTGCCTTGGCTTCCCAGTAAGCCTTGAATTCCGGGTCATCCATGAACGGCTGTGACAGCTTGGTGACGATCGAGCCAGGCTGCAGGTAGTTTACTGTAATGCCGTACTTGCCGAAGTCAACGGCCATACCCTTACTCAGTCCGGCGACTGCATGCTTAGACGTGCCATAAATCGCAAGGCCCGGGCCGGCAACATCCGACATGATCGAACCGAGATTGATGACGCGGCCGGCCTGCGATTTCTTGAGCAGCGGCAACGCCTCGCGTGTAAGTCGGAACAAGGCGCGAACGTTGACGCCCATGATCTGGTCCCACTGCGCGTCAGTGAGTGTTTCGAATTCGCCAGCGATCACAATACCTGCGTTGTTGACCAGGATATCCAACCCGCCAAACTGCTGTTCGGCGACCGCGAGTGCCGCAGCCTGTGTTTCATCCTGGCTGATGTCGCCAATGACCTTGACGAGCGATTCACCGGCGTCAAAGGCCGCATCGAGCTCGTGCTGGTTCATATCGGCGGCAACCACTTTGGCGCCGCGTGCCAGATACAGCTCGGCTATTGCCTGGCCGATGCCATTCGCCGCACCTGTAACCAAGGCGGTCTTTCCAGTCAGATCAAACATCGTTTTCTCCTTGCAAAAAAAAGCGGCGCACCCGCAAGCAGGTGCGCCGCTTTCTCGAACGTATTACTCGCCGAAGCTAAAGCCTGCCTCGATACCATAGGTACGCGGTGGGCCGTAGTTAGCGAAAGTCCACAATGCGCCAACGGCCTGCGATGCCGTCTTGTAGCGATCATCAGTGAGGTTCTTGCCAAACGCTGAGATGTAGTACCGGCCATCGGCTGACGTGAACGTGACGTTCGCGCCGAGGATAGTCCGTTTCTCGAGAATGGTGTCGAACTCACTACCAATGTCGTCATTGTAGTAGTAGGTGTTCTCGTCTTCGTAGTTGAAGTTCAAGTTGTAGCGCAGACCGGCACCTGATTCGAGATCCTGGTTGTAGGTCAGGTCAACGCCAGCTGTTACGTCCGGTGATCGCACAACTTCACGGCCGGAAAAGTCTTCCAGATTGCCGTCCAGATCGCGATCCAGCAGGAACTCGTTGTACTCAGTGTCGAGCGTGCCGACGTTGGCGCGCAGTAACAGGTTATCGGACAGTGCCGCCGTTACTTCAAGCTCAATGCCGCTTGCATCAACATCCGCAGCATTGAAGGTGCGGGTTTCCTGGAATGCCGTGCCTGGCACGGTGAC
>JBCCCC010000247.1:0-2885 GCA_039033695.1 Pseudomonadota bacterium | reverse complement strand
GTCGCTCGAAGCATCACGGCGCTTGAACAACGATTGGCGCGTAGCACTTGAGGCGCGTCAGTTCAGCGCCGATACACCCGCGGACCCGCTCTTGCTTTTTGATCGCGAGGACTACTGGCAGTTATCGATTACGCGGTTTTTCTAGCGCGATCGGTCATCCAGTGATGGCAGCTAGCGGCGTATCGTCCCGCAAAAAGACAGATGCCTGCCAACAGCTGCGTGCGACGACAAGCGCGCCTCCCAACCAGCCTCTTGACCAACACAGATTTGACAACAGCATTGGAAAATTATTGAATTGAATTCAGTTCATTTTATGAGAATCGGCGATTGCATCCAAAAATTGCTAGCGACGTGCGCTTATTGAGAGCGGCAGAAGAAGAATTAATCCAAAACAACGGCCACCTGGAAATGTTGGCAGTGGCTAAGCGAGCAGGCTTGTCCACAGGGCTTGCGTATCGTTACTTTGGCTCGAAGGCCGGCCTTGTTGCCGCCGTCGTTGATAGTTTCTATCAGCCTATCCGGGGAATAGCCCTGGGTAGCAGCATTCCCGTTGATCAGCCATGGGCATTGCGTGAGCGGGAAAGAGTGAAAGCGCTCATCGACTACTACTATGGCCATCCTCTTGCCAGGCTGATTGCAGGTCGGCTTGCTCGAGAGCCGCAGGTGCTGGACGTCGAAAACGCGCATATGCAAGAGCTGATCAAAATGGGCGCGCGCAATATCGCACAGGGCCAGAGCCTGGGGGCGGTTGATCCGCAACTGAACCCCAAGATAGCCGTCGCGTTGCTGATGGGCGGACTCAATCAAGCGATCAATAGTGCAATTACGGCGCGCAAGCGACCTTCAAAGCGCACGCTACTTGAGAACATCTGGCGACTTACACAAAGCGCGCTTCAGCTACAAAACGACACCGTGCGGACCAAGAGGAAGGCAATTCTATGACTGCCCAATCGACAATTGACAACTACCAAGATACTGATCAGGCAAACACGTATAAACGCCTGCTACCGAAGGCGAACCGCACATCTGCCGAGATAGATGCCGATTATAAGACGCTGATGCGCGATGGTTACGTCATCATCGACAGTCTGATTTCGAAGGAGCGTTGCAAGCAGATAAAACAGGACGGGCTGCGCCTGCTCGGGAACAAAGGCCGCAACAGCTTCGAGGGTCATTCAACGCAACGGGTCTACAACGTCTTGTCCAAAACTCGTTTGACTGATCGCCTGGCAGACCACCCACGAATTCTCGGGTTGATGGACAAACTGTTTCGTCCCGGCTTCCTGTTAAGTCAGAGTCAGATCATCAATATCCTGCCGGGTGAACGAGCGCAAGGACTACATGCTGATGACGCGTTCTACCGAATTCCAAGGCCGCGCCAGCCGCTAGGTGCAGCGACAGTCTGGGCAATCGATGATTTCACAGAAGAAAACGGCGCCACAGTCGTGATTCCAGAGAGCCACCATTGGGATGATGAACGCATTGGTGAGCGCGCTGAGACGATACCGGCTGTCATGCCAGCGGGATCCGTGATCTTCTTCCTGGGTACTACATGGCACGGTGGTGGTGAAAACCGCTCAGAGCAACCACGATTCGCGATCACACACCAATACTGCGAGGCGTATATGCGTCAGCAGGAAAACTACCTACTGGAGCTCTCGAAAGACACTGTTAGGGCGCTCTCGCCAGAACTTCAGTCCCTGGTGGGTTATTCGGTCTATCCACCTTTCATGGGGATGGTGGAAGGCAAGCATCCTCTGCGACTGCTCGAAGAGTCGTAAAGCTAATGTCACAGGCGCGTTAACGCGGATACGTGTTCCTGCATACGCGTCACACCGCGGTCACGAAAGCGTGGCTCGCGCGCCAGTACATCAATGCATGCAAGACTGCTGTGTGAAAAACGTGAGTCACAAAGCACCAGCACTTCGTGCTGCGGCACCGAGAAGGGTGGGCCTTTCATTTCGGGCTGTGGGTAGTCGAGCGTAATCAGCAGCCCCGCACTGCCGCCTGGCAGCAGTTGCGCCATATGATGCATGTAAGGGTCGCGCAAGTCCGGTGGCAGCGCGATCAGCGCGGCGCGGTCATACACTGCTGCCGCACCCTCAAGATTTTTCGCACGTAGCGCAAAGTAATCGCCGCACCACAGCGTGATGCCATTGGCATGCCAGCGTTGTAACTCACCAACCTGTTCAATGCTGGGCTCTAAATCGGCCTCAGCAAAAAAGTCGCGCACGGCGATCGGCGACAACTCAATACCAACGACCGGGTGACCTTGCTCGCGCAACCACAGCATGTCCAACGACTTGCCAGCCAGCGGCACAAACACCGGCGTTTGCGCATCGATGCCCAGCGTCGGCCAATACGCGATCAAATGTGCATTGACGGCATCGGCATGAAAACCGATACGGTTGTCCTGCCAACGATCATGCCATGCCGCATCACTCATTTGGCGACCCCAGGAGCCGGCGGCATGAACACCACTCTAGTCGGGCACATCGCAGCAAACTCCATAAAAGCGTAGCGCGGGAACAATTCAACGTACTGCATCACCAGTGCCCCGTGCCCGGTTCGCCCTTGAATGGGCCAGTCAGGTCAGGCGTAATCCAACCTCCATAAAAGCCGCCAGGTTGGGCCTGCACGCGAGCATCGCCAACGTAACAGGCATCCATCGCACCCGGCATGAACGACAGCCAGCCGGCGATTTCCTCAAACTCCTCGAACGGCTTTGCGTAGCACCACGCCGCGGCAGGTGCGCATTTGCCGCCCGCATGAACGTCAAAATAGCTCGCCTCGCCTTTCCATTCGCAGAGGCTGCCGCGAGACAATGGCTCAAGGCGGTCCATGTCGACATCTTCGGGCGGCACATAATAAGTAGCCGGGCTCGC
>JBCCCC010000246.1:0-2950 GCA_039033695.1 Pseudomonadota bacterium | reverse complement strand
CAGACCACCCGGGCCCAATGCAGAGACGCGGCGTTTGTGCGTGACTTCGGATAGCGGGTTGTTCTGATCCATGAACTGCGACAACTGACTGGAGCCAAAGAACTCCTTGACCGCCGCCGCAACCGGCTTGGCATTGATCATCTCTTGTGGCATCAGGCCTTCGGCCTCTGCTTGTGTCAGACGCTCTTTAACCGCGCGCTCGACGCGCACAAGACCAATCCGGAAGGCGTTTTCGGCCATCTCGCCGACACTGCGGATACGACGGTTACCGAGATGGTCAATATCATCCACGCTGCCGTAACCATTTCGAATCTCGATCAGCACCTGCAGAACCGACAGGATGTCGTCGGACTCGAGCACACCGGCACCGGTAATCTCATCGCGACCGACCCGGCGGTTGAACTTCATTCGGCCAACCGCAGACAGATCGTAGCGATCAGCATTGAAAAACAGATTCTGGAACAGGTTCTCGGCAGCTTCCTTGGTTGGCGGCTCGCCGGGGCGCATCATGCGATAGATCTCGACGAGCGCCTCAAGGCGTGTCGTCGAAGGATCAATTCGCAAGGTATTCGAAATGTAAGGGCCACGATCCAGGTCATTCACGTAAAGCGTGTGGATCGTCGTGATCCCAGCCTCAATCAGCGCCTGGATGGATTCCGCCGTCAGCTCATCATTGGCGCTCGCCAGCAACTCGCCGGTTTCCTCGTCAACGATGTCATGCGCAAGAATGCGCGTCTCAAGGTACTCGGCAGGAACGACAAGCTCTTCGATGCCCGCCTTGTCCAGATCGCGCACGTGCTTGGCTGTGATGCGTCGGCCTTCCTCAACGATGATCTTTCGGCCAACCTTGATGTCGAACTGTGCAGTATCACCACGAAGCCGTGATGCGACCAGCTCCATGCGGATGTCTTTCTTGCCCAGCTCGAATGTGATCGTCTCGAAGAATGTCGCCAGCATTTCTTCATTTGTCATGCCCAGCGCACGCAGTATGATGCTGACCGGCAACTTGCGACGCCGATCGATACGGGCGAATACGCAGTCCTTGGCATCGAATTCAAAGTCGAGCCATGAACCGCGATAAGGAATGATGCGGGCAGAGAACAACAACTTGCCGCTGGAGTGCGACTTACCCTTGTCATGATCGAAGAAAACACCCGGTGAGCGATGCAACTGCGACACGATAACACGCTCGGTACCGTTGATCACGAACGTGCCGTTGTCCGTCATCAATGGCATTTCACCCAGATAGACTTCCTGTTCACGGATGTCTTTCACAGGCTTGGGCGTACCGCTGGCTTCCTTGTCGTAGATAACCAGACGCACCTTGACGCGCAGCGGTGCTGCGTAGGTCAGGCCGCGTAGCTGGCATTCCTTCACATCGAATACTGGCTCACCAAGGCGATAGCTGACGTATTCCAGCGCGGCATTGCCAGAGTAGCTGACAATCGGAAAAACCGTTTGGAACGCAGCATGAAGACCGATGTCGTCCAGCTTTCCTTCCGGCTTGCCTTCCTGCAAAAACTTGCGGTAGGAATCCAGCTGGATAGACAGCAGATACGGTACTTCAAGGATGCTGGTCTTTTCGCCGAAATCCTTCCGGATACGCTTTTTCTCGGTGAACGAATAGGCCATGTTATTACCTCGATCCTGATTCAATCTGTAAGTGATCTCGAACTTGAGCCCGGATCACACTGCGCTGCGCAACACTTAGGTATTTGCACAGCGCGAAAACGCGAATACCGGCGAGCCAATACTGGCAAGCCGGTGGCTAACGATCGGCAAGTCACCAATCGTTGAAAACTGATACATGCCCGGCACGTGGCCGGGCATGTATCTGATTTGCAACTCGGGCAAATCGATTACTTGAGCTCGACGCTTGCGCCGGCTTCTTCCAGCTGCGTCTTGAAGCCTTCCGCATCGTCTTTCGATGCGCCTTCTTTGACGGTAGCCGGAGCGCCTTCAACCATGTCTTTGGCTTCTTTCAAGCCCAGGCCAGTGATTGCACGAACAGCTTTAATGACAGCAACTTTGTTGCCGCCGAAGCTGGTCATTACAACGTCAAACTCGTCTTTCTCTTCGGCAGCGGCACCGCCACCGTCAGCAGGAGCAGCAACAGCCGCTACGGGAGCAGCGGCAGATACGCCCCACTCTTCTTCCAGCATTTTGACGAGCTCAACCACTTCCATGATTGGCTTTGCGCTGAGTTCTTTCAACAGATCTTCGTTTGAGAGTGCCATGATGTTTCTTTCCTAAAAATAAAGTTCAAATCAGAGTGTGTTCGCTTATGCAGCCTGGCTGTCACCGCGCGCCGCCAATGTGCGCGCAAGCATTGCCTGAGGCTCTGCAATCGTGCGTACGAATGTCGACATCGGTGCCTGCAAGCAACCGAGCAACATTGCCCGGGCCTGGTCAAGGTTCGGCAGATCAGCGAGCTTGCCAAGGTCGGCGGCGCCATATAGCTCACCACCAACTGACAACGACACGGTCTTCAGCTTGTCGTTCTCTTTAGCAAATTCCTTGATCAACCGTGCAGCCGCGCCGGGGTCTTCCTTGGAGAATGCAAGCAGGAGCGGACCTTTGAGCGTGTCTTTCATACACTCAAACTCCGTACCTTCAAACGCGCGCTTGGCCAGCGAGTTTTTGACGACTCGCATGTAGACTCCCGCTTCACGGGCGTCCTTGCGCAACGCTGTCATTGCACCAACAGAAAGGCCTCTGTATTCCGCCGCAACAGCAGACAGAGACTCGAGCGCGACCGCATTGACTTCGGCAACAAAAGCTTTCTTGTCTTCGAATCTTAATGCCATAGATTCCTCCTGGCTTCGGTCACAAATGAAGTGGTTTTACCCACTTCCCGTTTTGTCGAACGGTGACCGTCGCCAGAACTCTGACTCGGGTGACACCATCTGCGCGGGCTTTCAGTGATTAAGCAGCAGACTCTCACGAACCT
>JBCCCC010000245.1:0-2968 GCA_039033695.1 Pseudomonadota bacterium | reverse complement strand
TGTCAGGGTTCGATCTGGAACAATTCGGGGGTGAATGGTAGAACTGTTATGCAGATTGAACGTTTCAACGACGCTATGTCCAGCCCAACCAGATGAGACGGAACCGACCTAGCGGTTTGACAACTGAGTATCGGAAACGCAGTGACCGGAGAACGACCATGAAACTGACTGTTAATGGGACCGCCAAAGATTACAACGGCGACCCGCAAATGCCTATCCTGTGGTTCTTGCGCGATGAGCTTAAACTCATCGGGACAAAATTTGGCTGTGGCCGGGCACTCTGTGGCGCCTGCACCGTTCACTTAGATGGCCAGGCCGTGCGCGCCTGTGTCATGCCAATGAGTGCCGCAGAAGACCGAGCCATCACCACGATCGAAGGGATCGAAGGCGGGCATCCGCTGAAAACAGCATGGAAGACCCATAACGTGCCACAATGCGGCTACTGCCAGGGTGGCCAAATCATGCAAGCCGCCGACTTGTTGGCACGCAACACCACACCAAGCGATGCAGATATTGATCAAGCGATGGCCGGTAATATCTGTCGTTGCGGGACGTATACGCGCATCAAGGCAGCGATTAAGAGCGCCGCGGCGGAGCTGTCATGAGTGCTTCCGTCGATCTGAGTAGACGGCGTTTCCTGGTGGGCAGTGCGCAAGCCTCGGGGTTGGTTCTTTCGGTCGGTCTGCTCGCCGGGTGCCATCCCTTCGCCGACGACCCTATTGCCGGGTCCGTTGCGCCAAACCTATTCGTTACTATCAATCGAGATGGCGCGGTAATCATTACCTGCCACCGCTCCGAGATGGGCCAACAGATCCGCACCAGCATCGCACAGATCATTGCCGATGAGCTTGAGGCAGACTGGGCCAAGGTGGTCGTCACGCAAGCCGCGGGCGACCCCAAGTACGGCGATCAGAATACCGATGGCTCACGCAGTGTACGCCGGAATTTCATCCGTCTGCGCCAGGCCGGTGCGACGGCGCGGCAGCTGCTTCGCGAGGCCGCCGCCCAGACCTGGGATGTGCCGATAGATACCGTTGAGGCCACACAACATCAGGTAAGGCACGGACAGAGCGGACGCAGCCTCGGATATGGCGAGCTGGTGGACATCGCCGCTCGGTTGCCAGTGCCGGACCCTGACACGGTACCGCTCAAAGCGCGCAAGGATTGGCGCTACATTGGGAAGGCAGTGCAGAGCATTGACGTCGACAACGTGCTGGCGGGCACAGCAGTTTATGCCTTCGACGTCGATCGGCCCGGCATGCAGGTTGCCGTGATTGCGCGGCCGCCAGTTCTATTCGGTCGCGTCCGGCAGCTGAACGACAAGGCGGCCCGGGCCATTCCTGGCGTTACCGACGTTGTTCGATTGCCGCCGCTCGCGCCGCCAGCCGCCTTCAAGGCGCTAGGCGGCGTGGCTGTTATCGCTACAAGCACTTGGGCAGCGCTGCGCGGTCGCGACGCACTCGAGGTCGAATGGGACCACGGCGACAATGCCGGCTTTACGTCCGGTCCATTCATGCGGGCGATGCGCGCTACGGCACGGGCACCCGGTGAAGTGACGCGCAATCACGGCGACGTCGACACGGCACTCGCTGAAGCTGATCAGCGACTGGCGGCGGAATACACCATGCCGCTGCTCTCGCAAGCGCCGATGGAACCGCCATCGGCCACGGCCGAGATACACGACGACACCATCGAGATCTGGGCATGCACGCAGACCCCGCAGTCGACCCGCCGCACCGTAGCGCAGGCGCTGGGCATGGAGGCCGAGCAGGTCACCGTAAACGTGACGCTCCTGGGCGGCGGCTTCGGTCGAAAGTCCAAGCCCGATTTCTCGGTTGAAGCAGCCTTGCTTGCGCGCGAAGTCGGCACACCAGTGAAGGTGATCTGGACTCGAGAGGACGATATCAAGAACGGTTACTATCACAGTGTGAGCGCGCAGCGAATCGAAGCCGGCATTGACGCAGACGGCAACACGACAGCGTGGTTGCATCGCACCGTGTTTCCGCCCATCCCCTCGACGTTCGATGTGAGCCAGACTCTGCCGAGTCACGGCGAGCTGAGGCTTGGATTTTCTGACAATCCTTTCGACGTGCCAAACTTGCGGCTGGAACGCGGCGCGGCGAAGGCGCATGTACGCATTGGTTGGCTAAGAGCAGTCGCGAACGTCTACCATGCGTTCGCAATCCAGTCCTTCGCACATGAACTCGCGGTCGCTGCCGAACGGGATCCGAAGGACTATTTGCTCGAGCTGATCGGGCCGCCGCGGCACCTCGATCTCGCAAAAGCTGGCGTCGAATACGACAATTACGGTGACCCGATCGACGTCTTTCCGATCGACACCGGACGTCTGGCGCATGTTATTCGCGAAGTGGCCGAGCGGTCTGACTGGGAAAGTAAGCGCCGTGCCGGACGAGCGCTGGGCATCGCTGCCCACCGTTCGTTCTTGAGCTACGTCGCGACCGTTGTCGAAGTCGAGGTCGATGATGACGGCAACTGGTCTATTCCCCATGCTTATGTGGCCATCGACGCCGGGACAGTGGTGAATACCGATCATGTTCGAGCTCAATGTGAAGGCGGAAGCGTCTACGGGTTGAGCTGTGCGATCGGCGCGATCACGGCCACTGACGGCATTGTTGATCAGGGCAATTTCAATGACTATCTGGTGACGCGTATGAACCAGGCGCCGGCGACGATTGACGTGCATATCGTTGAGAGCGATGCACCACCCGCTGGCGTCGGAGAACCACCAACGCCGCCGTTTGCACCTGCGCTTGCCAATGCGATCTACGAGGCAACCGGCACTCGCTATCGGGATCTGCCGATTCCACTGCGAGTCAAACGGGCGTCTTAAGGTTACCGGAGCAAGATATGAACCGCGCATTAACGTTCACTTAGCGGCACTCCCAACGTGAAGCAACAGATCATCTGGTTCGCGGTGAGGGCGTGTCGATGATGATACGGCTCGCAT
>JBCCCC010000244.1:0-2980 GCA_039033695.1 Pseudomonadota bacterium | reverse complement strand
TGTGCCAATCAGGGATCGCCTCGATCTGCACTGGGCGTCAATCGCATTGCGTCAACGAGCAATATCCCGAACCTTTCGCGTGATCTCGTCGAGATTCCTGTAGACAATGATCCGCAAACCCAAATGCGCGTGCCTCGCGGATTTCAGGTGCGCGAGGTCGCGCGCAGCGGTGCGTCGCCTTTGCCTGGTAGTGACTATCACTGGCACGGTGAACCTGACGGCGGCGCTGTGTTTGCTACACCGGACGGCGGTTGGATCTATGTATCGAATGCTGAGATAGATCGCTGGGGGGAGGGCGGTGTTGGCGCACTGCGGTTTTCTCCCGAAGGTGTATTGGTCGATGGCTATTCCATTTGCGGTGGTACGACCAACAATTGCGCAGGCGGCCCAACGCCGTGGGGTACTTGGCTCTCATGCGAGGAGATTGACGGCGGGTTGGTATTTGAGTGTGATCCAATGGGAGCGCGACAAGCGATAGCAAGGCCGGCGCTCGGAACATTCAGACACGAGGCCGCCGCGGTCGATCCTTACCATCGCCATCTCTACTTGACTGAGGACGAGTACGACGGCTGCCTTTATCGGTTTACGCCAGCGAGCTATCCCGAGGACGGGACCGCCGACCTGTCGGCTGGCAGGTTGCAAGTCGCTACGGTCGTCGGCAGCGACGTCTTCGCGACGCGAAAAATCAGTTGGCGTGACGTGCCCGCACCTACGGCACTGCTGAACGCGGCGTCGCGTTCGCGTGGTGTGCCGACCCGTTATCAGCTGAGCGATGTCGCGCATTTCAGCGGCGGAGAAGGCTGCTGGTTCCACGCGGGCATCGTTTACTTTTCTACCAAAGGTGACAATCGTATCTGGGCCGTTGATACGCGCGCAGGCACCCTGGACATCGTCTATGATCGCCAACGCGATCGCGGTCTGTCCCCGGCCGTCGCCGACGTTGACAACGTTACCGTATCTGCAGGCGGCGATATTGTGGTCGCCGAAGACGGCGCAGAAATGCGCTTGGTTGTCGTGGGGGCCGGTGTTCAGCCTTGGGAGCTCGTTAAAGTCTTCGGTCATCATGATTCCGAGATTACCGGCCCGGCATTCAATCCCGATGGGTCGCGGCTCTATTTCAGTTCACAACGCGGTATGGCAGGCGCGGAGATGGATGGTCGCACCTACGAGATGCGCGGCCCGTTTTTTGTCTGACGGCCGGCCTGGCACGACGAATAGGGCAACGGTCGCACCTTCATGAGGTGCGATAATCCCTTGCGATGATTCGAGGTTCATTGCCTGCGGCTGTTTAGCTGATCGATCAGCCGCATGATGGCGAGCACTTTGCTGGCTGAGTAGCCACTGTCGTCGAACCACACAACGTGTCCTTGCGAATCCAGCACTAACACGCGTGTTAATCGTCCTTTGGTTGTGCCGGTGAACTCAGCAACCGGCTCAGCGGCGCTGCCATATAGCGTAACGACGATACCCCAGTCTTCTTCCGGAATGCCTGAACGCATACCTTCATCGATCATTCCAGAGGCAATCGTGGGCAGCAGGCCCGGGATCGTCGGTACTTCGAGTAGTTGCGCGTCTACTTCGGCCTGCAAGAGTCCCAGCAACCATCGGTCGATATCGAATTGGGTCTTCTGCTCGTAACCGATTAACAAAACCGCAGGTGCACCACCAAGGTCGGTCGGCAGTGTGACCGCTTTCGCCTGCAGCGACTGACCCGTCACCGTCGGAAAGCGCTCGCCGGTTGGATCACGGTTGGGTAACGTGTTGCTACAAGCGCCGAGAGCTATCAGGCTCGCCATCAACCAGATCCTCTGTATCACGGTTTTGTTCATGTCATCTCTATTGTCGGTTTGTTGTGACTAATCCACCTTAGGGCAGTCATTCACAGAAGGCGAATCGATTACACCAAAATGCGGAAATACCGTTTTCAATGTACCCAACAATAAGGAAATACCGAATCCACTTTGGACAATTATCGAATCACTGATAATCACTTTTGGTGTCTCATGTCAATGACTGAGGTCAAGGCCAACTTGACCATCACGGCGCACGCTTGGCGTCGATGAGTTCATTGATTTTTTGGAGAAAGATAATGAAGAAGACGGTAGGCGTATGCATGCTGTTGATGGTGAGCGCAGCGGGTGCTCACGAGGCTGGAGATATATTGGTGCGCGGTGGTCTGGCTACGGTAGCGCCTGATGCAAGCAGTTCCCCACTGGTATTGGATGGCGGCTCGATAGATGGTTCCGAAGCGGATGTTGATAACAATACCCAAATCGGGCTGACAGCCGTATATATGATGACTGATACGTTCGGTCTTGAGGTGCTGGCATCTACGCCGTTCTCACATGACATTTCTGCAGAGACGGGCGTACTTGGCCTTGGCGAAGTGGCTGCGGGTGATACGAAGCATTTGCCGCCGACCGTCAGTGTGTTGTGGTTCCCGGCTGCGCCGGACAGTCAGTGGCAACCGTATCTTGGCGCGGGCTTCAATTACACGTTGTTTTTTGATGAAGACGTCGCCGGCGAACTCGAAGGTGTGCTGGGTAGTGGCGAGCTGGAGCTTGACGGATCTTTCGGTCTCGCACTGCAAGGCGGCGTTGACTACAAGTTCAATGACAAATGGTTTGCCAACGCCGCAGTGCGCTGGATCGACATTGACACCGATGCCGAGTTTACGTTCGGCGAGTCACGGCTAACGACGGAAGTGGAAATTGATCCACTGGTGTACAGCCTCTCAATTGGCTACAAATTCTAATCCCCCCTGAAGTCGCATGGCGACATCGACCGCGCAATGTCTACCCCTGGCGTTGCGCGGTCATTTTTTTTGCGCATGGATTGCGTCAGCCAGCGATACGCCACAGGTACCAACACGCCACCGAGCGCCACGGCGCCCAACACTCGGCGAGCTCCAGGAACGCTTGTGGGTCGGGCCGCTCTTCCAGGCCATGTAGCATCTGCATGCCACGCTGCAATCCGAGGT
>JBCCCC010000243.1:0-3010 GCA_039033695.1 Pseudomonadota bacterium | reverse complement strand
ATTCCTCCTGGCTTCGGTCACAAATGAAGTGGTTTTACCCACTTCCCGTTTTGTCGAACGGTGACCGTCGCCAGAACTCTGACTCGGGTGACACCATCTGCGCGGGCTTTCAGTGATTAAGCAGCAGACTCTCACGAACCTGTTGCGCCAGCGGTCTTCGACGATTTGCCGGCATATGCCAGCACACCTGTCCTTGCCCGCCGAAACGGACAACAACAAATTTCTAAAATGATCAGGCCTCTACCGTGCCCTGATCGATAATGACGCTCGGCCCCATCGTTGATGAGACTGAAACTTTCTTCACGTAAGCGCCTTTTGACGCCGCCGGCTTGGACTTTTTGAGGTCCGCAAGCAACGCCGCAAGGTTTTCACGCAGCGCACCGACATCAAAACCCACCTTGCCAATCGGGCAATGGATGATGCCAGCCTTGTCGGTGCGGTAACGCACCTGACCCGCTTTCGCGTTCTTGACTGCGCCTTCGACGTCCGGCGTGACGGTGCCCACCTTAGGGTTCGGCATCAGGCCGCGCGGCCCAAGGATCTGACCTAGCTGACCGACAACGCGCATGGCGTCCGGTGTCGCGATAACGACATCGAAGTTCATCTCACCACCCTTGATGGATTCAGCGAGATCCTCGAAACCGACCAGATCAGCGCCAGCCGCAGTGGCTTTCTCTGCGTTTTCACCTTGTGCGAACACAGCAACCCGCACTGTCTTTCCTGTTCCATTCGGCAGCACCGTCGAGCCGCGTACGACCTGGTCAGATTTGCGCGGGTCGACACCCAGGTTGACCGAGACGTCAATGCTCTCGGCAAACTTCGCGCTCGCGAGTTCGTTGACCAGCTGCAGACCTTCATCGGCCGCGTAAACCTTGCCAGGCTCGATCTTGTCTGCGATTGCTTTGCGTTTTTTGGTAAGAGCAGCCATTACACGACTCCCTCTGTCTCAAGGCCCATACTGCGCGCGGTACCGGCAACGGTTCTAACCGCCGCATCCATGTCCGCCGCCGTCAAATCGGGCATTTTCATGGTCGCGATTTCTTCAAGTTGCGCGCGCGTCACTTTGCCCACTTTGGTCGTGTTGGGCGTGCCCGAGCCTTTCGCAACGCCAGCAGCTTTCAGCAGCAGGACAGCCGCGGGCGGGGTCTTCTTGATAAAAGTGAAACTGCGATCTGAATAGACAGTGATCACAACAGGAACTGGTAGACCAGGTTCCATGCTCTGCGTTTCTGCGTTGAACGCTTTGCAGAATTCCATGATGTTGACGCCATGCTGACCCAACGCCGGACCTACCGGCGGGCTTGGGTTAGCCTTACCGGCCCCTACTTGCAGCTTGATGTAAGCTGTTACCTTCTTTGCCATTGTCTTACTCCCGGGTGCAAACGCCGCACTGGCTCCCCGTCATGTTGTTAATGCCGCAATTGCGGCAGCAACCTATCAGGCCTTTTCGACCTGACCAAAATCCAATTCAACTGGTGTTGATCGACCCAGAATCTGGACCGCAACACGCAACTTGCTCTTGTCATAGTTGACCTGCTCAACAACACCATTGAAGTCGTTGAACGGGCCATCTGTTACGCGGACAACCTCGCCCGGCTCGAACAATACCTTCGGCCGCGGCTTGTCCACGCCTTCCTGAACGCGCTGCAAGATCACATCCGCCTCGCGTTCGGTAATTGGCGCGGGTCGATCGCTGCTACCACCGATGAAGCCGAGTACTTTCGGCACTTCCTTAACCAGATGCCAGGTATCGTCATCCATCTCCATGTTGACTAACACGTAGCCCGGGAAGAACTTGCGCTCGCTACGGCGTTTCTGGCCCTCGCGCATCTCCACCACTTCCTCGGTGGGCACCAGGATTTCACCAAACCGATCCTCGAGCCCGGCGAGCTTGATCCGCTCTTCGAGCGAACTCTTCACCTTATGCTCGAAATTCGAGTACGCATGAACGATGTACCAACGTTTTGACACTGTGTGCTTCCTGTCCTTACCAATCAGCCCGGGTACCGGCCTACGCCTGACCCGTCGCCATGCGTGTTAACCACAACAGCAGGGAATCCAGCCCCCAGAAGAACAGGCCCAGCAGGAATGTGAAAATAAACACAGCAATCGTGACCTGCGTCGTCTCTTGGCGTGTCGGCCAAACGACTTTGCGAATCTCAACTCGCGAGCCTTGTATGAACTTCCAAAGCGTCTGACCCTTGAAGGTGGTCATGCCGATCGCGGCGCCCACAATCAGGCCACCGATCACCATAAGCACACGCAATGGCAATGCGACTTCCGGCAACATGTAATACGCGACAAGACCACCCACCATCACTGCCAGTGATAGCGCCAGCTTCATCGTATCCAGGGCGCCGCCGCCCTCTTGTTGCGTGTTCTCGTTCATATACCCAAACTGTCGTTGTTCAACCTAGTGCCAGAAAACTGGCAGGCCAGGAGGGAATCGAACCCCCAACCTGCGGTTTTGGAGACCGCCGCTCTGCCAATTGAGCTACTGGCCTGTACTTAACTCATCCTGCTTGTCTGTCTTTGCACACTGCAGCAGCCAAACTGCCATCGCCTGTCATCACCTTTCAACTCACCATCCGCCACGCTGGCGTTGTCCTGTCTCATTCCGAGAAGGGCCCGCAATGGGTTGACCAGTCTCGCTCTGTTAGCGTCCGCCTGCGAACTGGAGATGCAATCCCTCCATGGCTCACTTCGCTGCGCTTTACTTCCGGGATTGAACCTCCAGCCCGCAGGCTTTCAGTGCATCCTTTGTTGTTACTTCGTCAGCTCAGCCCGCGCTGCCCTGCCGACCGTCGTCATCGCCAAAGTGAGTCCCGAGCAATAACCTTATTTTCCGCAACCCTTGCCCACCGAAGCTAGCTGTAAGGAGAGGCAGCTGCCCGATCCGGCCCAGTGCCGCCCTGCCAGCTTTCGCTACCCTCAAAGCCGTCTGCGGGTGAAAAGTTTTTATCCGCAAATAAAGCGCAGCAAAGTGAGCCATTGCGGATAAAAGTCTTTT
>JBCCCC010000242.1:0-3043 GCA_039033695.1 Pseudomonadota bacterium | reverse complement strand
GGCAGCGCCGCCAATCACAATGTTCTGCGGCGTTGCGGGCTTGAGATAGACGGTGTAGACAATCGCATAGCCAATCAGCGAGGCGAACGTCAGCACCGCCGTCAATGGATTGACGAGCATCCACAGCACCAGCATTGATGCTACACACAAAAAGGCGGCAAACCAGATCGCCTGACGCTCATTGATGCCACCCTGCACCAATGGTCTCAGCTGCGTGCGCGCCATTTGCGCATCGACGCGGGCATCAATGATCTGATTGACGGCGGCTGCAGATGAGGAGGCCAGGCCGATACCCAGTGTGCCGAACAACAGCGCATCGACCGGCGGAAAGCCCGGCACAGCCAACAGCATGCCGACAACCGCAGTGAACACGATCAGCATGACCACGCGGGGCTTGGTCAACTCATAGTAGTCTCGCCAGTCAAATGCGAGCTGTCGGGCAACTTCAGCCTCAGCTTTGGACATACCGGGTCTCGTGGTTCAAATACAGCATGGCGAGCAACAGTAACGCCCCGCCCCCATTGTGCGCCGTTGCCAGCCAGAGCGGCAACGAGAACTCAATTATGCCGATTCCGATCGAGATCTGCAGAACAAGTGCAGCCAGCATGACGGCAGCAGCTCGCTTAACCGCCGGCCGAGCGCTGCGGAACATGGCTATCGCAAGGCCGACCAGGAACAGCGTGACCACGATGGCGCCTATCCGGTGGGTAAGGTGAATCGCGGTACGCGCCGCGCTGTCCAACACGCCGCCCTCGTAATCCACACCGACGCCGCGCCACAGCACGAAGCCCTCCCTGAAGTCCGCATCAGGCCACCACGCGCCCTGGCAGGTTGGTAGATCTGCGCACGCCAGAGCGGCGTAGTTGGTGCTTGTCCATCCGCCCAACGCGATTTGCGCAATCACCACGGCCGCTGCGGCGGTCGCCCAAGCCGGGAACGCCGTGACGGGCGCGGGCCGGCCGCGGCGCCACGCTTTTAGTGTCAGCCAAAACAACACGCCTAAAGTCGTCATGCCGCCCAGCAGATGCGCCATGACAATCGCGGGCTTGAGTAGCAGTGTGACCGTCCACATGCCCAGCAGGGCCTGAAAGGTAATGATCCCGCCAAGCGCCGTTGGCCACCAGGCTGGATGCGTGGGATCTGACCGCCTCGCCCGCCATGCGCAAATGACGATGGCCAAGACGAGCAAGCCCAGCGTGCCGGCCGCGTAGCGGTGGATCATTTCATTCCAGGCCTTTTGCACCTCTACGGGGCGTTCAGGAAACGCTTCGCTGGCGAACGCCAATTGTTCGGCCGTCTTTGGCACAGTCAACGTACCGTAACACCCTGGCCAGTCCGGACAGCCGAGGCCAGCATCTGTAAGGCGTACCCATGCGCCTAGTACCACGACAAAAAGGGTCAGCGCAGTGGCAGTCGGCAGCAGGCGCCGATACCAGCGCGCTGCTGAACTCAGTTCTTTCATGATATTTTCCGTATCGACATCACGCGTAAGCCAGCGCGTCGCTCGCGCGGTTTGCGCAAGCGCATCCAGGCGGCCAGCTGCAAGGTGATGATCAAGATGAGCTGCGATGCTGGCAGCAACCACAGCAGATAGCGGTATTTTGAGGTCTTCGTATCCCGCAGTCCAGCCCCGGCGATGGAATATGCCCGCTGAACAGGGGCTGTCTAGCGGCGGATTTGCAGGTTGTGACGTGGCTTACACCTGGAGGCCCGTCTTGGTCTATAATCGCCGCCTGCAGCACGTGGGGACGCGCCGCCTGAATGGCAACCGCCAAACGCGTGCGAACAAGCAATGAAACCCTTTCTCCGGAGCACACACCTTGAGCGCCCAGCAGGACCGACAGTTCTTTGATCTTTTTATGGTAGTTCTCGCCGTACTGGTGGGTATTTCCGTACTTATCTATGTCATCTCGGAGCGCATCTCCGACGCGACGCAGAAGCAGTACATCGTTGCTGACGCAACCTATCAGGAACAGATTGCCCAGCGCATTGCACCGGTGGGCACCCTGGTTTTGCCTGGCGACGCCAGCGCTATGGCGGCCGCCGCGGTCAGCGTGCCGGAACCAGTTGCGGTCGAGCTAACCGGCGCGCAGGTCTACAACAATGCCTGTGGCGCGTGCCACACGGGTGGTATCGCCGGCGCGCCGAAAGTCGGCGATGTGCCCGCATGGACAGCTCGCATTGACCAGGGCCTTGAGATCCTGAACAAGCACGCCATCGAAGGCTACCAGGGAGACGCAGGTTATATGCCAGCGAAAGGCGGTAACGCAGCGCTCAGCGATGAAGAAGTCATTCGCGCTGTCGAGTACATGGTCGCTGAAGCGCAACCGTAGGCTATCGTCGCGGCGCCTCGCTTACTGCTGATCGACAGTAGACGAAAAACGCCTAAACGGCGTGTCTCTTGAGACGCCTACGCCCCCCCTGTTTCACTAGCTGCTATCCCAACATCATAGGCATTGGTTTCCAACCGATGCCCTGCCATCCACTGACCTTAGTCGACGGCCGGGTGCCACACCACGAATCCATGCTTAGGGCGAAGTACGAAGGTGGGGTTGGTTCATTTTCGTAGTCGCAGTGTGGCTCACTGATCGCCCGACAGACCATTGCTGTTTGAGGCAGCGATGTCTTCCATTAAGAATAGGATTTGGGCGACACCATTGATCAATATCATTGACGCGGTTAGTGCCTTGTCAGTGCCCGTGTGTGTCAGCGGCGTGATGCGAAGCAAAAGCTCTCGGTTCTCTGTGTTGATCATGAAACCATTGGCCCCTTCGACGTTTGAGACGTACTCTGCCACTGCTGTGGCGGTTCCTGGAGCGCTTGAATCGAATAGCTCAACTTTGTTCTGTACGTTATCTGGCATCGTTAGGAAGAACCGAATCTGTGTGTTTGGCTTGAGTACCTGCAAAGAGAAGCAATTGTTGAAACCACTGTCTGACGTCAGGGTGAACGACATAGTGTCGCCTTCTGGCAGTACGACGCATTCGGTCTTATCGGCGGCAACTGCGTTGCATGCCGCTAGCATGATCAGGAACGAAGACAG
>JBCCCC010000241.1:0-3084 GCA_039033695.1 Pseudomonadota bacterium | reverse complement strand
CGGCGATCAAACCGCAAATAGCACCAATAAACAGGGTGAGTGCAATGGCAATGCCAACGAGTGCGAAAAATTCCATGCTGGCACTATACGGCGTGGTTGATGGTTTTTCGTGGAATTGCGTCTAGAAATGCGCCCCAAACTCGGCTTCTGCCGCCTTCTCGGAGAAAAATAGATAAACATAACAGCAGCTTATGCACAGCCATGCAGCAACCGCTGCCATCAGCAGGGCAGACTCCGTGGGTGGCTGGATATGGGCGTCTTGGCCTCTTTGGGTGTGACTGGGGCAGCAGTCAGGGCTAGCAGCGCGTATCAAGCTGGCGGCTTGACGGTCCGGCGCCGAGCTCAGATTACCTTGCGCGCCGGCGCAAGGCGCGGGCGAATCAACCATCGCGATGCCGATCGTCGCGCATTCCTGCGGCCGGTGCTTACCATCACCCAGCGTTTTGGGTACAGTCTCGGTGGCATCTCGCCGTTGACTGATCAAGGACAAAGACTATGCCGGTAATGGAGACTTCGGATCTGACGCCCCGTGAATACTGGGAGCAGGTTAAGGCCAACCCCAATCGGTCGAAATTCGGTTTTGGGGAGAAGGCAGCGCTCATTAATATCGACCTGCAGCGCGCCTATACCGACATGGATCAGTTCAAAACGGCGTACCAGACCGACCCCAAACAGATCGATTACATCAACGAGCTGTCAGCGCTCGCCAGAGCAAAGAACATGCCGGTGATCTGGACCTACGTCGCGTACATGGATAACGCCGACGACGCCGGCGCATGGGGTACCCGCACGAACACGCCGGATTCGTTGCAGAACATCAAAGTTGGTGACGAGCGGGCCGAGTTGGACCCGCGCCTTGACATTGACCATGCTACCGACGCCATTGTGAATAAGCGCATGGCCAGTGTGTTCCACGACTCGGTGATTCCATCACTGCTCGTCTGGCACAAGATCGACACCGTTATTCTGACCGGTGGCAGCACCTCAGGCTGCGTCAGGGCCTCTTGCGTGGCATCCCTGTCGACGGGGTATCGCACGATCATCCCGGAGGAATGCGTCGCCGACAAACATGAGATCCCGCACTATGCGAACCTGTGCGACATGATGCTCAAGTATGCCGATGTGGAGTCGATGCAAACCGTCAAGGACTGGTTCAGCCAGCACCCAGGCTGCAAACCCATTCGCAGTGCCCGCGGCTGCGGCTTCTAGACCGGTCCGAGTCGAACCAGAAAGGTAACGTCATGAAGGAAGATCCTGGTCTTTACGATTACTGGCCTTACGACAGCAGACCCAAAATCACCTGGCCCAATGGTGCCCGCGTTGCGTTCTGGGTTGCGCCAAACATTGAGTTCTATGAACTCGATCCGGCGGTCAATCCGCACCGCGCGCCCTGGCCCAAGCCCGTACCCGACATCAACGGTTACGCGACCCGCGACTACGGTAATCGTGTCGGGCACATGCGCATGATGCGCGTTCTGGACAAATACGGCGTTCGCGGCTCGATATCGCTTTCGACCGCACTGTGCGAGCACCATCCGGAAATCATCAAGATGTGCGCCGAACGTGACTGGGAGTTTTTCAGTCACGGCATTTACAACACGCGCTATACCTACGGTATGGATGAGGCGCAGGAAAAGGCAATGATCGAAGACTCGGTCGAGACCATCCGCAAACACACGGGACAACATTGTGCAGGGTACCTGGCACCGGCGCTGACCCATACCGAGATCACGCTGGATCTGTTCGCCGAAGCTGGCGGGCGCTACACCTGTGACCTGTTTCACGATGATCAGCCAACACCCGTGCATGTGAGGTCCGGGCAGAAGTTTGTATCGGTGCCCTACTCGCTTGAGATGAACGACACAATCGTTTACGTCGTCAACAAGATCGAGCCGCGCCGCTACGGCGAGATGATCAAGGCGAACTTTGACCGGCTTTATGCCGAAGGTGCTGACAGCGGCGTCGTGATGTGTGTGCCATTGCACGCCTACCAGGTCAGTCATCCGCACCGGCTCAAGGCGTTCGAGGAAGCACTCGCGTACATCACCGGCCATCCGGATGTCTGGGTAACGACCGGCCGTGAAATCGCCGAGTACTACATTGAGCATCACTACGATGCGGCTGTTGCGGATATTGCCGCGAAGGAGCAGGCGTAATGCCCCTGGATAAATCGTATTTCGACTATCCGCACCGCAGCTACGGTATGGACCACGACTTCTACGACTGGTCAATGCTGACCGATCGCAAGCCCGTTGCGTGGCCGGATGGTAAGCGACTCGCGGTATGGATCAATGTGGCGCTGCAGTTCTTTCCACTCAACCAGAAGGGCGTGCCGTTCCCGCCGCCAGGTGGCATGACTACGGCCTACCCCGACTTGCGACACTTTACGTTGCGCGAGTACGGCAATCGCGTTGGCGTGTTTCGCATTCTCAACGCGCTGGATCAATACAACCTGACCGCCTCTTTCGCGATCAATAGCCGTCTGGCGGAACGCTACCCCTACCTGGTTCGGCGAATCGTCGAGCGCGGTGATGAAATCCTCTGTCACGGCTGGGACATGGATACCCCGCACTTTGGCGGCCAGGACAAACAGCAAGAGGCCGAGATCATGAGCCGGTCGCTACAGGTCCTGCGCGAGGCGTCCGGACAGCCTGTCACCGGCTGGATAAGCCCTGGTAAGTCACAAAGCGCGAACACGCCGGAGTTGCTGGCATCCAACGGCATCGAGTACATGTGCGATTGGATCAATGACGATATGCCGTTCGAGTTTCGAACGCCGGCGGGCGAACTCACCGCGATGCCGCTGTCCACAGAACTCGAAGACCGGTTCATCATCATGAACAACCAGCACTCGGAGGCCGAGTACGCCGATCAGATCATTGATGCATTCGACTACCTGTACGCCGAAGCGGGCGAACAAGGCGGCCGGCTGCTGGCGCTCAACATTCACCCCTGGGTGGTCGGCCAGCCGCATCGAATTGGCAAGCTCGAACAGGTCTTACAGCACATCGCATCGCATGACAGCGTCTGGTCGGCTTCGGCCAGCGCTGTTCGACGCGCTTGGTTGGCCGGGCAATAGAGCGG
>JBCCCC010000240.1:0-3131 GCA_039033695.1 Pseudomonadota bacterium | reverse complement strand
GAACTGCAACGCAGCTACGCGGGCATCAGGTTTGATACCAACAGACCGGACCGTGTCGCCGCCGTGCTCGCGGACAGTCCGGCACAACAGGCCGGCGTATCGGCCGGTGATCAGCTGATTGCTGTCGACGGGCTGAAGACCGCCCGGGAGCGTTTCGAGCGCATTTTGAGACGCGCTGAGCCGGGTGTTGTGCTGACATTGCATCTGTTTCGCCGCGATGAGCTTATTACAACTTCCGTGACGCTTGCGCCTGCCCAGACCGACACGGTTTGGCTAACGATCGATGAAGACGCCAAGTCGGACGTCAGGCAGCGCCTTCAGGATTGGCTCGGTTAGCATTGCGACTGACAGGGCGCGGTCTTGCCAGACGCCAGTACAGGCGCAGGCCCAATAGCAGGCATAAGACCAGCAGATAGATGCTGGGCTCCAGGATGTCGCTGGCGCTTTTGACTTGCCACCAGTAGTGCCATACGCCGAGAATCCCGACAACATAGACACTATTGTGGAGTTGCTGCCATCGCTTGCCCATGCGTCTGCGCATCGCAAACGTCGACGTGGCTGCCATTGCCAGCAATAACAACAACGCTGTAAAGCCAATCGTGATGTACGGACGTTTTACGACGTCCTCAATGACCGGTCCCAGTACCAGGCCCTGGTCGAGAATCAGATAGACCAGAAAGTGATTGCTGACGTAGAACGCTGCGAACAGTCCGATCATGCGGCGAAACAGCGATAACCAGGCCCAGCCGGTTAGTTTGCGCAGTGGCGTGACCGCCAACGCAATCAACACGAAGCGTAACCCGAGCGTGCCGAAGTAATCCATGAGTGTCTCGACAGGGTTTGCGCCGAGGTCGTCACCCGTCAGGCCGAATGCAGTCAGCGCGATCCACAGAAAAGGCACAAGGCAGAGCGTGAATACGATCGGTTTGCCAATGTAGCGGACGCGTTGCAGCGTCGACCAGCGCTTTGATCCAGGCATGACAAGTATGCTCTAGAAATTACGCCTGAGATCGAGACCGTCGTACAGGCTGGCAACCTGTTCGGCGTAGCCATTGAACATCAGCGTCGGCGCTCTTTTCGCGAACAGGCTGGCACCGATGCGGCGCTCGCTCGCCTGACTCCAGCGCGGGTGATCGACTTCCGGGTTTACGTTGGCGTAGAAGCCATACTCATTGGGAGCAGACATGTTCCAGCTTGTCGGTGGCTGTTTTTCCGAGAAACGAATACCGACAATCGATTTGATGCTCTTGAAGCCGTACTTCCATGGCACCACCAGCCGCATTGGCGCGCCATTCTGGTTAGGGAGTACTTTTCCATACAAGCCGACCGCCATGATGGTCAGTGGATGCATGGCTTCGGCGATGGTCAGGCCTTCGCGATAAGGCCAATCCAGCACCCGAAAACGTTGCCCGGGCATTTGCTCGCGATCATACAGCGTCTCAAATGACACGTATTTTGCTTTCGAATTGGGTTTGAACGTCTTGATGATGTCGGCAAGCGGTACACCGACCCAAGGCACGATCATTGACCAGGCCTCGACGCAGCGCAAGCGGTAAATCCGTTCCTCGAGAGTATGCGGCTTGATAAAGTCTTCGATATCGAATGTACCCGTCACATCAGCTTCACCGCTTACGGTGATCGACCATGGCCGCGGTTTCAGGTACTCGGCGTTCTTCGCCGGATCTGACTTGCCAGTGCCAAGCTCATAGAAGTTGTTATACGTCGTTATATCTTCCCAGGAGTTGGGTTTGGCATCCGTGGACAACGGGCTCTTTTTGACATCACCCAAGTCGCCGGCGAGTGGTAACGTGGCAGCTCGCACATTGGCCGCAGGGAATGCGACACCTGCGGCGAGACCGGCAATAATCTGGCGTCGTGACAGGTAATTTGACTCAGGCGTAATATCGCTTGGCGTAATGTCATCGGGTTTCTTGATTAGCATGATTTGGCTCTTGTGGTGATCCGCAGTACAACACTAGCGAGGTAGTGGTGTACCGTTCAGGCTCCAGTCATAGTCGTGAAACTCGATGGACCAGTCCTCTGTCATCAGGCTCTCTCGCAGTGACGCGTCCTCGACATAGCTGGCGAGATAACGCTGCAAGCTGCCTGCCTCGTCCTTGAATTCGTCGCGATACCATTTAAAGATGCGCGATACCGTCGCCACATTGATTTGCGCGTCGAAATCATTGCTACCCGGCGTATTGATAAAGCGCCTGGTGACATCATCAAGTTCAGCGTCCAGGTCAGCCGCGGTGTATAGCGCGCTGCGTAGCGGCGGGCATGACTTTGACGCACAGACAATTGCGAAGTGAATGCGCGGATCGCCTTCAGCGATGATTCGTTCGTGCTCGAGCTCATACAGGGACATCGACGTACCGAATAGGTCGTACTTTCGGCGTTTGAAGAAACGCAGCCGGCTCCAGATTGATGACGGCGAGTAGCCGTCGAGAATGCCCTGAATCGCCATGACGTTGTAGGCGTTGATGTAGAACGCGAGACGCGCGGCTTGTGAATCTGCTGGCGGTCTCGCCGTCTCAAGGTCGGTCACGAGGCTGGCGAAGGCGTTGGATACAGCGAATGCCGGGTAGTCAACGTTGCCATCGACTACCGAGGACGCGAGTAGCGTCTCAAACGGCGCATATAGCGCGTCGTCTTCAGCTTTCGAGATTGTCGCAGCGCTGGAGAGCATCACGAACGACAGGCATAGGAGCCAGCGCCTACCAATCGATTTTCTGACCGTCCCAAGCAAAGAATTTTCCATTGTCATCGTCATCCAGTTGGTCCAGCACCTGCAATAAGTAGTTTGTTGATTGCTCGATGCTGAACAGTTTTTCTGCGTCAACGCCTCCACGAAAAGGCGCACTAAGATCTGTGGCGACCGTACCAGGGTGCAATGCAACGCAGCGGATACGCCGATGCTTTCGTTTGAGCTCAATCGAGAGCGTACGCGTCAGCATGTTTTGTGCAGCCTTCGATGCACGATAGGCGTACCAGCCGCCCAAACGGTTGTCGCTGATGCTGCCAACCCTTGCCGAGAGTGTTGCAACCGTGCATGGCTCTCGGCGGGGCAGCAGCCGCGACAAGTGCTTGGCCAATAATAGCGGTCCCATACTATTGACCTCGAAGCTGCG
>JBCCCC010000239.1:0-3159 GCA_039033695.1 Pseudomonadota bacterium | reverse complement strand
GTCAGCATAGTTCGTGACATTTAATATACCATGTTATATAACGTCATATATGAATAACCAAGACATCCTGAGTGACCTGGGTCATCTGGCGTTGGCTAGCCGACTCAAAAGGCTGGCCGATTCGCTATTGGCTGACGCATCAAAGATCCAATCGGCTAGCGGCGAGCCCCTGCAGCCGGGGCAGTTTCCATTAATTGCAGCGCTGGATCGATACGGCCCCATGACGGTAAATGACGCGGCCGCCGTGCTGGGCGTCAGTCAGCCGGCCGTCACGCGGGCTGTCTCAGAGGCCGTCAAAATCGGCATCGTCACCTCTAACCCGTCCGAGAACGACAAGCGCTTTCGTGAACTCGCTTTGACTGAGCTGGGGCAGAACAGCGTTGCTCGACTGAAGCGCTCTGTCTGGCTGCGCGTAGATGCGGCGGCTCGTGGTCTCACGCATGATCTGCCGGATGGGTTCTTGGCAAGTATTACCGAAATAGAACGGCGGCTGGCCGAGCGTTCAATGGTTGAGCGCGTGCGAGCAAACACGCTGTCGGTCGTGCCCTTCTCGGACGATCTTGCAGGCCACTTTCACGATATCAACGTCGAGTGGATAGAAGCCATGTTCACGATCGAGCCGCACGACCGCGAAGTCCTGTCGGACCCCAGGACACACATCATCGACAATGGCGGGCAAATCTACTTTGTCCAAAAAGGCGACGGCGAGATTCTCGGCACATGCGCGCTGGCCGCCGCGGAGGGCGGCTTTATCGAGTTGACAAAAATGGCGGTCCTTAAATCAGCCAGAGGGCAGGGCGCCGGAGAGTTCTTGTTGCGTTTCGTGTTGGAGCGAATCCGCGGACTGGGTCAATTGGACAGGCTTTTCTTGGCGAGCAACAAGAAAAACGTCGCTGCGATCGGGCTGTATCAAAAACTCGGCTTTGTGCATGACCCTGACATCATGCGGCGCTTTGGTTCGCTCTACGAACGGTGCGATGTAGCAATGAGCCATAGCGGTCACATCCCGTCCTGAGCACGCGACAAGCATCGAGATTGGCTGGAATAGTCCCGGTTGCTTGGGTTGTAGCAGTCGCTCTTTGTTCTTGTAGACCGCATACGACAAGATCGCGACTTGACCGACCGTGTCCGCCCAATCGCGGTCGCTCGAATGTCGTGGTATTCCTAGTTACCAGAGAAGGCGACTTGCCAGGGTCGGCCGCTTGCGAGAATCAAGGTTCAAGCATGACCATCCTCAAACCAGTGTTTTGTGCGATTGACCATCGCAACCAGCGATAACATCACCGGGACCTCAACAAGGACGCCTACAACGGTCGCCAGTGCTGCTCCCGAACTCAATCCAAACAGCGAAATGGCAACAGCAACGGCGAGCTCAAAGAAGTTCGAAGTGCCAATCAGGCAAGCTGGAGCAGCGATATTATGGGGTAGGCGCATGGCCTTTGCAGCGCCATAGGCAATCGCGAAAATGCCATATGTCTGAATTAGCAATGGTATAGCGATCAATACGATCACTACAGGTTCATTGATGATCTTCTCCGCCTGAAATCCGAACAGCAGCACAACGGTGGCCAGTAATCCAATCACGGACCAAGGCTTCAGCAAACGGACAAACCCATCAATTTGACTAACGTCTCCATTCTTCTCTAGTCGGTGCCGGGTTATTGCTCCCGCAATCAATGGCAGCAGCACATATAACAAGACCGAAATCAACAGTGTTTCCCAAGGGACAGCGATGTCGGTTACCCCTAGAAGCAGTGCAGCAATCGGGGCAAACGCAAAAATCATAATGATGTCGTTAACTGAAACCTGCACTAGTGTGTAGTTCGGATCACCTTTGGTCAGCTGGCTCCACACGAACACCATGGCTGTGCAAGGCGCAACGCCGAGCAAAATCATCCCCGCGATATACTCGGTCGCCGTTTGAGGGTCTACCCAGCCCGCAAAGAGTACCTTGAAGAACAGCCAACCTAGCGCCGCCATGGTGAACGGCTTGATTAGCCAGTTCACAACGAGTGTCAGAAACAACGCCTTCGGTTTTTTGCCAACATCCTTAATGGCTGTGAAGTCGACTTGCACCATCATTGGGTAAATCATTACCCAAATAAGAACGGCTACCACTAAATTAACGTGCGCGTATTCAATCTGCGCGACGGCCTGAAATACGCTTGGCACAACATTGCCCAACACGACACCAGCGATGATACAGAGGCCGACCCAGATGGACAGGTAGCGCTCAAACCGTCCCATGGTCTTCTTCACCAATACGCGTCAATAAGCCAGTTAGTTGTTCAGACGACATGTCCATACGCATCTCGGCCAACAATCGCTGAATTCGCCTTGCGATCGTGGCCATCACCACGTCGAATGTCTCATCCATCTCTTGGGTTGAATAAGAAACATGGGTTGGGTCAGGCAAACCCCAGTGCACGCTGACCGCCGAATCCAACCAAACAGGGCAGGACTCCTGGGCCGCCTGGTCACAGACGGTGATCACTGCGTCTGGTTCGAAGTCGGCTACGGCCTCAAAGCCCTTGCTATTCAGGTTAGCCGTGGAGTATCCCCGTCTCTCAAGATGTATTAGCGTTTGTGGATGCACATTCCCTGCCGGATGGCTCCCTGCGCTCGCCGCGTCGACTTGTCCGTCCGCAAGATCGCGAGTAATGGCTTCGCAAAGGACGCTCCGGCACCTGTTGTGGGTGCACAAAAAGAGAAGTTTCATTCAAGCTTACCGTCCGTTTCTTCTTTGAAACACATAGCCTCATGGGCTAGGATCAATTCTATATTCAACTAGTGGAATATTCCAAATAGTGCATATAGAAATGACAAGAGTGTTCTCGGTACTTAGCAACGAGGTTCGGTTGCGTTGCTTGTACTTATTGGCGAAGAACAAAGAAATCTGTGTATGCGAAATGGTGGATGCGCTTCAGATCAGCCAGCCGTCGGTTTCAAAGGCGCTTGCGAGCTTGAAGACTGCGGGATTGCTCAGTGACCGTCGGGATGCAAATTGGGTGTACTACCAGCTTCGAGGTGATTTGCCTTCTTGGCTTGGTGTGGTGGTCGATGAAACCGTGGACGAATTATCTCGGGAAAAAGCTTGCCGGGCGGATGAGAAGCGTTTTCGGCGGTTAGCCGCACTTCCAACGGAGCTTGCGTGTACAT
>JBCCCC010000238.1:0-3197 GCA_039033695.1 Pseudomonadota bacterium | reverse complement strand
TGATACCACAGGATCAAGCAATGCAATTCGGGCAAGCGCCAGTGCGGCGACCAGCTACTCATCATGAATAGCGTTCGAGCATGGACAGTCGTCATGTGCGGCCTTGTCGGCGCGAATGCTGCACAAGGTGGCAGCGATGACACGCATGACTTCAGAGATGGTCAGCGGCTCTACGATATCCACTGCGTGTCCTGCCATTCTGGCGCCCTGCCAGAGGCGCCTCGCCAGGAGGCGTTGAAGCTGTTTGCGCCCGAGCAGATCGTGACGTCGTTGGAAAGCGGCGTCATGAGCACACAAGGCTTGCCGCTCAGCGCCGAGGAGAAGGTGCAGATCGCCTACTACCTGACGGGGCAACGAGCGACCGCTCAACAAGTCGATTTGTCCGGGTCAATGTGCACGCGCGCACCGCGACCCCTGGCTTCGGCAACGGGCAACTGGACTGGGTGGGGCGGCAGAGCCGGTGGTCGACGCTACCAACCGAACGAGTCGCATATCAGCACTGACAACGTCGCCGAGCTGACGCTCAAATGGGCCTTTGGCTTTCCGCAAGCAACGCGCGCGCGGGCCCAGCCGGTGATCACGGATGCGGCGATTTATGTCGGCAGCCAGGACGGCACCGTATATTCCCTGGATATCCATACGGGGTGCATACACTGGTTATTCAAGGCTGATGGCGAAGTCCGTGGCTCCTTGCAGTATCGTGTTGATGCCGACGGCGATAATCCGCGCTTGTACTTCGGTGATTTCAAAGCCTCGGCATATGCGCTGGACGCGCAGAACGGCGACTTGCTGTGGAAGACCAAAGTGCACACGCATCCGCTGGCGACAATCACGGGATCCGTTGTTGCCGACGATGATCGGGTGTATGTACCCGTATCATCATCAGAAGTCGTGCCGGCAAGTCGGCCTGACTATGAATGCTGCACGTTTCGCGGTGCATTAGCGGCATTAGATGCTGGCAATGGTGAACTGCTGTGGCGCACGTACACCACAACGGAGCCAACACTGACCGGCAAGAGTCGCGTTGGCACGCGCCAGTTTGGCCCGTCCGGCGCGCCGATCTGGTCGACGCCAACGTTGGACGACAAGCGCAATTCGGTAATCGTGACGACGGGTCAAAACTATTCATCGCCGGCGACTGGCACGAGCGATGCCATCATCGCGATGAACGCGCGCACCGGCGCGATCCGCTGGGTGACGCAGGTCACCGCGAACGATGCATGGAATGGGGCGTGCGTGCGCCAGACACCGAATTGCCCGGAAGAGAATGGCCCGGACTTTGACCTCGGCGCATCACCCGTAATGGTCACGCTCGACGACGGGCGTGATTTGATCCTGGCTGGGCAAAAGTCCGGCAAGGTCTATGCGCTGGATCCCGAGAACTACGGTCGGTTGCTTTGGCAACGCCGGGTGGGTCGAGGCGGCACCATGGGTGGTGTGCACTGGGGTATGAGCAGCGACCAGCAAAGGCTGTACGTTGGTATCTCCGACTTACCAACCAACAATCGATTTGCAGAAGGTGAACCGCAACCCGGCCTGCATGCGCTGGATCCTGCGACCGGTGAATTTGTGTGGCGGCGTGTGTTGCCGTACACGTGCCCGGGCGATCTCGACTTCCATTGTTGGCAAGGCATTTCGGCCGCCGTGAGCGGCAGCCCTGGCATCGTCTTCGCCGGCGGTCTCGACGGTCAGCTCAGCGCATTCTCTGCAAGCAACGGCAAACGTCTTTGGCAATTCAACACGCTGCGCGATTTCGCTACGACGAACGGCATCCCGGGCAGAGGCGGCGCCATCGAAGCAGACGGGCCGGTGATTGCGAACGGCCACCTCGCGGTTTCTTCCGGCTACGACAAATGGGGGGAATTGCCGGGCAACGTGCTGCTCGTGTTCACCTTGCCCCCCGAGCAACTCGAAACACCCTGAACCGTCAGCTTGAAGGAATACCTCATGAACAGGCACAGAACGCTGCTCGCACTCGCTGCCCTCACCATCGCCGGTTGTCAGACCACGCCACTGAGTGTGGACAAGGCAGCCAGCATTCGTGATACGCAAACCAGCATCCTCGGCATCAATCATATCGGCCTGTCCGTTCGCGACCTCGACCTCGCGTTGAGCTTCTATCAAACAGCCAGCGGGTTCGAGCTCGTCAGTCGAGAGACGGTCGACTCAAATCCAGCCGCCGACGAGTTTTTCGGCCAGCCCGGAATCCGTTATGAGATCGCGGTTCTAAAGGCACCGAACATGATGTTCGAGCTCATAGAGTTTGCGGGCAACCGCGACCTTCCTGCGGCAACTAAGCCACGCAATGGACCTGGCATGACGCATACCTGTTTTCAATCGCCGATCGAAGACCCTGGGTTCGACAAGTTCGTCACTGCGGGTGCGACACCGATCAGTCGCGGCGGCCAACCCGTGGATCTGGGCGGCTATGGTGTGACCTATGCGTATGCCTACGACCCGGAAGGCAACATGATAGAACTGGAGCAGCTTGATGGCGCGGTGTTGCAGCGGACTGACTACGATACCGCCGTCGAGGAGCGAGGCGAGAACCTGTGGATGTCACAAGTCGCGATCGCGACGCCCGACATAGACCGCCTGATGCAATTCTATGCCGAGGTGCTTGGCATCGCGCCCTACCGCATCACCGAAGTTGGCGGCAATAACAAAATTGATGCCATCGTGGACTTCGACAATACGCGCATCATCGGCGGCTGGTTCAGGATGAACCAGGCATCGAAGGTCATGGAGTTCTGGCAGTTCCTCAACCCGGCAACGCCATCGACCACGATGCCGCGCGCGGTTACCGAGCTTGGCTACACATTCTCACTCGAAGCCAGCGACATTCAAGCTGAGTATCGGCGCCTGGTCTCACTGGGCGTAGGTGTGGTCAGCGAGCCAGTGCAAATGGGCAACTTCTGGCAATTTCTCGCACGCGATGTTGACGGCAACGTGTTCTCAGTGCGACAGGCAATTGACCCGCAGTCCCCCTACTCGGTTCGCGCGCTGGATCGCCTATAGACAAGGCCCGCGACCGCAACAGCAAGGCCATCACGCTCGAGTCAGGCGGGACCCGAATCCGCAGCCGAGCTGTTACCACTGACCAGCTTTTCGCCGACCAGGCATGCGAGCCAGGCCATGGGCAAATACGCAACCACCAGGTCCAGCAGAACAAACCAGACTGGCGCAGGAATCATCGT
>JBCCCC010000237.1:0-3248 GCA_039033695.1 Pseudomonadota bacterium | reverse complement strand
AGGCGATTCGGCGGATCCGGACGATGCACCACGTAAAGCGCGCATTGTGGTCATCGTGTTGTCGATCCTGTCTGTTGCGTTGGCACTGTTCGTTCCGGACGACATATTCTCGCGGGTGTTGTTTGCCTGGCATGCCATTGGCGCTGCGTTTGGCCCGCTACTGGTGGCACGACTATTGGGCTGGCAGCCTGCTGCGCGCACGACGCTGATCGCCATGCTAAGCGGATTCTTGCTGACCGTGTTTCTCCACGAGCTACCCAACGCGCCGGGCGATTGGATGGAACGTTTGCTGCCACTCGCGCTGTCAACTGGCGTTATTCTTGCGTCAACGAAAGAACGGCTGATGCCATGAAGATTGGTGGTGTGCTGCGTATCGCAATGGGTGTGGCGTTGGCGGCCGTGTTCGTGCTGGTGCTGGGCGCGCTACTGTTGCTCACCGACTCGGCACTGAGTATTTGGCAGCGGTTGCTGGAGGGACCTGCGGTCTTGCGCTATCTGTTTGTTGCAGTGTTGGCGGGGGCGGTTGTTTCGTTTGGCTGGCTCACGTTCAAACTGCTCGTTCCACGGCGCGATGTTTCGCCAGCCGCGAAGCCCGCGGTGCTTGATGAAGCCGAGTTGCAACGCAAACTTGCCGAGGCGCAAGCCAGTGGGATCGAGGCTCGCGAGGCGCACCAGGAAATTGAGCGACTCAACCAGCATCGGCAGGGTGGCGATCTATCGCTCGCGCTGTTCGGCCAGGTCAGCACTGGCAAATCATCACTGGCCAAGGCGCTGCTGCCGGACGCCGATGTGCTCATTAGCCCGTTGGCAGGCTCGACCGCCGACATTGCACGCTATCAGTGGCAGGCGAAAACCGGTGCGACCATCACGCTGGCCGATTTGCCGGGGTTGGAGGCGGTAGGTAAGTCACTGGATTCACAAATGCTCGATGAGGCGCGACGCGCGCATGCGGTGGTGTTCGTGACCGACGGTGACATGACCCGACAGCAAGTCGATGCACTGACCCGTTTGCGCGAACTCAACAAGCCATTGATCGTGACATTGAACAAAGCGGATCGCTATGCCGAGCAGGAACTTGGCCAGCTGCTGAGACGCATCCAGCAGCGCCTTGGCAATGCCAACGATGGCGTCGACCGTTTGTCACCGGCGCTTGTGGTGACCATCGCCGGCGGTGAGCAAGAGGTCGTAAAGCAAGACGAGGACGGCAGTGAGCGTGTCGAGGTCCGCGCGCGCGAGCCCGATGTCAGTCAACTTGTCATGGCGCTTGATGAACTGCTCGGCCGCGATCTGGCAGGCATCAACGCGCTGCGCGAGCAAGCATTGTTGACCTTGGCGGCTGAGAAACTCGATCAGGCCGAGCAACGCTATCGCGAACAGCGCGCAGAACAGATTGTCAGAGCGGCCACGCGCCGCGCAGTAGTCGGTGCGCTTGCTGCCGTTACACCTGGCACCGATATTGTCATTCAAGGCTATCTGGGTACGACGATGACGCGCGAGTTGTGTGGCTTGTACGGACAACAACCGCGCGATATTGAAGTCGAGAAGTTTCTCGACTTAAGCCAGAGTCGAGTGGGCAAGGTTCTGCCGGTCTCACTGGCGATCGCCGGCAATGGCCTGAAGGCGTTTCCCGGTGTGGGCACGATTGCTGGTGGCCTTGTTCATGCCGTTGCCTACGGCTTGATTTTTGATGCTGTTGGGCGCGGCCTTGCGCGGTCGCTGGCGGACGACGCAGAGTTTTCACCGGCCGCCGCTGCCGCCGCGGTCGAGAAGGATATGCATGAGTATTTGGAGCAAGGTGTTCGGCGAGTCGCGAAAATCGCGATCGAGCAATCCAGCCGAGACGGACGCGACTGAGACGCAGTCGGGAGACGGATCGCACCTGGCGCTTGCGCGCGAGTCATTGACCGAGCTGCTTGATGACAACCGGCTGCCGGCGCCGCTGCGCGCGTCGCTGCAGCAAGACTATGCCCAGGTTCGCGCCATGCTCGACAAGCTTGAGCAAGGACACTTGCATATCGCGGCGTTTGGGCGAGTTAGTACCGGCAAGTCGTCATTACTCAACGCGCTGGTCGGTGAGCCCGTGTTTAGTGTCAGTCCACTGCATGGAGAGACTCAACATAGCGAAATGGCGGCACTGGATGCGCGACCGGCCGGTGGAATCTTCGTTATCGATACGCCGGGTATTGACGAAGCAGACGGTGAGCAGCGTGAGTCGATCGCACGCGAGGTGGCGAATCGCGCTGACATCATCCTGTTCGTGATCGACAGTGATCTGACCGACAGTGAGTACCGTGCGTTGCAATCACTTACCGGCCTTGGGCCGCCGGTACTACTGGTGCTGAACAAATCAGATCGTTACAGCCAGGCGGAGCGTGATGTCTTGCTGTCGGCCGTGGCCGAGCGCTGCACAGATATGCTACCTGCCGACCGGCTGATCGCTGTCGCGGCGAATCCCCGCCCGGTGTCGGTTATTGTGCAGGACGATGAGGGCAATGAGCGGGAGCAGACTCGCCAGTCGCCACCGGATCTTGGCGCGTTGCGCGAACGGCTTTGGCAGATTGTCGAGCGCGAGGGAAAAACGCTGGCGGCACTTAACGCCTCACTGTTTGCCGCAGATCTATCGGACAAGGTCGGGCAGCGGCTGGTCGCGGCGCGTTCGCAGTTGGCCGATGACTTGGTGCGCACCTACTGTATTGGTAAAGGTGTCGCGGTTGCGTTAAATCCGTTGCCGGTTGCAGACCTGGTCGCTGCCGCTGCAATCGACGTGGGTATGGTTGTGCACCTGTCGCGGTTGTTTGCATTGCCGCTGTCCCGCAACGAGGCTGGTGCGCTCGTGCGGGTGATATCGACTGAGGCGTTGGCATTGATGGGCACTGTCTGGGCCGTGCACTTTGTGTCTAGCGCATTGAAAGTTGGCACGGGCGGTTTATCGACGATGCTGACTGCCGGCGCACAAGGCGCCGTCGCCTACTACAGCACCTATGTCGTTGGTCAGGTCACGCGTGAATACCTGGCGGCTGGTTGCTCCTGGGGCGATGCGGGTCCCAAACAAGTGGTCAGCAACATCCTCGACAGCCTTGATCGTGATTCGATATTGAAGACCGCTCGCGATGACATTCGTGCGCGACTGAAGTCGGGTCGAGGCGCATGAACCGCGAGCAGCGCGAGCGAGCCATTATCGACTGGGTGCGACGCATCCCGGCGGGCAAGGTAGCGAGCTATGGCCAAATTGCCGAGTTGGCAGGGCT
>JBCCCC010000236.1:0-3331 GCA_039033695.1 Pseudomonadota bacterium | reverse complement strand
GACGAAGCTGGCTTTGACGCCGTTAACGCGCGTGGCGGGCTCGCTATTCGCGTCGGCTCGCGGCCACGGAGCGCGGCGCGCTTTCAATTGGACAACGTCGCAGCTGTAAAGGCATGGTTGCGGACACTGGTGATCGCAAGTTACAAAAAAGACTAAGCCTATGATGAACCTGAATCTTGGCGTGATTGGCAATTGCCAAATGGCCGCATTGGTCGATCAGCATGCCCGCATCGTCTGGTCATGCTGGCCGCAATTCGACAGCGACCCTGTGTTTTGTCGCTTACTGCAACACGAACCCGCGGATGATCGGCCAGGCGAATATGTGGTTGAGATCGATCAGTTCGATCGCAGCGAGCAACACTACCTGCGCAATAGCGCGATCATCCAGACGACGCTCTATGATAGGAGCGGCTCAGCTATCCGAGTCACTGACTTCGCGCCACGATTTGTGCATCTTGGCCGCATGTTCCGGCCGATCATGCTGCTGCGGCGCATCGAGATTGTGAAAGGCGCGCCACGCGTGCGGATTCTGCTCAACCCTGCCCATGACTATGCAGCGACGGCGCGCCAGCGCGTACGCGGCAGCAATCACATTCGTTATCTTGACGACAACCACACCATGCGACTAACCACGGATGCTTCGATCAGTCGCATCATGGATGGGTCCTGGTTTGTCCCGGACCGCGATATGCACCTTTTGCTCGGTCCGGACGAGAGCGTTGCCGAGTCTCCTGCCGATTGCTTCCGAATGAATTTCGATGCGACATTGGACTACTGGCAAAACTGGTCGCGCGGCCTGTCAATCCCGTTCGAGTGGCAGCACGCCGTCATTCGCGCAGCAATCAGCCTTAAGCTATGCACATTCGAAGATACCGGCGCGGTCATCGCCGCCATGACAACGTCTCTGCCTGAGGCTGCAGACAGCGGACGAAACTGGGATTATCGTTTCTGCTGGTTGCGCGACAGCTATTTTGTCGTCCAGGCCCTGAATCGTCTTGGCGCAACCAAGACTATGGAAGCGTACCTGTCCTACATCACCAGCCTTGTTGCCGACATGGACAACGCCGGTTTGCAGCCCGTGTATGCGATCAATGGCGACGCGCAAATCACGGAGCGTATTGTCGATACGCTGGACGGCTACCGGGCAATGGGTCCGGTCAGAGTCGGCAACCAGGCGCATGAACAAATTCAGAACGATGTCTACGGCGCCGTGGTGTTATCTGCGACGCAGCTGTTTTTTGACGAGCGCCTGGCCAACCCAGCTGGCCCGGTCATGTTCGAGCGACTCGAGATTCTCGGCCGCAAAGCCGTTCAAGAACACGATCAGCCGGATGCGGGGTTATGGGAGTACCGCGGCCGCAAGCGTGTACACACCTTCTCAACTTTGATGTGCTGGGCAGCGTGTGACCGGCTGGCGAAAATCGCTGACCACCTGGATCTCGCCGATCGTGCCGAACACTGGCGCGCGCAGGCGCTCATGATCCGTGAACTCATAGAGACGCGCGCATGGGATGAACAACAGCAGGCATATACCGAAAGCCTGGATCGCCCGGAACTCGATGCCAGCCTGTTGACAATGCACGACCTTGGGTTTGTCGATGCTGACGACCCGCGCTTCGTTGGCACAGTGCGCGCCATCGGTGCGCAGCTCAGACGTGGTCAGCATTTGTTTCGCTATAATGCCGCTGACGACTTCGGCGAGCCGGAGAATGCGTTTAATATATGCACGTTTTGGTACATCGACGCACTGGCGGCAATGGGTGAAGAGCAGGAAGCTCGTGAGATGTTCGAGAATATTCTCGCCTGCCGTAACCCTCTCGGCTTGCTGTCGGAGGACATCAATCCGGACGATCTCACGCTCTGGGGCAACTTCCCGCAGACCTACAGCATGGCTGGCATCATTAACGTCGCGACACGCTTGAGCCGGCGCTGGCAGGACTCAGTCTGATGGCCACCAACAACAGACTCATTATCGTTTCTAATCGGGTCGCGAAGCCCAAGCGCGGCGCCAAGGCAGCGGGCGGGCTTACCGTCGGCATCCTCGGTGCGCTCAAAGATGCCGGTGGCGTATGGTTCGGCTGGAACGGCAAGTTGACCAGCCGCGATTCGCGCGATGCGCAGTTGAGCGAAATCGACAATATCAGCTTTGCGACGATTGACTTGAATCGGCAAGACTATGAGGCCTATTACAATGGCTTCAGTAATCGGTCATTGTGGCCGTTGCTGCATCATTTGCTGGGTTTCTTTTCATTCAGCCGCAGCGAATTCGAAGGCTATCTGCGTGTCAACGCCACGTTCGCGCGCAAACTGGTACCGCTGTTGCAGCCCGATGACATTATCTGGGTGCACGACTATCACCTGATTCCACTGGCGGCAGAGTTGCGCAAAGCTGGCGTCAAGAACCCGATCGGCTTTTTTCTGCATGTACCGTTCCCTGGCTACGACATGCTGCAGAGCCTGCCGAATCACGATTATTTGATCCGCTCGATGTGCGCATACGATGTGGTGGGTTTCCACACGCAACGAGACCTTGCGTCGTTTCGCGAGGCGGTGACCCAGCCAGCCATCGGCGGCGAGCTCAAGGCAGGCAACCGCGTGTCGGTAGGCGGCGGCACACTGCGCGCCGACGTGTTCCCGATTGGCATCGACGTCAGGGAAGTGGCTAATCTTGCTCGAGAGACGTTCGACAACCGCCAGGTCAGGGAAATGCGCGACAGCCTGAATGGTCGCGACATGCTAATCGGTGTTGACCGGCTCGATTACAGCAAAGGCCTGCAACTGCGGTTTCGTGCTTATGAGCGGCTTCTCGAAAATCACCCAGCGCATCGTAAGCACCTGACGCTCATGCAAATCGCGCCACCAACGCGCGTCGGCGTTCGCGCATACGATGAAATCCGCTCTGAACTTGAGCAAGCATCCGGACAGATCAACGGACGGTTTGCGGATGCCAACTGGGTACCGATCCGCTATCTGAACAAAGGTTTTGCACGCGCGACGTTGATGGGGTTCTTCCGATCGGCAGCGGTTGGGCTGGTCACCCCGGTGCGCGACGGCATGAATCTGGTTGCCAAAGAATACGTTGCGTCTCAGAATCCCGAGTCACCCGGCATGCTGGTGTTATCCGAGCTCGCAGGCGCTGCCTACGAGCTTGATGCCGCTGTTCTGGTCAATCCGTATGATATCGACGATGTTGCCGATGGCATCAATCGCGCATTGGTCATGCCGCTGGAGGAGCGCCAGGAGCGCCACGCTGCCATGATGGCAATACTGCGACAAAATGATATTACTGCGTGGCGGCAACGCTTCGTCGCGGCACTGACAACGAGTAACG
>JBCCCC010000235.1:0-3366 GCA_039033695.1 Pseudomonadota bacterium | reverse complement strand
TTTTATCGAAATTGGCCGGCAGGGCGATCACCACGTCAGAGGTGAAACCTATTTTTGGGAACTCGATGACGTGGGTGCGCCGAACTACGGCATCGGCTATTTCTCATTGTTTGTCTTGACGCTGGTGCCACCCCTGTTCCGACGCTTCGTAAAAGGCTTGCTGACAAAGTGGGACCAAGAACATGCGACCGATGCAGAAGTCGCGATAGCGAACAAGTTCAAAGCGATTGGCGTTGAAAGCTGATGGGTATTCGCGACCTGTTTGCTACAGCAAAAGATCATACGGCAAACGTCAACGTTGATTCGGATGCGATTTCTCTCAACGTCGAAAAGGGCAAGACGTTGCTCAACGCCGCATTAGGTGCGGGTTTGGATTGGCCGCACAAGTGCAAGGTAGGTAGCTGTGGTACCTGCCGTTGCCAGATTGTGTCGGGCAAGATCAAGCCACAGATTGATTTTGGTTATGTACTAAGTTCTGCAGAGCTCGACAAGGGCTATGTGCTGGCATGCCAGTCGGAGCTGAAGTCGGATGTTGAGGTACGCGTCAAATTTCGTAAGTTGAGGACAATCGAATGAAGAGTATAAAAGCATTCGCACTGATGGGCGTATGGAGTGTATTTGTCGGCAGCGTTTTATACCTGGCGGAGGCACATTTGAGCTACCGCGATGTGTTTTGGGCTGCAGGAATAGCAGTGACCGTGCTCGTTACACATATGGTTAACATGGCGATCTATTTTCGGGTGGCCGGCAATACGCCGTTTCGGTGGTTTCGGGAACCGGTCTAATTAGCGCTGTAGAGGCTGATCACTGCAGGCCGTGTGACACGCAATACGGCTGCGGCATGAAGCGTTGACTAGCGCCGCATCGCGTTAATCGCGTTGCGCCGAGCCGACGACTCTCGCCGCAAGAGGTCTCGAAGCGCACTCATTTGCGTGCGTGGGAGAAACTTGCCAGCATCGTCTTCTGCCTGATCCATGATCGCGTCCATTTCGTCATTAAGCTCTCTGGCATCTTGCCGACTCAGGCGCACATCAGGGCGTTCGTAGTCCGGGTTGATCCCATAGCTGCGCAATAGACGACTCTGATCGGCCAGCGTATTGGTCAGCAACCGCTCAAGCTCAAGGGCTTCGTCTGTATCGAAGTCAACGCGCTGTCGTAATGCACGCATGATGTCCGCTGAAGTCGGCAGAAAACCCGACCGCCCGACCGACCTGTGCCCGGCGCCAGGTGGTGGTGGCGGTGGCACCTGAGCCATGGCCGCTGAGGACATAGCACTTAACGTGCACGCAGCAATGAGTTGGCCTATTAGCCGGCGTCGTGTCGCGAACATGGCATTGTGACACACGCCACTTTCACTATGAGCTGTGTCCATCGCAGTCGCTCCTGTTGCGATCAAAAGTCGATGCTGGCCACAAAGCTTAAGCGACTGCCATCACCTTCACGACCATCGAACGTCTCTTGCGCCGCGAAGTTGTACTCCATGCCTAACGTGACGTCCGAGATCGGCGTCCAGACCAGATTGGCTCGATAGCGCTCACCGCTGTCGAACGCGCTACCCAACGAACCGTCCGGCGCATCCAGCTCGACAGCGCTAGCGACGAAGGTGGATCGTAAATTCTCCGACCACCAGTGCTGGAAGCCGACGTATCCGCCGAGGATTCCTGTCGCGTCAATACGACCGCTCGCATCGATCACACCCTCCAACCCTGCGCCGGCGAAGACAGAGTAATAGTGGGTGAAGCCTTCGCCACCAGACAGGCCAAAGACGACATTGTCCCGAGCTGCCAACCAGGGTGTGTTGATTCTGCCAGTCAGGTTAAAGCCACCGGTGAAAGCAGTATCTTCATCAGAATCGAGCTGAAGCGCGAGACCGGCTAGCCTTACGCGACCCCAACTGCGTTTGGTTTCGACGAAACCCGTGAAGTTAGGCACTGAATCTGACGCGAACAGATCCTCTGGGTCTGTAAGATCCCCCGCGGGATTCTCCACCCCGAGCCCAACCCGCCATTTCCCTTCCGAGCCGACATCCTTCGCCCATCGAAGACCTGGGTTGCGCAGCACGGGCTGGCCCAGCGGTGGTCCAAAATCCATGGTCTCGGGGCTGGCCGCAATGTCAGTGAATTGGGACCACCACTGGCCTACAAAAAAATTACCGATGTTCGCTGCAACATGGCGAATCCTGACTTCGTAGTTGTTGATAAACTCATCACCGCCGCCGAAAAAGTCGAACTCGAGAAACGCGCGAATGGTGCCCATGTCGCTTGGCCGGCGATAGTCAATATTGAACCGACTGTTCCTGACGTGGAATCTGGACTGATTCGCACCGTCCTCAGGCGTGCCATCGAGGGGGATCCGACGTTGGTTGACCACATCTTGGAAACCCAGGCTGTCAAAATCGTAGCTGCCCTCGGCGCGGACAAAACCGCCGATCTTCACCGAGGCCTGAGAATCGGGTAGCTTAATTGCGCCATCGAAATCGCCAGCCGTGATGATAGCGGCATCAGGGAAGCGGCCCAACGGAGCCTCAGTGTTCTCGCCTGGCGGCGTGATCGAAATTTGTGCGTCATCGTCGTTCCCTGCCCGACGCTCAAGCTCAGCGCGCAGTGCTTCAATCTCGGCGGCTTGTGCCGCTACTTGGGCTGCCAGCGCCTCTAGCTTTTCTGCCATTTCGTCTGCGCTAACGGGCGTATTGACTGCAGCTAATGCGCATAGGATGGGCATGCAATGGCGAAGCCGTTGGCCAAGATAGTGTGGTGGCCGAGAGCGCCCGTCAGTTGCGATAAGTATTCCAGTCATTTTAGGAGCCTCTCAATGTCCGTGCGCCGAGTGGCCAGCGGCAGCTGGTAACTCTGGCATCTTGACCTCAAGCACTTGCATCATGCCGAAGTCTTCGTGGTCGAGAATGTGGCAATGCAAAACGAAGGTGCCGATATACCGCCGGTACTGTGTTCTGACCGTTACCACATACGGCGCACCAAAGAGGTTGGTCGGCAAAAAGACGGTGTCCTTCCACTGTCCCGACAAACCCGCATACACCGAACCGGAGTCAAACTTGCTAACGTCAATGCCCGTATCGGGATCAACGATGCTCACAATTTGGACTGGATTGACGTGCTTGTGGAATGGATGGCCTTCAGTAAACGCCGCGAGTGTCCACTCTTCGACATTACCCAGTGTCAGCGTTCTGTCGACTCGCCCAGCACGAAACTCCGAGGCGTCGACCAACTTTGGTGGTTTTCCGGGCACCATCTCAAGTTCTCCGACGACGAACTCATTCTTGGGCGCGTCCTCGACGATAAACGTGTCGAAGCCAAGTGTTTGGTGCTTATCAATTTTCGTATCCAATAGAGATTCGTGCGCCACGAA
>JBCCCC010000234.1:0-3371 GCA_039033695.1 Pseudomonadota bacterium | reverse complement strand
GTAGTGACCATGGGGCTATTGTCGCTACCGACGATGCTCAAGCGCGGCTACTCTCCTCAAATCGCGACGGGTACCATCTGTGCGTCCGGCACGCTTGGCCAGATCATCCCGCCATCCATTGTGCTGGTGTTACTCGGTGACGTGCTGTCGTCGTCATACCAGCAAGCCCAGCTATCCCAGGGTATCTTCAACCCGAAGACCGTCTCAGTCGGTGACTTGTTCGCGGGCGCGCTACTCCCCGGCCTACTGCTCGTGGCGCTCTACCTTGCGTGGCTCTGGACCGTGGCGCTGTTCCGACCCGGCAGCATGCCAGGGCTGTCACAGGACGAGGCCGCCGCGGACGTACGTGTTGTTGACGTCTTGCGTGCGTTGTTGGCACCTCTGGTGCTGATTGTCGCGGTCCTTGGGTCGATCCTGACGGGCTTTGCGACACCGACGGAAGCGGCTGGCGTTGGTGCGGCCGGTGCGTTGATTCTCGCCGCCATCAAGCGTCAGTTATCGTTAGTGCAGCTTCGCGACATCATGCAGAGCACGACGCGCGTCACGAGCATGGTGTTCATGATCTTGATCGGTGCGTCGATATTCGCGCTAGTGTTTCGTGGTTACGACGGCGACGAAACCGTTCGGCACATGCTGACCTCGCTGCCAGGCGGCGTCACCGGTGCTTTCATCGTCGTCATGCTCATCATGTTTGTACTGGGTTTCGTGCTTGATTTCATCGAGATCACGTTCGTCGTGGTTCCCATCGTCGCGCCCATCCTGTTGGCGATGGGCCTTGACCCGGTTTGGCTCGGCGTCATGATCGCGATCAACTTGCAAACCTCGTTTTTGACGCCACCATTCGGGTTTGCGCTGTTCTACCTGCGAGGTGTTGCGCCGGCCAGTGTGCGAACCAGCGACATCTATCGTGGTGTCATGCCGTTCATCGTGATCCAGCTCATCATGCTTGGCATTCTGTCCTTGGTGCCCAGCTTGGCGACGTGGCTGCCGACACTAATTTACGGTAGCGCTTAGCTGTGAACACAGGCCACGCCGGGACCAGCCTGGAATACTGGCGCACCGAGCTGGCAGCGCACTGGGACATCAGCACACCGCTGGTTGCATTGGACGGTGAATTCGACTTGAATTTCGCCAGCGACGATCGCGTGTTCAAAATCATGCGACCGGACTGTAACGCCACACTCGTGCAATTGCAGGTTGCCTGTCTCGAACACCTTGGCGATGCAACGCCGGCAATCCCGAAGGTCGCGCCAACCCGAGAGCAAGCCCGCATCGTGACGGTTGTCGATACCGACGGCAATGAACGCCTGGCCTGGTCGATCAGCAGGTTGCCGGGAGAACTGCTGGCGCATACATCACCCCATGACGAGCAGCTAGTTCGTCAGATCGGTCGCCACATCGGCGAGTTGCATGAGGCGCTTGAAAGTTTCCAACATCCTGGATTGACACGAACGCTCAAATGGGACTTGCGGCGCGCGAGCGAGGTCTTTGCCGGTGCCGCGCAAACCTTGAGCGGTCACCCCCTCAAGGCTGCGATTGAGCGCGTTTTCGACGAGCATGGCGCAAGCGCATTGTCAGCGCTGGAAAACTTACCGGCGCAAGCCATCCACAACGATCTTAACGATCACAATCTGCTTGTTGAGACGCCATCGTGTGGCACACCACAGCTCACAGGCATTATCGATTTTGGCGATATGTTGAGCGCACCGCCCGTGTGTGATCTGGCAATTGCCGGCGCCTATCTGATGCTCAACAAGCCGCGACCATTCGATTCGCTCGCCGCGTTGGTGCACGGATACTGCCAGGTTCGGCAACTCGACCAGACGAGTCTTGCTCTGATCTGGCCGCTTGCACTAATTCGGCTTGCGGTAAGCGCGATACATGCGACAACGGCATTGGCCAGCGGTGACGACGATCCGTATTTGCAGGTCTCACAAGCACCATTGCAAGTGTTTCTCGCGGAGCGGCTCGATACTGATGCCACTTACGTCAATGCGCTGATCTGTCGGGCCGCTGGCAGAGCACCGATCGGTCTCGAAACGATTCGCTGGATCAACGACCCCGCGCGCCGGTTCATGCCTGTCTTTGACGCTGATCTTACGACTGCGCCCATTCTGGATTTGTCCGTGACCGGCGACGATGCCAGTGATAATCCGGTGCAACCCGCAATGCGGGATATCGAACATGCGGTTGCGAACGCTTCTGGCAATGGCACTCGGGCCGTCATCGGGCGCTACAGCGAAGCCAGGCTCGTCTATGGTGCGCCGTTCTATCTTGCCGGCGAACACCAGGCGAGCGACCGGCGTACCATTCACATCGCGATTGACGTATTCCTGCCCGAAGGTACGCTGGTGCATGCGCCGCTTGCAGGCACGGTGCATTCCACCGAAGTCTGCGATCAGGCGTATGACTACGGCGGGCTGATCGTGCTGCGGCACGAGCCTGAGCCTGGCAGCGTGTTCTATACGCTGTACGGTCACCTCACTCACGAGTCCGCGCGACAGTTGACTCATGGCCAAGCCGTTGCGGCAGGCGAAGCGTTCGCGCGGTTAGGGCATGCCGGAGAGAACGGCGGCTGGCCACCGCACGTGCACTTTCAACTTGGCCTGACCGGCAAACCAGGCTCGGCATGGCCGGGCGTCGTCGACCCAGACCAGCTTGCAGACTGGCAAGCGGTTTTTCCTGATCCGGCGCCCCTGCTCGGGTTGCCTGTCGGGCATGCGACAGCCACGCCAATGCCAGTTGCTGACACCCGCACCAAGCGATTCGGTCATGCGCCAAACAGCTTGCGCACTAGCTATCGCACACCGTTGCATTTGGTAAGAGGCTGGCAAAGCCTGGTGTTCGACGATCGCGGTCGTACGTATCTCGATGCTTACAACAATGTGCCACATGTCGGACATTCGCACCCGCGCATCAGCCGTGCGATCAATCGTCAATTGCGTCTTCTCAACACCAACACGCGCTATCTACAAACCGTGCATAGCAACTACATTGAGGCGCTGGCGGCGCGTATGCCCGAGCCACTATCGGTTGTTTTCTTGCTCAGCTCCGGCAGCGAAGCCAATGAACTGGCACTGCGGCTCGCGCGCACACATACGCGTGAGCGCGACGCCATTGTCATGGCCGCGGGTTATCACGGCCACACTGTGGCGACAGTTGAACTGAGCGACTACAAGTTCAGTGGTCCTGGCGGTGACGGCAAAGTGGACTGGGTGCACGTGGTGAACAATCCGGACACATTCCGCGGCAGTTGTCGTGACCCACAGGCAGCAGGCGCACACTATGCCGCCGAGGTTGCCAGTGTGATCGACAGTCTGCAGCAAACAGGGCGACAACCGGCGTGCTTCATCGCCGAGACATTCCCCAGC
>JBCCCC010000233.1:0-3374 GCA_039033695.1 Pseudomonadota bacterium | reverse complement strand
GAACGGTAGCTGGGCCTGAAAATCGTCGTTGCGTGCAACGCCATCGGCGACCACGGCGCTGCCGCTAATATTCGAAAACTCGGTGCGTGCCGGGGACGGCGCTTCGGGCGGCGTCTCCTGTTTGAACACGGCACGCGCGCGGCGCAACTGATACCACAGATCAGTACCCGCCAACGCACCATCGCTCAACTCGAACTGCACGTTGCCAGCCAGTGTTTGGCGAATGTCAGCGAGCGTCTCGCCACGCCCGCCGAGCTTGAAGTTGCCGGCCAGTGTGCCCTCGACATTATCGCGCTCCCACAGCAATGCAGCCAGCGCGCCGAGGTCCAGCCCGCTAATCGACTCGTTCAGCGATAGTGACGGCGTCGATCCACTGGCATCAATCTGCACGTCACCATCGTACTTCCCATTGAGGACTGTCGCCGAGATGGGTCGCAAGCGCGCACGATCACTGGCAACGTTAAGCCCAAGGTTCAGGTCTTCAAACGGCAGATCGCCCAGTGTCAGCCGCGCGAACCGCAAGTTGCCTTGCGCATTGAGGCCACGGATGAGATCCACGGGCAAGGCAGTCTCGGCCAGGTTGTCACCGCCATCGGCCGCCACTTCAGCATCGGCATCGGCGGGCGGCAGGTAGTCATCGAGGTTGATGCTGTCGCCGGTAAGGTCGAAACGGATCGCCTGGCGCGTAAAGTCGGCGATACCCAGCGTGCCGGTCAGCGTGGTTTGGTCAACGTTTAGCTTGAGGTTGCCCAGTGTTGCTGACTCGAAGTTAAGCAAGAGGTCTGCCTCGAGCGCGAGGCGTTGCAGGGCATCCTGGTTGGTCGTTTGTGGCGCGTCCGTTGCCAGCATCGCAAACACCTGCTCCGACGAGAAAGGCTGCAGCGAAAGCCTGCCCGACAAGTCCACGGGTGCTGACGGTCCACTACCGGCCAGCGTCAATGCACCCTCAATTGCACCAAACTCGAACACACCGCCTTCCAGGTTGAGTGTGTTATTGGCATCGTCCAGCACGACGCGATCGGCGGTCAGCGCAAACGGCTGCGAGCCCGAGAGTGCAGGCATAGCGACGTTACCCTCGGCAACAATGTCTTCAATCCGCAGCCCGTCCTCGAGGCTGGCGACCAGCGCCAGTGTGAGCGTGCCGGCGATATCGTTCGGCGACAACGCATAGTCGAGCCCGGCCTTGAGCCCAATAGGTGCGCCGTCGCTGCCGCCGTCGATCTGGATGCCCGCATTGCTGAGCACATACTCACTGCCTGCCTGGGCATCGACATAGCTGATACTCGCGTCTTCGACAATCACGCCAAGAAAAGAGAGCTGTACATCATTGCCGTCGCCGGCATCCGGCGTGACTGTATCCGCGGTATCGTCAGCGGCGAGGTTTTCAACTAGATCCGACCAACTCGTCAGACCATCGCCGCGCACCGCAAGGTTCAGCGCCAGCCCCTGAACGGTGACATAGCCGATCTCAACAGCGCCGCGCAGCAAGGGCGCTACTCGGACGGCGGCGCTGGCGCTGTCGATGCGAAGCATCGGCTCCGGCCCGAATGCTGGCGCAGCAGCCATACTGACACCGGCTGTTTCCACCGCAAGCCACGGGAACAGCTTCAGCGACAGATCGCCCTCAAGACGCACTTCGCGGCCTGTTGCCTCGCTGAGCTCGGCTGCTATCTGATCACGATAGTCATTGGGGTCAAATAGCAGCGCCACCAGGACAATAGCAACTACCGCGAGGACCACCAGCGCAGCAATGGCGCTGGCAATGAATTTAATAAAGCTAGCCATACTCCTTAGGGTAGCAAACCCACCGGAAAGTTCTCATGACAAAAAAAGCCCGATGGTCTGGCGCGAAGCGCATCAGACCATCGGGCGGTTGCATTCCTGGCAGTTTTAACTAGTCAATGCAGAGTTTGACGTCTCCACTGACGGTATCGATCTCGACCCGGCCATCGCCGTCACCCTGCTCGAAATTCAGCGTTCGGCCTGGCCCATAGCGGCTGGTGCGCTGAGCTTTGGGCCCGAAACAGTTGTTGATGTCGCCATTGAGCGTGTCGACGTCCACACGCCCTGCGAAGCCTTTGGCCAACATGATGCCAACATCACCGCTTACTGCCTCGGCCTCAATATCCGCCAGCGGCACCAGTGAGTCATTCAGCGTAAGATCGCCGGACACCGCGCCCAGGCTCACGCGCTCCAGCTCACTATCGCGAACAATGACGTCACCACTGACGGAGTTTGCCTTGAGCCAACCGGCAAGTCCGGTCGCCGTCACGTCACCGCTGGTAGAGCCAATCGTCGTGCCCCCCATCGAGCCGTCACCGATGAGACGCACGTCGCCGCTCGTCGTCGAAGCGTCCACACGACCGCCATAGGAATCGGCTGTCACATCGCCGCTGACCGAAGCCAGTGACAGCTCGCCGCGCACAGCCTCGACCATGACATCGGCGGAGATAGCCTCGACTTTGAGGTTGCTGCCCTGCGGCACTCTCACATAGAGCTTGGTTGAGCTGCGGCTCGTCCAGCGCTTGCCCTTGTAGATCACTTCAATCGTGACCCGGTCGCCGCGCTCTTTGACATCCATGCGCTCGGCGCTATCACTGAGTTTTGCATCGATCTCAATGCGTTCGGAGGCGCCGCCTTCAACGATAATGTCACCAATGGCGTTGATGATGTGTACATCTGGCGTGCCGTCCACTTCAAGCGTGCGTTTGATCGTTTCCGCATAGGCCGGCGATGTCACGAGTATGGCGCTCAGCACCATCAGGCAAATCGTCTTCTTGTTCATATCGTTGTCCTCACTCTATCGACTGTCGACGCACTGTCTCGCACCGTCGATAACACTGATAATTCCTGCTTATAGGCAAGTTGCAGCAACTGGCGCAGCTGCACGTTGCCAGGCTCCTCGTCAATCGCGGCATTAATCTCGGCGATCGACGCACGAATGACTTTGAGATTGCCAATCACGACATCGCGTGTGCCTGGCGGCAGACGATCCAATTGCTCGTCCAAAGCGGCTAACTGACGCTCATACTCACGCAGAAAGTCGCTATCAAAACCGATGTGTCGAACCAGATCCTGACCAAGGGATGGCACCGGCGTGGCTTGTACGTCGGCAACCAGGTCGCCATCACGCTCCGGCACGATCATATTGGCCACCAGCAATGCCGCCGCGACGCCGCTGGCCGCTAACCGCCAGTGCCAGAACCGCTCTTTGCGTTCGGATATACGTGCATTGATCTCGGGCCACAAATCGCGTTTTGGGGCGATTTCGTCCTGAATGTTGAGCAATGCTGCATCAAGTTTGCGCAGATCGTCGTTCATTGTTCCTATCCGTCTAATTGTTGCGCCAGCATCTGCCGCGCGCGATGTAAATG
>JBCCCC010000232.1:0-3444 GCA_039033695.1 Pseudomonadota bacterium | reverse complement strand
TTCGGATTGCCGTCCATGTCGCCACCAACCCAGGATGCAAACCGCGTGAGCGTCGGCAATGCAATGTTGCTGCCCTCGTCGCCGTAGACCTCCTGCAGCGCATCCGTGAGGTTTTCATAGAACGGCGGTATGACGCGATACAACACATCGGTAAGAAAGAACAGTACATGTTCGAGCTCATCGGCGACGGTCATACTCTCGCTCGGGTGCTCATCGGTTTGCCAACCAGAGGTGACCTCTGCACGGATGACGGCGAGCGCAGCCTTGACCTCTTGCGGCGGCATGCCCGGATCCAGCAGATCAACCATCTTGCGTACGATATGCTGCTCTTTGCGCAATATCGTGCGTCGCGTCGGTTCAGTGGGATGCGCGGTAAAGACTGGCTCGATCAGGGTTTGCTCAAGTGCCGCGGCAACCTCACCGGCGCTGACACCAGCCGCCTTGAACTGCGCCAACATGTCGTAGATACCATGCGGCTGGTGCGTATCATGCTCGCGCATATAGTCCCGACGCCGACGAATTCTGTGCACCTTCTCTGCGGTATTAACCAGCTGGAAGTAGGTCGAAAACGCGCGCGTAAAATTTTGCGCGACTGAGGTGTCCAGAGCATCGACGGTTTCCGCCAACTGGTGCGAGCTGACTTCGCCTTCGCGTCGCGATATGGCCTTCCGGCGCGCATCTTCGACGACCTCGAAAAACTGATCCCCGCACTGCTCGCGCAACAGATCGCCAACCATTGCGCCCAGGATCCGAACATCCTTGCGCAGCGCTTTGTCCTTGTCAGCAAAAACCAGGTTTTTGCGGCTGATTACCGGTGGGGGCATAGTAGGTGACCTGAAGTTGGCGCACTAATCGCGAAAGTTGACGTATTGCAGTGGCTGCCCAACATCGGCATCGCGCAACATCGCAATGACGGCCTGCAGGTCATCACGTTTCTTTCCCGTTACCCTAAGCTGCTCGCCCTGGATAGCGGTCTGTACTTTAAGCTTCTTCTCTTTGACCATCTTCACCAGTTTGCGGGCGAGGTCTGATTCGATGCCCTGGCGAGCGACAACTGACTGGTGGGCTTCTTGCCCGGAAACCTGTACAGGCTTTACGTCAAGGCAGCCAATATCTATGGACCGCTTCGCCATCTTGTTGTAGAGCATGTCGAGCATCTGCTGCAGCTGGAAGGGCACCTCAGCCTTGAGCCTGACCTCGTTCTCAGCGAGTGAAAAACTGGCATTCGTCCCTTTGAAGTCGAAACGCGTGCTGACCTCGCGATTGGCTTGATCGACCGCATTGCGCAGCTCGTGCAAGTCGACTTCCGACACGATATCGAATGATGGCATGGTGATCCCCTCCAATACTCAGCCGGCGGCCGCACTTGCAGTCGCACCCGCAGCCGCGACTTCTTCGGCCGGCTCGATATCCACGGCCGGCTCCGCGACTAACGTGTCGACCAGCGTTGTAATCTTCTTCTTGAGAGCCTCATAGTACTCGCCCGTACCGGGCCCGCTGAACCCGGTGTGAATCTCGCGCACCTCACCGCGTCGGTCAATGAACAAAGTAGTCGGATAGGCCAATACCTGATTGAGCATGGGCAGTGTTTCGCCCGCCATCGTCTTGTCAGAAATGCCGGCCAGCAGCGTCGTGTATTCGATGCCGAACTTTTCGCGGAACAATCGCACTTGCTCTCTCGCCGCGGCCTCGTCTTCCAGGTGCTCGTACATCAGCGCAACGACCTCGACCCCCTGGTCCCGATAACGCTTGTAAAAGTCAGCCATGAACGCGGCCTCGTCGTGGCAGTTCGGGCACCAGCTGCCCGCCAAAGTGACCAGTACGACTTTGCCAGCGAAACGCTCGTCATCAAGGGAGACTGGATTACCGTCGAGGTCAGGGAACGTAAACTCGAATCGTTCGTAGCCCGGTTTCAGGAAGGTTAGTGTGCTCATGTCGGCGAGCTTGGCATTGTCATTGCGTCTTGCCGTCCAACTCTCCAGCGACGCGTTGCCCGACCAGAACTGACCTTGCAGCCTGCCATCGTCAAGCATGTTCGCGCTAAACAGGAACGCGTGTGCGCCGTCGAAAGTCGAGAGTTTCATTTGCTGGCCGTTGACACTGCCGCCAAGGAACCGATAGTCGCCGGTCTCAGTCAGAAACGTGCCGAGCAATCGGTTACCGCGCTGGCTGAACTCACCGACCGCAGGATAGGTGCTGCCGTCTTCCTCGGTGAACGTCACCTCCCACCGGCCAGACAGATCACCAGCTGCCGCTATGGGTGCCTGCGCGCTCTGCTGGCTGCCCGGTGCCGCTGCGAACGGGATGACCTGTGTCTTGCCGTACCGCTTTACCAGCGTCAATGTACCGCTTAGTCGCCCATCGGCCTGCAGGCGCGCATCGATGCGGTTATTGAACGCTGGGAACTGGATGCTGATGCGATCATCGGACAACGTAACCTGCGGCACGCGAATACGCTCCGTGCCGTTGATCAACGTGACCACCAGCCCATTAGCATCGCGCGCAACTTCCATTCCAAACGTGGCTGCACCACCTGGTAGCTCGACCCGTGCCTGCCAAGGTCCGGTCTTTAGTGTCGGCGTCGCTGTAGGTGTTGGTGCTTCGCTGCACGCTACGAGAAAGAGCGCGGCCAGCAGGGCGGTCAGCGGACGATACGGTATTGTCCGTGTCAGGTTTCGCATGAGTAGTTACCAGAGAGTTCGGGATGCTGCAAAGCACAACTGTAGCAGAGAGCCGGGTGTCACGGCAGCCCGCTGTTGACACATTGCTTGCTAGCGATAGCCATCGGCCTGCAGCGTGAACAGGCGCGCATAGCGCCCGTTCATATTCATGAGTGTTGCATGCGTACCGGACTCGATGATTCGGCCGTGCTCAACCACAGCAATTTGATCCGCACGGCGTACGGTAGAGAACCGGTGCGAAATCAGAATAGTGACCTTGTCCTCGGTCAGTTGCCGGAAGTGCTCGAACATCTCCGCTTCTGCTGCGGCGTCCATTGCTGCCGTCGGTTCATCGAGTATCAGAATGTCCGCGTCTTGGCGCATGAATGCGCGTGACAGCGCCATCTTTTGCCATTGCCCGATCGACAGCTCCTGGCCATCAGCAAACCAGCGCCCCAGCTGCGTCTTGTAGCCGTCGGCCATCTCGCTGATGAATGGCTCGGCCATACCTTGCTGCGCTGCGTCCTGCCAGCGCTGCTGATCTTCGAAATGTGTCACGTCACCAGCGCCGATATTCTCGCCAACACTCATCTGATAGTGGGTGAAGTCCTGAAAGATCACCCCAAAGCGCCGCAACAGGGCCTCTTGTTCCCAGTCTGCCAGCGGCGATCCGTCGAGCCGAATCTCGCCGTGCTGTGGCTGATACAGCCCGGTCAGCAGCTTTATGAGTGTGGTCTTGCCTGCGCCGTTTTCACCAACCAGTGCCAAGGATTGCCCGGGCTTG
>JBCCCC010000231.1:0-3459 GCA_039033695.1 Pseudomonadota bacterium | reverse complement strand
GATGTTTCGCTTGGTGCGATGAAATTCAAGGCAGGCCTCCTCGAAGGGCAATTCGCAGAACGCCAGTATACGGCGAACCTCGCCTTCCAGATCATCGACAATATCTTCGTTCATAACACGCAGCACGAAACCCGGCAGCACTGCGTCCCAGTGATCCATCAATTGCACGTAGTCACGGTAGTATTGACCAACGTCTTCAAGGCTATACGTAAACTCCTGACCCTCGGCAAACAGCTGCTTGTAGCCACTAAAGCAACATGCCATCGGATGCCTGCGAGCATCGATGATCTTCGCGTTCGGCAAGATCAGCTTGATTAGCCCAACATGCCTGAAATTGTTTGGCATCTTGTCGATAAAAAATGGCGCGCCGGTTCTGTGAATACGGGTGTCGCGAATGTACTCGGCTCCGTACTCTTCACATAGTGCCGGAGTAAGCTGTGCGAGGTTATCCGGGTAGGGACTGCCGCCCTCGCCACGACCCAGGCGACGCAGTCGCTGCGACAACGACAGGATATTGGGCAGCTCGGATGTGCCGTCGACCTGACTATGCGATGACAGAATTTGCTCGAGCAGCGTCGAGCCCGCACGTGGCAAGCCCAGGATAAAGATCGGGTCGGCTGCCTGATGGCCAAACCCCTTTCGATCGGTGAAGAACGCCGCGCTGCAAACGCGCCGCTGCGCCGTCAGGTCATCCGTCATCTGGTCTGCATCGTATCGGCTTTGCACCTTCTTCAATTGATTACCACGGGCATAGCACTCGAATGAATCCTCAAACCGCTGCTGATCCTCATAGCCCTTGCCCAGCGCAAATTGCAGGTAGACGCGATCCATATGCGGCAGATCGTTCGGCTCTCGCAGTTGTTGCTGCATGGCCTGCATTTCTTCATCGCTGAACGTATAAACCTTGAGATTGGCCAATGCATAGTAGGCCTCGCCGTGACCAGGGTGACTGGCAAGCGCGGCGCGATAAGCCGCGACAGCAGCATCGTATTCGCCACGCGTCTTCAAAGCGTGGCCCACAGAAGTCAGCGTACCCGGATCGCCGGGCACGCGTACAAGCACATCATCAAAAGTTGCCAACGCCGTATCGTAATCACCGGCCTGCATGCTCTCGATGGCATACAAGGATAAGAACTGTGGGTTATCCGGCGCACGTTTCAGCAGAGCATGCGCTTCGCTTCTGGCTGCAGCGAACTTCTGGCGCTTGCGTAGCACTTGAATGTAATCGATGCGCAACTGAGTGTTGTCCGGCGCAAGCTTGATGGCTCGCTCGAGAAGGAACTCGGCGTCATCCAGCACGCCCAGTCGCGAGCCGATCATGGCGAGCAGGCGCATGCCTTCGACGTGGTGTTTCACGGCGCGCAGGAACTGCCGACAGATGTCTTCGGCCTTGAGAATCTTGCCCTGCGCGATCAAATCCGTCACGGCCACGAGCGGCTTGGGCAACGCTACCAATCGATCCAGCTCCGCCTGGACATGGTCCGCTTGCGCATTAGCGCCGCGGTTTCTCAGTATCGCCAATTGTGCGCGCCAGCTGGCTTCGAGTGCAGGATTGAAGTGACACGCACGCGCATAGGCGAGTAACGCATCATCTGGTTTGTTCAGGTCACGAAAATTATGACCCTCCTCCTGATAAGCACGACCGTGCTCCGGGTTGAGGTTCTTGAGCTGCCCAAGCACTGCGAGCGCAGCTTCATGCTCGCCGCGATAGCGATGGCAGACGGCGCTCATGTAGAGCGCCTCGGTATTGTCCGGCGCAGCCTCGCGTATGGGCTGAAGCGCGCCAAGCGCTTCGTCGAAGCGCTTGGCGACAATCAACTGTTGGACGGAAGAAAGTGCTTCAGAATTCAAAAATCCCAGCTCATGCGTACACCAATGGTCCGAGGCTGCACGTAGTTGACACGCTGGATATCAAACACGAAGTCGCGAGCCACTTCGGCGCGCTCATCAGTCAGGTTGGTTACGACGAGTTCGGCCGTCCATGTATCTGTGGTGACACCGGCCGTAATACCCGCCAGGAACCAGCTATCGATACGGTCTCTGTTGATCGTGATGATATCACTGAAGGACTCGGACGAGTACGACACGCTGGGCATGACATGACCTACCCAACCGTTGCTGCCAAAGCCCCACTCATAACGCGCCCGCAAGTTGCCCTGGAACGAGGGCGCATAGGCCAACTCGTCTCCGGCACGCACATCATTGGTTGGCGTGATGACCTCCTTGATCTCGGTATCGAGAAACGAGAACGCACCCGTTACGGTCCAACCCTCGAAGCTTTGAGGCAACCAGATGAAGTTGCCCTCAAGACCCCGCACCTGCGCATCGGCAGCATTGTCCGAGAAGAACAGGTTGACGATGCTCGGATCGAAAATAGTGGTCTGCAGACGCTCAATATCAACAAAGAACAGGCTGCTGTTGAATTGCAGCGTGTTACCGAAAAAGCTCGACTTGGTGCCGAACTCGATATTGGTGACATCATCGGTATCCAGCGCAAAAGGTACCGTGAAATTGTTCGGCCCTGCGGCGCCACCCGGCCGGTTGAGCAAGCCAGGCCGGAAACCCTCCGACACAGTGGCGAAGAACATGTGATCGTCAGTCGGGCGCCAGTCGATGGTCGCTTTGAAAATCGTGCCATCAGTGGCAGCTGTGTCTGGTGCGCCTGCTGTGTTGCCCGGTGCAAACTGGGCCGAAATGTTCGTGCCAAACACCTGCGCGTCTTCGGTCTGCCCGAGATTACCAAATGAAGAGTTCGCGCTACCTTCCAGATCAACCTCAATGTCATACCAGCGCGCACCGAGCACCAGCGAGAACTCGTCATTCAAATCAAACGTGACTTCGCCGAATACGCCCAGCTGCTCATCGGTACGCAGAACGTCGTTGCGGAAAATTACGCCTTCCGGAAACGGGCCCGGGCTGGAGAAATAGCCTTGCTGAGCATTGCCAATGACGCCCGTCACGTCAGTGTTGGTCAACGGATAGTTAGGCGCGAACCCGGCGGTGACGCCATCGAAGCCGATGGCATTGACAGAACCGGGGTAAGTGAAGTCGTTAAGCTCTTTTAGCTCAAGATCACTGAAGAACGCACCAGCCGTGACACGCCAACTGCGCGTCGCATCGGTGAGGAAGCGAATCTCGTGGGTCGTGGTTTCTGTCTCGCTGCGGCTGTTCACAAACAGGTTAGGTGCCTGGCAAGTGCCCGTGGGCGCACCACCCGGGTAGGTTACCGAGCCGTCACAGATGTAGTAAGGCAAGTACTGGCCCACGAACAGATAGTCGGAGTAATCAACGATCTGGTCAGTGTCGCGATCGGTGAATGCACCGGTATAGACCACTTCCAGCTCACCAATCATGCCTTCGAGCGTCCAGCTCGTGTTATTGAAGCTGTCCTCAATGCGGTCATCGGAGAAACGCTGAATCTCAAGGTCACCAAGATCCGGGTCGGAAAAGAACACGCCG
>JBCCCC010000230.1:0-3473 GCA_039033695.1 Pseudomonadota bacterium | reverse complement strand
GGAGACCATCTGTACTTGGAGTACAACTCGAAGGTCGACGTAGAGAATCGTGATGCCGTGATCGCCGAGCTGGCGCCAAGTTTGTCGTTCATTCAAGCGACAGCAGAAAAGAATGGATTCAAGTACGTGGAAATCTTTGTGAAGAAAACAGACAAGGCGTTCGGCTTTCTTAGCTATTTCAAGGGTGTAAACCTCTACCTACACCAAGGCGATGACGGTACTTGGTCCTACGGTGGCGCAAAGTACTGAGAACGGGGATGCTCGTAGCGTTGACGTCACACCTGATCGCGAAATCTAACCAGTCACTGCAGCCGACACCGGGCACCTGTCACGAGCCATGCATACGCATGCCTCGCGCCAGTTGCGTCGGTGCGTCTGAGCCCCGGCGTTAGGTAGCGAATGACAGAAAAGCGGATAAGCGTTTCGCTCTACTTTCTGCTCCAGGCGGCGCTACTTGTCGCCGGTGCTTACCGTGTACTTGTCCACGGACCGACCCTCGTGACGCTGCTGGCTTTACTCGTAGTCTGTGTGATTCTTCTGGGCTTGTTTCGCCCAAACGCGGAGTGGGCTCGGAATGCCGGATTTGTGGCAGGGGCGGGTCAGCTTGTGCTTGGACTACTAGCCGCAGGTAGCGGTCTCCTGGACCTGCTGCGCTTCAACACTATCGGATTGGTAGGCATCGCAATCGGAGCCTTGCTAACTGGACTCGGTTTATGGACGATGGCCGTGATGAACACAATGAGTGGCGAGCATGAACGCACTGCTACCTAACCAGTCACTGCAGCAGACGCTTGACCCTGGCGCGACCTTGGCTATCGCCAAGCCCGCGCCAGCCTCAATCGCTGCTGAGCCCCGGCGTTATGCGGCATCGGGAGGGCTGGGGCGTGTTTAGGATTATCGTTTCTTTCTTGATGGTGTCTATCTCTGCGTGCGCTTCCACTGAGAACATCTCGGTCGAGCCGAGTGGGGAATTCGCGGAGATCGATGTTGAGGACGATCAGCGCGCTATAGAGCGCTTGATGAGAGAGGAAGGATCAGCAATTGCAGCTGTCTTGAAAGAGCCCGATGGCTACTCGCCGCCCGTACTATATGCTTTGTCGCATGCACTCTTTGAGAATGAAAGAGAAGAGGAGGCGATGTTTTGGTTCTACTTAGGTCAGCTTCGAGCCAGAAGTGATGCGAATAAGTCGCTTGACCCAAGTGCCCGCCAAGCCGTGTCGGTCCTGAATCAACAGTTCGGGACCAACATCAATCAGTTTGCTTTCCAAGACATTGAGTTACTGAAGCAAACAGTGTTCAAAGTCCTGGAGTGGGACGAAGCTCATGAGCGGCAATATGATCCTCGATGGATTGCGCTCCATGGAATGGGGGCGTTTACACAATCCGAAATCGCCTTCGAACCGCCGCAAAAGTGGCGGGAGATTGATGTACAGACAAGGAACGACTACCTAAGCGGGTTCACCAGCGCTTTAAAGCAGATTAGCGAGTGAGCACGGCAAGGAGGAAGATGCCGCATAACCAGTCACTGCAGCCGACACGGGGCGCCTGTCACAGCCCTTGCATCCGCAAGGCCTGCGCCAGTCGCGTCCGTGCGTCTGAGCCCCGGCGTTAGGTTGCATCTCTGAGAGGTATAGCGTGAGTTCGACCACACTCGTCATCCTACTAGTTGCAGTCGTTGTGCTTGTTACGAGCGTGCGAAACAGCAGGGTCACCTGGAGTAGCGCCATGCGCCACCCTGTGCTCAATGGGGCGGGTATAGGACTCGCTAGCGGGTGGCTAGTGTCGATCTGGGTCGCCGAGAGGCTTGGAAGCGGCAGTGCCTTGTTCATAATTGGGATCTGGTTCGGGTACACGCTTTCCTGGATCGCGGTCCTCGCGCTACTAGCGAACACTCGAAGAGGTGCGTCGATTGCAACCTAACCAGTCACTGCAGCAGACGCTTGACCCAGTCGCGACCTTGGCTATCGCCAAGCCCGCGCCAGCATCAATCGCTGCTGAGCCCCGGCGTTAGATTGCACGGGTGATGTGGTCAAGCCCGGAGGAAATCGCCGCAATTTTGGAGCTTCTTAATGCTTCGTCCAAGCGAGAGTTGACGCAGGCTTCGCGTCGTACTGTTGTAACCACCGAATCACTCTCGGGTATTGTGCTGGCCGCACTAGCTGGTGGACTCCATCCTTTCCTCTATGCTTCGCACTTCGACGATAAGACTCCGCCGCATCTGAATCCCAGCGAAGAAGACTTGGCGGCTATCTCTAACAACGGAGTCGGGCCGCTCAAAGGAAGGGCGATCAAAGCCGTTCGAAAGACAAATCAGATATTTAAGGAACGAAGGCTATCTGCGGCGCATTTGTTTTATACGCCGACCCATCGATATTGGCACCTGTTCTACTTTGACCAGCGGGACATATCTTCGCCCAATAACCACTGGAAGCATGGGCCGCATATTCACTACGCAAGTGACCTTACTTGTAGAGCAGATCTAGCCGATGTTTGGGAGCGTGTTAGGGCAGCGAAGCCGCAGTACCCGCGTTCGTTGCATATTCGATACGATCATCACCACAATAGGAAAAGGCAGGGCAATGGTTGAAGTAGTGCAATCTAACCAGTCACTGCAGCCGACACGGGGCGCCTGTCACAGCCCTTGCATTCGCAAGGCCTGCGCCAGTCGCGTCCATGCGTCTGAGCCCCGGCGTTATATGCCGAAGGTGCGGTAGCTGTCGTGGATATCTCCGTTACGTCTATCGGACAAGTAGCTGTCGGCAGCATTATCTTGTTCGTCCCGCTTTTGGCTTGGATGGCTCGAAACAGAGGGCTATCCGCCACTGCATGGGGCATGGTTGGCTTGCTGTTTCCATTCAATGCAATCGCTAGCTTACTTCTTCTATTTGCACCGGCAAATACACGCAGGGTGTCTGAGCCAGTGCGGGAGTGGAACGGCTCTGCATTTAGAGTGGGAGCCGCATTTGTCCTGGCTACTCTTAGTGTTGGCGCCGCAATCTACGCTCTCGCAGTCTTGGTGCAGCCGGATCGAGCTCCTTTTGAGAGTTTGATGATTAAGAGTGTCATCATCTTCGTGCCAATCCTGGGATGGATGACGTTCAAACGTGGAATTTCTCCTCTTGGGGGCATTGCGATTGGCTTGTTGTTCCCACTCAATGCGATAGCTTTTCTTCTTTTGCTCTTTGTTCCGCTGAAAGACCGGACGCAATCCGTGCTTTCTGCGCAAGTGCCTTAGTGATTCGCACAGATGACTAGTCTTTCGTCATATAACCAGTCACTGCAGCCGACACGGGGCATCCGTCATGTCTCTTGCATGCGCAAGAGTCACGCCGGCTGCGTCCGTGCGTCTGAGCCCCGGCGTTAAATCTCTATGAAGAGAAGCGCGGTATGGCTAGCGTTGGTCTCTCTGTTTGGCTGCTCAGGACCGAACGAGACGCTCAACGAGGGCGAGATCGAAAAAAGCCTCATGGCTG
>JBCCCC010000229.1:0-3487 GCA_039033695.1 Pseudomonadota bacterium | reverse complement strand
TGGATTGCTCGTCCAGCCATTCCTGGTGCTCTGCCGCCCATGCGCGCTGCATCATGATGGGTAGGCGGTAGATCACCACGTTAAGAAAGCTGCCAACCAACAGGCCGATCAATGCCAGCCCCGTCGGAAAGACCCAAGGTACTAGTTCAAACAGGTCTGTCATTGTGTGTCAGTCACTCGTGCCCAGCCTAGCCGAACGCAGCCACACGGTGTGGCTGCGAGATTCTGACACAGCTGTACGGCCAGCCGGCTTAAACCACCGAGCCCATCTTGAAGATCGGCAGATACATAGCGATGACAAGGCCACCCACGAGGACGCCAAGAATCGCCATAATTAATGGTTCAATCAGGCTGCTCATGTTGTCTACGGCGTTGTCGACATCCTCTTCGAAGAAGTCGGCGACCTTGCCTGACATTTCGTCGAGCTGACCGGACTCCTCACCAACGGCGATCATCTGGATCACCATATTCGGGAAAAGGTCAGTGTTCTCCATTGCTTGTTGCAAACGCTGGCCGGTTGCGACTTCGTCGCGCATTTCCATCACGCCGTTCTCATACACAATATTACCGGTGGCGCCGGCAACAGACTCGAGCGCTTCGACCAGCGGCACGCCAGCGGCGAACATCGTAGACAACGTGCGGGCATACCGAGCGATCGCTGATTTCTCAAGAATCGGGCCAATGATTGGCAGCTTCAATGACAAGCGATCAAGGTTCTCACGCATTTTCTTGGAGCGCTTCTTGAAGTAGAGAAATGCAGCGATACCACCGCCAACACCAAGCAGAAGGATGTAACCTTTGGTTCTCACAAATACGGATAGATCAACGACCATGCGAGTGAATGCGGGTAGGTCTGCGCCAAAGCCCTGGAACAAGTCCTCAAACGCCGGGATCACGAAGATCAACAAAATGATTGTGACGATAACAGCAACGCAGAGCACGGCAATCGGATAGGTCAACGCCTTCTTGATTTTCTTCTTGATTGCCTCGGTCTTTTCTTTGTAGGTCGCAATCTTGTCGAGTAGGTTTTCCAACGCACCCGCTTGCTCTCCCGCCTCGACGAGATTGATAAACAGATCATCGAAGTACAGCGGATGTTTGGCAAGTGCTTCGTGTAGCGAGCTACCGCCTTCCACGCTGGCCTTGATCTCGAGGATCAGCTTCTGCATTGACTTGTTTTCGTGACCGTTGCCAACGATCTCGAAAGCCTGTACCAGCGGGATACCCGCCGCCATCATGGTTGCCAGCTGGCGCGAGAAGATGGCGATGTCCCCAGGGGTGATTTTCTGAGTACCGGCGAACAGTGTGCTTTGCTTGCGAATCCTGTTCGGTACAACACCTTTGCGACGCAAGTCCGCGCGCAGCTCTGCCTCGCTATTGGCAATGCTCTTACCTTTAACGCGTTGTCCGCGGCGATCAACGCCTTCCCAGGTAAACGGTATCTCTTTTACTGCTGTGGCCATGGTAATTCCCTGTGCGCTGATGTCAGTTGTGCTGACGCGCGGCTACTTGCGGTGACGACGTTAGTCGATCGTCACGCGATTAATTTCTTCCAAACCCGTTTTGCCGTCGATCACTTTTTGTAGTGCCGCACGGCGCAAGTCCCAAACGCCTTCCGACGTGGCTTGCTGTGCAATCTGCATAGCATTGCCGCCTTCCATGATGATTCTGCCCATGGTTTCGCTGACTTCCATCACCTGGAAGATGCCGACACGGCCCTTGTAGCCACCGTTGCAGCTCTTGCAACCGACCGGTGCGTAGATGGTTAGCGAATCATCAATCTGTTCCTCCGTGAAGCCCTCCTTCAACAGGGCCTCACGCGGAATGTCTTTTTGCTCTTTACACTTATCGCACAGCTTTCGCGCCAGTCGCTGGGCAATAATCAGGCTGACAGAGGTGGCGATTGCGTAGGGCTTGACGCCCATATCGACCAACCGCGTCAACGTCTTTGGCGCATCATTGGTGTGCAATGTCGAGAGTACTAAGTGACCTGTTTGCGCCGCCTTGATTGCGATTTCGGCCGTTTCGAGGTCGCGAATCTCACCAACCATGATGATATCCGGATCCTGGCGCAGGAAGGCCTTCAACGCAGATGCAAAGGTTAGCCCGACCTTGGGGTTAACGTTGACCTGGTTAATGCCGGGCAAGTTGATCTCGGCCGGATCTTCGGCGGTGGAGATGTTTCGGTCGGCTGTGTTGAGAATGTTCAGGCCAGTGTAGAGCGATACGGTCTTACCACTACCGGTCGGTCCGGTGACCAGAATCATGCCGTAGGGCTTGTTCAGGTGCTTCATGTAGAGCTGCTTCTGCTGCTCTTCGTAGCCCAGCGCATCGATGCCAAGCTTAGCGCTGCTTGGATCGAGAATACGTAACACGATCTTCTCGCCGAACAGCGTCGGGCACGTGTTCACCCTGAAATCAATGGCGCGGTTTTTTGACAGACGCATCTTGATACGGCCGTCCTGCGGTACGCGGCGCTCAGCAATATCGAGCCGCGACATCACCTTCAGCCGTGCCGAGACTTTGCCTGCCAACGCCGCAGGCGGTTGCGCGATTTCCTGCAACACACCGTCCAGGCGCGTGCGTACCCGGAAATATTTTTCATACGGCTCGAAGTGAACGTCAGACGCACCACGTTTGATGGCATCGACGAGTACCTTGTTGACGAAGCGCACGACGGGCGCGTCGTCGACATCGTCTTTTGTGACCTCGTCGAGCTCTTGCTCGCCGGACGACACGTCCAGGTTTTCAAGGTCGAAATCGTCATCATCAAACGACGACATCGTCGTATCGATGGCTTCCAGTGTCTTGCCGACGCGTTCGTCGAGCTTATCCTGTTCAACGACAACAGGATCCACACGAAAACCAGACTGGAACTTGATCTCATCAATCGCTTGCAGGTTGGTTGGATCGGCAATCGCAAGGAACAGTCGTTTGCCACGCAGCGACAATGGCAACACGCCGTGCTTGCCGATCAGCTTCTGGTCGACCGAGCGAATCACGTCCAGATCCACATCCATCGCGTCTAGGTCCATCAGCGGTACGCCAAACTCGTGGGCGGCTGCTACGGCAATGGATCGCGGGTCTGCGAGAGAATTCTCAACGATGTAGGCAACCAGCGGCTGACGACTGGAGCGTGATGCCTCCAGCGCTTCTTGTACGGCCTCTTCGGCAATGATGCCGTCTTGCACAAGGCGTCGCGGCAGTCCCGAGAGGGCAGATTGAGATGCAGTTACAGCCATAGCGTAGGTCGTGACACCAATATGAGAATATGTCCAACCCGTAGTCTCACCGATAACCCCGGGGGGATCAACTTGATAGTGAGCAGTGAGTCACAAATTAGCCAGTATTAGCAGGAAACTGTGCGCTGGTGCCGTTGCAGTCGCATTCTCGCGGTCGTCGGGAGTTTCGCCGAATTCGCTTTGGGCAATTTGCAGCTAATGGCGTCGGCTCTGTGATGGCACTAACGTCATGTACGCAACGACAT
>JBCCCC010000228.1:0-3490 GCA_039033695.1 Pseudomonadota bacterium | reverse complement strand
TTTGGAGGGCGAATTACGGGTTCAGGACATGGAAGCACAGCCGCCTAACAAGTCACTGCAGCCGACACGGGGCACCTGTCACAGCCTTTGCCTTCGCAAAGCCTGCGCCAGCTGCGTCCGTGCGTCTGAGCCCCGGCGTTATGTGGCTCCCTTTCGTCGCTTGTCGCATGGTTCCTGCCAATTGAGCTGTTGGTAATGGAGATTGAAGATCTGGCCTACCGGATACGAAACCGCAAGGCGCGGAAGCTTGCGGTAGGCGTTGCTGTTGCGATTTCGGTCTTAGGTGCGGCGGTTTGGGTATATCGAGATGCGTCTTTCTTGGCGAACGAATTTGGGCCCGCTGAAGGATCCTTAATCGTCAATATCAACACCGGGACCGAGGAGCAGTTGCGCTCTGTTCCAGGTATTGGCCCAACGAGGGCGGCCCAGATTGTCGCCGGACGGCCGTACGAATCGGTTGATGACCTTGATCGCATCGCAGGCATCGGCGGCAAAACGCTTGAGAGTCTAAGGCCCTTCCTAACTGTCGACGAGAAGACTCGTAAACGATGACTAGGCGTTAGTCTGCGAGGAGAAAGCCAATGCCACATAACCAGTCACTGCAGCCGACACGGAGCGCCTGTCACAGCCTTTGCATTCGCAAAGCCTGCGCCAGTCGCGTCCGTGCGTCTGAGCCCCGGCGTTAGGCTGCATGTCAGCGAGCTTCGATTCGTTGGTATCTGGCATTGCCCGCGAGGCTGTGCCAAGTAACGGAGACAATCTGCTCGGCTTCAAGATCGACGCGGACCACTATTCTAGGTCATGTTCGTCTTTCGAGTCCGCGTCTGTGACCACTTCTGCTGATCCACTTAGCCTCATCGAAATTCGCGCGCGATTTGTAGACACTGTGCAAAACCTTGGTCAAGCCAAGGCAGCAGTGATTGCGGTGTGGTCGGACTTGGCCTATTCGTACTTCCAAGCTACGGAGACAGTTGCCTATCGCGATAGACTTGTTACACGTTTCTTGACGCGAATCTCGGATTCCGGCTTCTTTGTGAGCGGCCGTTTTGTCGTAAGCGGCTCAAAATATCGCCAGCTGGCGCTCAGTTATGAAAAGACATGGGGCGAAAGTCTGTCGGAGTGATCGCAGGGTGCAGCCTAACAAGTCACTGCAGCCGACACGGGGCATCTGTCACGAGCCATGCATGCGCATGTCTCGCGCCAGCTGCGTCCGTGCGTCTGAGCCCCGGCGTTAGGTTGCTCTAGTCGAGCAACACACATAGGTGCAGCTCAGCGACCCAATTCCGGGTCGCGATACTGATGCAGAGGGCGGTTATGAAGACTGCATTACTATGCCTCGTGGCGATAGTGGCTTCCGCAATAGTCGGTTGGGTGCTCTATTCTGACTGGCAAGGACGCCCACCTAGCCTTCCACCAGCGGAGTCAGAATTGTCGCACCGGGATGAGGGGCTGATTAGTCCATCTGGCGATAGCGTCGGCAATAGCGTTGCTGGTCGCGAGATACAGGGCACGCCAGTGCAACCTCCTGAATCTGAAACGGCGCATCACGCGACACACCCTCGTGAACTCACGCTCGCAGAAGCTCCACCTGAGGCAATTGCCCAGTTGCGAAGTATGGGTTACCTGCCTGCGTCAGAAGCGAGCTACAACGACTATCAGTCATACGACTTAGATACACTGAAGGCGCTTGCTCGATCTGGAGATGGGAAAGCGGCGTCGATGGTAGTGGTGGACTGGTCGTTGGATAGGGATGAGCGGATCAATCTGGCCCTGACTGCAGCAAGAAGTGGTTCGCCGGGCGCGCTACACATCCTTACTGTTGGGGAGTTCCAGAATCCCGAGTTCTTGCCTGATGGAGTGGCAACACTTGAGCAAACGTACGTGTTGCACTTGGTGGCAATGGAGCTAATTGGTGATCAGACTGAAGTGACAACAAACAGCGAAGTCGACCGGTATGCAAGTCTTCTTCCCGAATCGGAGCGAGAAGCGGCGTACCTGAAGGCGAACAAATTACTAGGGGAAATTAGAGGTGAGTAGCCAAGTATCGAGTTTTGAAAGACCCATTCAAGTCCATTGGTCGGCGCTGCGTTCGATGCAACCTAACCAGTCACTGCAGCAGACGCTTGACCCTGCCGGTTCTCTGCCTGGCGGCAGAGCTCCGTCAGCCTCAAGCGCTGCTGAGCCCCGGCGTTATGACGCTGCCCTTCCTGGAGGACGCAGGTCGACGACTCGGGTCTGATGCGAGGGTTTGCTCTTGCGCGGCCTTCGCCCAGAAAGGACGCTTGAAACGGGACGCGGCGCGCGGCACGGTATAGCTATGGAGAGCGCGTTGCGAACAGCGTTCGCATGAGCGCTCTCCATAGCTATACCAGCACTCTGAGCTGAACGCTCGGGGCTCGAACTTCTCGAGCGAGGAAAGGACTCTGGGATGGTCAATCCACGCGTTCATAACCAGTCGCTGCAGCCGACACGAGGCGCCTGTCACGGAGAGGGGAGGAGGGGAAGGTTGATTCGATATATGCTTCCCCCCTTCCCTAAGCCGGGGGTGAGTTTCAAGAACAGATTGAATTCATGTCTCTGGATTTATTCTTTGGATGTCGCAGGGGAGGGTCCTCAAATGTAGTCCAAGGAGACTTGGCCACGCTTTTTCTGAGAGTCTGCTTTTCATGTGATACGGAAGATGCCAAGTTTAGAGCTCTTGTCGCATTTTTTTGTCGCTTGAATTGTGATCGGACGGCGGCTTTGATTATCAAGACTATAAAGCGTGATGGTACGACAGTCTAGAGTGAATGCGTGGGGCGATTTATCATTATTGATGAATGACGATATGTTTCACTTTGTGTATGTATTCGAGTGAACTCATCAGGACTGGACAGCAAATCCATCAGTAACGACACTGTTATTGAAGTGATGGTGAATCAAGCTCTCCCTTTCCTTAGAATTGCGGTAATTCTTGGAAATCTCTTGGGAGTGAATATATCGTTACCACTACCATCGTCGTCATCGGCTCTAAATAGTCATCAAGCCACTAGTAGCGATGGGGACAAACAGTCTATGCATCCGCTTCACATTCTCGATGTCATGACATCATTGCTAAGCCTGCCCAGCATGCTACCACTATTTCAACATTATGCTGCTCTCATCAGTCCAGAAGAAAACACAATACCTAACAGTGCTAGTATATTCTACCGGACTTCGAATCTAGCACTGAGATGCCTGGGAGAAGAAGCTGCCAGGTGAGGAACCACAGTCGTCGCCTTTTCTTTCCTCCTTTTTTTTTTTTAAAAAAAAAAAGGACGTTGAAAGAAAATGAACAAAGTTGAATGAGATACATATGTCTGTACGTGAATGTAAGAATTTTCTCGAATTTTCATGCCTGCTTATTTGTCCTTGTTCTAAATTTCACAGCATCCCACGCGATCCGGCGATGATGTGCTTCAAGCTGACGAATCTGCCCAATAATATGTATGATGTTATAACAATTTCTCGA
>JBCCCC010000227.1:0-3530 GCA_039033695.1 Pseudomonadota bacterium | reverse complement strand
CGAGGCGACGCAGGCGTAACCTGGGTCGCCAACTACGCTGCGAGACGCGTGGTTCGCATTGATGCCGATGGCCGCCAGTCGGTCGCTCTAGCGTCCGATCGAAAATTCCGACCGGTCGGTGTGTTCAAACACGGTCAACGGCTTTTCGTGCTCGAACACGGATCGGATGGGATCAGAGTGCGCGTCAAGGACCTGCGCACCGGGCAGGTCAATCATGTTGTATACCTTTCCGACTAGCCAATCGTTGCTACGCCCAAAAAAACCCGCCTCTAGCGGCTGGCCTCAATGACGCTTGTTGCTCGAACAGTAGCTTTTCTGGGTACCTCACTGCCGTAACGATGAGTCAGGCTGCTTTTCTTCGCCAAGCACCGCTCGAATCGCACGCTGCTGAGCAGCCTCCGCGTCTGATCGCGGCTGGTCGGATAGTAGCTTTCGAATCCGGTAACGCTGACTCATCGTAGGCGCAATACCGGCGTTAAGAATCACAGCGATAGCAGCCAGCTGTTCTTGGGTTACCGCTGTCTCAAGCGGCGTCCGTCGCTTGGAGTCAGCCTGGTCGAGGCGATGACCTTGCGTTACCAACCATGACAGCACGCGGTCCGCGCCGTTTGCCGCGGCCAACGTCGTCAGCGTATGCCCCTGAGGGTCGATGGCATCGGGTGAGGCGCCCGCTCGCAGCAATGCCTGTAACGATTCTACAGCGTCGCTACCTGCGGCTGCATGCACAGGATATGGCAACGCCGGTTCGGTTGGCTCCGGGGAGAAGCCCGCTGCCAGGAGTGCTAGAACTGTCGCCGAATCGTCAATAGCCTGCAGCAGTAGCCCACTTTGCGCCTCGGCCGCGGGCAAGGGAGCCGAGGCGTCTGCCAAGGCCTGTGCTGCTGCGGCATGTGTGCCGTCCGCGACATAGTGCCAGACTGTTCGATTCGCCTTGTCGGCCAGCATTGGGTTCGCGCCGCGTGCGAGTAGCCATCCGAGGTCTTCAGCATGCCCCAATCGCGCCGCCATCAAGAGTGGCGTCATCCCGGCGGTGTTGAGTGCGTCGACATCGGCGCCAGCCTCCAAAAGTGGTTCCGCGCCAGGCGCCGTATGCAGAGATCCATCGCTTCGAACGAGTGCGTGAAGCACGCTGTCCTGGTTAAGCCCCCGACTATCTGGATCGATGCCCAACCCGAGCGCTCGGGTTGTGACCAGCCGCCCGGTTGTCGACAGGCCCAGCAACCACGCATGGTGCTTGGCTGCCAAGATGCTAGGGCCTTGTCTGAACTCAACCAACGCGTCGAAGAGCGCTTCATCCTGTGGTCGAGCGTACTCCAAGAATGAGAGCAACCCGTGCCTGGCAGACGCTATCCGGTTGGCAGTCGCACCATGAGCAAGTAGCGCTCGGAAGGCTTGAACATCTGGCCTGTCGAACGCGATCCGCAGTGCCTCGCCCAGGTCGGACGGCGCGAGTTCTTGTTGCATGGCCCAATTCAACGTGGCGCCTTGGCCAGCACGCAACGCGACAGTTGCGCAACCTTGGCCGTTACGATCGTGTGCTGCGGCGTTAGCTCCCGCTTCCACGAGTCGCGTTGCGATGTCTACCGCCCCTGCTTCACACGCGGCCAGCAACGCTGTCCGACCGGTACCGGTTGCGGCATTGGGATCCGCGCCAGCGCTGAGCAAGGCCTCGACCAGCGATAGAGTTTCGCTCGGATCGTAATCCTTGCGGTTTGGAACGCCACGTGCGGCCTCATACAGGGCTGTCGTTCCGCCGGCTTTGCCGGCGTTCGGTTCAGCGCCCGCCGCAAGCGTCGCTTCAAGCAAGCGTAGATCGCCCGTGCGGGCGGCGAGAATAATCGCTGGGCGACCCGTATAGCCTACGCCATCCAAATTCGCTCCGCGCTCCAGGGCAGCCAGGGCTGCTGCCGCATTCGGCGGTTGGCGCTCGAGCGACTGGAAATAGGCACTGGTCTGCCGGTCGGTCAGACGCGTCAAGATGTAGGGCGCATGCTTCGCCCATTCTTGAACCCATGCGATGTAGAGCAAGGTCAGTATCAGCACACCAACGTAGTAGATCGGAATCCATGCATTTCCAGGGCGAAGGCCAGCGCGCCAAACGGCGGCGATAGAGAAAACGCCAAACGGCAGGTGCAGAAAGACAACGCCAGCCGCAATCAGGAAGAGCACCAAACCGATGCCGCCGGACCAATCGCCCGCGGCGCTGAGTAGCAGTACCAATAACACAAGGCCGATTGCCGTAAGTGTTGTTCGTGCAGCTCTGGCCTCTCCTGATCCTGACGCTGATCGGTCGTACCCAGGCTGCGCCTCGCTACCGTTACCGGAACGCGTTGTCATGCTGATCTCCTGCGTTTCAGGACTAGTATCGTTCGTGAGTTGATAATTCGAGAAGAACTCGAATGACGTTAGTCACCGCCTTGTCCGCGCATGACATGCGTTGCATGGATTGCGGGTCATGCGCCATCTCCAAACATCAGGAACATCATATCAAGCTGTGTGTCGCCATCATTCCAAACGTGCGCAGGCTGATTGGGTGGAATGAACAGGTAGTGTCCTTTCGGCGCGACGAAATCGACACCACTGACCGTGCCCGTCATCGTCCCAGCCAGTACGACCAGCACTCGGGGAAACGGAACCGTCATCGTAGGTGCCTGATCGGCGCCAAGCTTCGGCGGCACATGATAAATGGCGCTGCGAAAATCCTTGGCGTAGTACATGGCGTTGCCCGGCGCGCCGTGAACAATGCGTGCGTACTGCATTCCGAATGGCACCACCTCAGGATACCCGCGGGTCCAAAAGTGAAAGATCAACGGCCGCAGCTGGGCATCATAGTTGCGAGGCTTCTCGTAGCCATCCATGAATAGGACATCCAAAGGCGTCAAATCGGCAGATGTCGCCGCCGCCATAGCGGTAATTCCGGTCAACATACCGTTGTGGATCTTTTCAAGTGTCTCGGTATCAGCCTTGAAGTAAAACACCGGTGAGTCCGGAAACCCGTTCAACAACACGACCTCGTTTGTCGCAGCATCTGATCTTACGTGCCAACGCTTCCCATCGACCTCGATGCCGAAAACGATGGTTTGTTGCATCGGATCGGCGGCGTAATCATCGACGAATAGCGATAACATATCAGCTGTCGATTCGTTGGCGATTGCCGGAGCCGAAGCGAGCCAGAGGGCGGATACGGTGCCGAGCGTCCTGAAAAAACTACCTAGTTTCATGAGAGAATTCCGTTAATTACACACCAGTGAAGTCTTGTCCCAATGACATCGAGCCGCCATCAGAAATGAACAGACTGGCCCAAAAACTTCATGAAAAGTCATCCGATGTCGTTCGTGATGCACGAACGGTAGCGCCGCTTGGCCTGTTAGCGCTGATTTGGCTAATTGTCGGCAGTGTTGCAGGCGTATTCCTGGCGCTGGTTGGCCCATTTGACAGCTATCAATATCCGCTATTGTTCCGGCTCGGCTTCTGGATCCCCTTGTGTCTGTTTGCCGCTCTCATGGGCGGCCTCTTCGAATGGGCCGTGG
>JBCCCC010000226.1:0-3542 GCA_039033695.1 Pseudomonadota bacterium | reverse complement strand
GTCTTTAATCGCCCGTCCGTGCTGACCGAGAGCTGCACACTGCTGTCAGGTTGCGGTGGCCCGCCAATCAAACCTGCAGAGGCCTGGATATTCTGCTCACGAATAGCGTTGACGATATCGCCGGCGGTGAGGTCCCGCGACGCGACTTTTTCGGGATCCAGCCAGACGCGCATCGAGTAGATACCGTCACCAAATACGATGGCCTGGCCCACGCCAGGTATTCGGACAAGCTCGTCTTTGACGCGCAGATTGACGAGATTTGACAGGTACGCGCCATCGTAGCTGCCGTCCGGAGACGTCACATGCACCACCATTGTCAGTGTCGGTGACGACTTGGCCGTTTCAACGCCCAGTGCGCGCACGGCTTCGGGCAATCGAGGTAACGCTCTGGCAACGCGGTTTTGTACCTGGACCTGCGCCAGGTCAACATCGGTACCGCCCGCGAAGGTCACCTGCAATTGCATCGTGCCATCGGAGCTTGCCACCGACTTCATGTAGATCATGTTCTCGACGCCGTTGACGGCTTCCTCAATCGGCGCGGCGACGGTTTCCGAGATCGTCTGCGGGTTGGCACCAGGATAGCGCGCTGTCACCTGAATCGTTGGCGGTACGACATCGGGGTACTCGCTTACTGGCAGGTTGGGTATCGCAATTGCGCCGCAAATCAGCACGAACAGCGACAGCACTGCCGCGAGGATCGGGCGATCCACGAAGGAACGGGCAAGGTTCATGGCTTAGCTCCCTGCCGCCGCGGGCTCGCTCATTGGCGCATCCATTGGCACCGTCGCCGGGATGACCGGCGCCCCGGGGAAGAAAATCTTACGCACACCGTTGACAACGATTCGGTCGCCAGCCGCGAGCCCGGATTCGACGATCCGCAAACCCTCAACTTCGCCACCCGGAACAATGTCGCGGCGCTGCGCCAGATTTTGCTCATCCACAATATAGACAAACTTGCGGTCCTGATCGGTCAGAATCGCCGCATCGTGAATCAGCATGGCTTCGTGCGCCCCGCTACCCAGCAGCCGGACGCGGGCAAACAGGCCCGGGATGAGAAATCCATCGGGGTTCGGCAAGACCGCCCGGCCCTGAATAGTGCCGGTCGCCGGATTGATCTGGTTGTCGACAAAATTCATTGTTCCGCGAAATGGAAAGTCGCGGTCCGAGGCAAGCCCAACCTGCACCGGGTTCGGCGCTTCGCGAGAACTGGGTCGCTCGCCCGCTTGCGCTTGCGCCTGGTATTTGAGGTAGATGCGCTCATCGCCCTCAAACACAACATGGATAGGGTCAATTGACACGACTGTTGTCATCGTCGTCTCGCCCGGTGCCACGAGGTTGCCTGGGCGAACCAGCGCTTCGCCAACGCGCCCATCAATGGGCGCCGTCAGCCGCGTAAACTCTACGTTCAGCCGTGCGCGTGCCTGTTCGGCCTCGGCGCTCTTAAGCTCGGCGCGCGCCAGCGCCATTTCGCTACTGCGTTGGTCGAGCTCCTCATTCGACAACGCACGAGCAGCAGCTAGCTTTTCGCCGCGCGCCAACTCCTGCTCGGCCAACGCGATGCGAGTTTTTGCACGCTCGACATTGGCGTTTGCCAGTGCCAGATCCGCCTGGAACTCGCGATCGTCAATCGAAAACAGCAAGTCACCCTTCTTGACGACCGCGCCCTCCTGAAAGTGGACTTCGCGCAAGTAGCCGGCAACCCGCGGGCGAACGTCGACGCTATCGACGGCCTCGACACGACCCGAAAAGTCATCCCACTCAGTGACGTCTTTGATCACCACCTCGGCCACGCTCACTTTGGCAGGCGGCGGGCCGCCGGTCGGGCCGCCACCACCGCCACAGGCCACCAGGCTTAGCGTCGCAAGCAAGCCAGGCAGGAGGCTGGCGATGGTGTGTCTTGTTGATGTGAGTCCGATCATCCGTTTTTCATTCCTTCTCGTCGTCTTTACCGCCCTCAGCGAGTTGCGGTGTCCACTCTTTTGCCAACGTTTCCAGCATCGCTGTCAGCTTCGGTTTCACTTCGGCAGGCAGGCTTGGGCACTCAAAGAAATCCGCCCAGAACATACCGATCGCCGCCATTCGCAGAAGCTGCTGGCGGATAGCGGCATCATCCCACTGCACATCGGCAAATCGTTCAGCCTCGAATGCGCGGGCAGGCTCGAGCACACTGGGATCATGCGTAGCCGCGCCCATCATGCCGGTCACAAAACGCCGCCGCTCTGTGTCCGGGAACGTATGCGCGCGAATATGCGCGAGCAGGTCCGCCAACTCGTCGGGCTCATTGTCTGGCCGATGGTCAACTTCGAGCTGACGCCAGTTCGCAAGGTCGTGGGCAATCAGCGCCTGCAACAACTTCTGCTTGGTGGCGAAGTGGTAGGTAATGCCACCGCGCGTCACACCACTGGCCTGCACCAGCTCGTCAAACGTCAACGCACCCGCGCCGCGGTCCAGCACGATCTCACGTGCCGCTTTCAATACGCGCTCGCGCGCTTTTGGTCGCCTTCCCATGGCCCATACTATACAGAACGTTTTGTATAGTTAAATAGCCAAATGGAATTTTTTTCGCGCAATCTTGCGGCTCAATCAATCAGGCAGGTCAAGATGAACGCGGCTGTTACTTGTGCGCATTCGTCAAGGACAGACCTTTGGATGTCGAGGCGCTCGATAAACTCCGCATCAGGTGCGAGGCTGGCCGCGCGCCGGGTTGCAGCAAGCAGCGCGGACGCGGTCGCGACAATGGTGGTCGGCCTTGTGTTGGCCGAAAACGCCGCTTCGACATCATATGAAAAGGCGGCCGCAAACGCCGCGTTCATTCGGGTGCCATGGCGCAGCTGTTCAGCGAACAGCGCCACACTACGTTCCACTGGCTCGGTGCCTGCGCGCCGTTTGACGCTGCGCTCCCACGGCCCGGCAAGGCAACTCAGCGCCTCACTGAACTCGAACATGCCGCCCAGATCGGCCTTCAGTGTCTCTCGTGTTTGCCGATCGAATGCTGGCACGTCGATGAGTACCATGCGGCGAATGCGTTCTGGCCAACGCACTGCCATGGCGAGGGCGACCAGACAGCCGGTGTGAAAACCTACCAGGTCGATCGACGCCGACCCGGATAGATCATTGGCCACCTGCTGCACGGCAATTGCATAGTCGTCAATTGATGCGGCGCGCATCAATGGCGCGGAACCGCCGTGACCTGGGTAGTCTGGCGCAATCACACGATAATCAGATGCCAACAGCGGCATGACGCTCGTAAACGCCAGGCCACTAAACGGAGCCGGGTGCAGGCAATACAAATCAGCGCTTGCGGACCGGCTGTCGTGTTCGCACTGGCGCCAATGCACCTGGCCGTAGTCGGTTTCACTATAGCCGTGGCGCATGTTTACTCACTGGCATCGCCAAGACGATGCATCTGCGCAAGATAAAGCCGCCGGGTTACCGGGATCAGCAGCAACGGCACGATGCCCCAGACGAACGGCACCGATGCCATCGCCAGGTTCAGGTTTTCTTCACCAAACACGCGAGTGGCCAGCGTGCCAACAGTGGTC
>JBCCCC010000225.1:0-3564 GCA_039033695.1 Pseudomonadota bacterium | reverse complement strand
TGCTGACGTCGCGGAGCGTTGCCAATCACTGTGGATAAGCCCGCCTGCTGTATTCGACTCGTGCGTCTACGATGGCCGCCTGGCCGCTACGGTTGCAGCGCCAGACGGCACATTGTTTGAGGTGATCGACGGCCGCTAGTGACACCAGCGCTAACTGGTTGCCTGCATTGCCGGCGTGCCGTCAGCGATTGGTTCAGGGTCAGGCGGGAAGTCACGGTATTTGCCGAGTGCGAGTAACGGTATCGTAACGAACGGTATAACAAATAACGCGATTCCGAGAATGAAGTCGTAGCTGCCGGTTCGCTCTGCGCTCAAACCATAGAGCCATGGACCGAAACCTGCTCCTAATGCAAATATTGCATACATTACGCCGTAAATCGTAGCGTACGATCGCATTCCAAAATACCGCGACACCAGAAACGCTAGAAGGTCATACTCTACGCCGGCAGCCAGTCCCAATGAAACATTGCCTAACAACGCGAGTGCATAACTTGGATCGTCCATACGTAGAATTGCACAAAAGAAAATCGGCAGTGATAACACCACGACGGCAACAGCAGGAGCCCAGATGTGATCGATCATATAGCCGCCAACGAGACGACCCACAACGACTGATAACGGAAGCGCATAACCGAGTGTTAGCGCTTGTTCAGTACTGAAGCCCTGAGTTGTCATTACGTTTTCGATGCCTGGAATGGGTCCTCCAATAATGAATGACAACGGCAGGAAGGAGTAGGCCAACAACCATAGGCGCCAGTCTTTACAGGCTTGACGAAGCGTCAGCCCACCGGGCCGCATGGAGACTTCGCTTTGGCGATGGGCGGCAAGCGCTTTGGCACGATCACGGACTTTCTTGTCATCTATGTCCCTGAACAGAAAGAGGTTGATTGGCAGTGAAATGAGCAATGGCAGCAAACCCAAGCCGATATATGCGCCTTGCCAGCCAACGGTCGGTATCAGGTAGCCAACGTATATCTTTGCAAGAAAGCCTGATAACCCAGTGCCTATCAGTGCGATGCCCAGTGCCAACCCTCGGCAGTCGTGGAACCATCTATTGACGGCGCGAGTAAAGGTGATCGGCAATGTGCCTACGCCGAGAGCCGCAAGCACTGCCCACAAGCATAAATAAAGTGCATACGAACCGTTGTTGAATGCCATTAACATGAGCCCAAGAGATAATCCTGGGATGGAGATCAGCACCACTCGTCGGACGCCGAATTTGTCAGCCAGGAAGCCTACCAAAGGTGCGAGAAAGACAGCGGAAATAGTGAACACGGTAAACGCACTAAGCACGACATCTCTAGTCCAACCAAATTCGTTTGCATACGGCTCTATGAATAGCCCGAGCGTGTAAAAGGGGAGCGGTGACAACCCCAACGCAATACCAAAGGCTGAGGCAACTACAACCTGCCAGCCAAATCGAAACTCGATGAACCTGTTGTGCTTCGGTACGTTCATTTGGTGTGTTCCCCCTTCCAGTCGTATTTGAACTCGATAAAGCGATTCTCATTTTCCATGTCAGTTTCCTGCATTAGTGGCACTCGCATTGCGGAGTGACTGGCGGTCTATCTTGCCGGCCGGTGTGAGCGGCATGTGTGATGTTAGATGGAACGTTTCGGGTTGCTTGTAGCGAGCCAGGTGTTGCTTGCAGTGTGCCTCAAGCGCATCAACCGTGACAGCGCCAACCACCCACGCGTGCACTGACTCTCCGCGAGCCGTGCATGGGACGCCGACAACGACGACCTGGCTGACGCCGTCGAGTGAGCTGATGACGCGCTCCAGTTCGGCGGGGTAGATATTAATCCCGCTACGCACAATGACATCCTTGCTACGGCTGCGCAGCGTGATGTAGCCATCGCTGTCGCGGTCGGCCAGGTCGCCAGGATAAAACCAGCCGTCGTCATCTTGTTGCAACCTGCCGTCGGCGTCCAACAGGCGGTTGGTGACGCCCGGACCCCGATAGCGCAGGCGCCCTGGCTCGTTGTCTCCAACTGGCACGTCGTGGTGATCGACGATATCGATGTCAACACCGAAGGCGGCCTGCCCAACTGTGTGCGCATGGCTGGTGAAGTCATCAGGTTGCAATACCGAGATGCCCCCGCCTTCACTCGATGCATAGTAGCCAATCAGGTTGGGGCAGATGTCAGCCTGGAAAACTCGCGCTTCCGATGCCGATGTGGGTTCGCCGGACAGCAGCAGCCTGCGCAGCATTGGTAGCAATGGCTTCTTGCCCGTTACTTTGGCCAGTCGGCGCAGCAATGTCGGCACCATGAACGTTGCGCTGGCACGATGCGATGTGAGGTAGTCGACCACTGCCTCGGGCGCCATTGGTGGCGGCGCAACGATCAGTGTGGCACCCGCGGCTAGCGTGGACATCGAGAATGACCTGCCGGCGCCAAAACAGAGCGGTGTGACCAATGCGAATCGATCCTCGATATTGAACCCTAGCGTTACCCACTGAGCGATAAAACGTTCGCGCATGTGCCGGTGAGTGACCAGCGCGCCAGTCGGTCTGCCTGTTGATCCAGATGACAGTGAGATCAACCAATCCTGATCATCGCCCGGCGCGAGCTCGACCTGCGTGGTGGCAGGCAGTGTTTCCGGAAGGGGTGTTGCGAGTGTGTTGTGGTCACCGCCAATCAGCAGCTGGGCACCGAAGCTGCTGATCGCCGCCTGTTGCTCGTTCGTCGACCAGCGATGATCGACCGGGATATAGACGCCGCCTATGGCCGGTACGGCAAACTGCATGAGCACGTGGTCGATGGTCTCCGGTAATGCCACCGCAATTCTGCTGCCCGGCACGCAGCCCTGGTCAGCGAGCCACTGCGACAGTGAGACAATTCGTTGCCATATTTCGAGGTAAGTAAGGGTCGTGTCGCCGAGCTCGATCGCGACTTTGCCAGGTCTGGCAATGGCGTGTTGTTGAATGAGCGAGGCGAGGTTGTTGCTGGTCACAGGCCGACGTCAGGTGCCAGGCCGTAAACATCAATAACGTTGTCGCGCAGCAGACGTTGCATCGACTCCGGGCGCAGGTCCAGCGCTTCGATTTCCTGACGTGTGCGGACAAAATCCAGCACCGGGAAGTCCGTGCCGAATAACACCTTGTTCCTGCCGAATGTATTGATGTAGTGCACAAAGCTCTGCGGCCAGTACTTGGGGCTGTGCGCATCGCAGCCAATGAACACGTTGTCGTGTTTCCATGACATCGCGATCATTTCTTCAGTCCATGGTATGCCCACATGGATGCCGATGATCGTGAGCTCGGGGAAATCGCACGCTACGGCGTCCAGTGTAATCGGTTGGCCGACACTGCGGCTGCGATGCTCTGGTGAGTAGATCATCGACTGCCCGACCTGCATTTGTACGGGTATGCCGAGTTCTGCGCACTTCGCGTAGAACGGGTAATACTTGGCGTGATCGGGCGCCAGTTCAAACCAGTGCGGATACAAATGCGCACCGATGAAGCCCAACTCTTTGACCGCGTGCTCCAGTTCGCGCACGCCGCGCATGCCAGTGTAGGGATCAATACCAATCATGCCGGAGAAGTGTTTCGGGTATTGCTGC
>JBCCCC010000224.1:0-3572 GCA_039033695.1 Pseudomonadota bacterium | reverse complement strand
GTCGAGAAAACCTTCTCCAGTCGTGATTGGCAGCTGCTGCAGGACGCAAAATAACCCGTCATGCCGCTGCGCAGCTGCGCTTTGCCGGCAGCCTCCTCGCCGACCTCTTTACCATTGATGCTCAGCCATTGAATATCGTCGGTAACCAGCTCGAGCATCGCGTCCACGTCGTGGGCATTGAATGCCGCGACAAAGCGCTGGACGATCTGTTCATGCGCTTGCGCAGTGTCGCCCTTATCAGCAAACACCAGCCCCGCGCACGCCAGCACACACATCGCGACCAAACCTCGTTGAAGCATTGTTCTCCCCTCGCGCTTCGCATTCAGTAGTAACTTAACACTGGTCATGTGCCTGCTGCGAATGACAACAATGTGGACACGGTGATCGCAAGTGCCGCCGGGCATCGAAACCTGCGCAAATGCGCCAATCGGTCGACGGCGAGTGCGAGAGACGCGCTTGGCTCAGCGACGGCCACCCCTGTAAGGCATCTTCATATAGACATCGCCCTGCGCGAGTTCGGCCAGCATCTGATCCAGGCGCCGACGAACGGTGTCTTCCCGCTTTGCGCGGGCGATCCCGCCCAGGTAATCGTTACGCTGATACCAGGGACGTGCATCGTAGGCGTCCAGCAAATTTCGATCCGCCAGCGCACGACGCACAAATTCAGGCATTGGGTTCTTGGATCTTGTGCGCATGATCCGCTACTGGAACCGACAGCTTCAGGACACAGACGTGATGATAGCGGACTAATGATGGGCATCCGCGTTTGGCGCGCCGCGAACGCCCGGGATCAGCGCCCTGGCATCCGCTAGCGCATCGAGTGTTCAAACGCCCGGGCCGATGTACTGCGACGGAGTACCGGCACTAAGGTCGGCCATGTCGCAAGCTGCCAACCGTTGCCGGTGCACCAGGTGACGTTTTCGGGAATGCTCAACGAGAGGGCGCCATACTCGCGCTGTGAGCCGGTACCGGATCAGGAGACGCCATAGCGCATTGGATCGCTTATACAGATAGCTCATTGCCAGGTACGACAGCACGGCACGCCGATCATCGGGTCGTCGCAGCCAGATAGAACGATGTGAATAGAGTTGTTCATAACACCAGGCATAGCCCGCTTCCAATTCCTCCGGTGTCATTTGCGCCGGCTGGAACACGGCATGAGCCGTATCGTAGAAGTCCCAGTTTCGATGCAGGAGTCGACCTTCGGCATCCATCTGCTTGAACAACGGTGTACGTGGGTACGGCGTCAGGATGTGAAAGGTCGCGCACTCCAATCGGTTCTCTTCGATCCACCCAACGGTGCGCGCGAACACATCCGGACCATCATGATCAAAGCCGAGCACGAAACTACCGTTCACTTGAATGCCGAATCTGTGCAGAATCTCTACGCGCCGTGCGTAGTCTATCGGTGCAGGCGTGCGTTTGCGTGATACGACGAGATTGGTTTCATTGAGCGACTCAAAGCCCACAAAGACACCCGTGCACCCCGCAAGCGCCATCTCTCGGACTAGCGACGGATCGTCGGTAATGTCGATAGTGACGGCCGCGCTCCAGATCTTATTCAGCGGCTTTAACGCTTGACAGAGTTGGCGCAAGTAGGCCGGACGAGAGCCGAGATTGTTGTCGATGAACACCGCATACGGCTGATCATCTTCGGCAAACTCCGCAGCGATTTGTTCCGGCCGGCGCAGCCGATATGGCATGTGTAGGCCGTCTGTCGACAAGTAGCAGAAGCCACAACGATTGTGACACCCTCTGGTTGCGATCAGGCTGCTTGTAGTGAGAAATGATTCCCTCGGCAACATGCTTCGGCGCGGCGCTGGTTCGGTGGCATAAGACTCCTTGAAGCTGCCACTGTAAACCGGTTTCAAAGCACCGTTCTCGACGTCTTTGAGAATCTCCGGCCACAGCTGCACACCTTCGCCAACTGCGATCGCGTCGCAGTGCGGCTCGACCTCGTCGGGGCAGGACAGCACATGTAGGCCGCCAAACACGACTTTTGCGCCGCGGCGCCGATACCACGATGCCAGCTCGAAGGCACGACGTGCGAAGGTCAAATGCACGGTGATACCAACTACCGCGGGAAACGGTTCGAACGGTGGAGGACCTTGGAGCAGGTTTTCATCCCAGTACGCTACAGTCCAGTGCCGAGGTGTCGCCGCGGCAATGCTGGTGAGCGCAAGCGTTGGTGTCAGCACGTGCTTGCCGAAACTAGCGCGCGGGTCTTTTGGATAGAACGGATTGATCAACAACGCATGGTGACCGCAAACCACTGGCATAGGCACCGAATGGTCAAGCACGGGCGCAACACGCATGTCTTTCAGAATTCGGCGAGAGTACTTTGTAAACACGTGGACTACATCCTGTTAGATGGCGCCAGCGGCCAGGCGGCCAAACCGGCGGTTGCGATGCCGATAGTCATCAAGCGCGGCAACGAATTCGGATTCACCGAAATCCGGCCACAAACGATCGGTGAAAAAGAGTTCGGCATAAGCGCATTCCCAGAGCAGAAAATCGCTGAGTCGCTTTTCGCCGCCGGTGCGGATCAATAAATCCACCGGCGGCGATCCATTGGCTGAGTGCATGGCACCACCCAATGCCTCTGAAAACACCGCATGATTGCAGTCTGGATGAGCGCTGAGCGCTTGCGCCGCTGCCTGGATACTCTGTCGTGCTGAGTAGTCCACGGCGATGCGAAGGTTCAGCCGATCGCAAGAAGATGTCGCCTGCTCGGCCCGCGTGATTGCATGCATCAAGCCAGACGAGAGTCGATCACGACGACCAATCACATTGATACGAATCGACTGCGCGATGCATTGCTGCGTCTCGGCGACAAGATATCGATGCAAGAGACGCATCAGCGCATTGACCTCGCGCTGCGGCCTAGCCCAATTGTCGGACGAGAAGGCGTACAACGTGAGCGTGTTGACCTGAAGGCGACGGGCACACTCGACTGTTCTGCGCACCGCCTTTGCGCCCTGGCGATGACCTTGGCTTCTCGCCCAACCTTGGCGAGTCGCCCAACGACCGTTGCCGTCCATGATGATTGCAATATGCATCGATACATCCAATGATTTACTTTGCATTACAAAGTATATGTATAAAAAAACTCTCATCCTGCCCGCGTTGCTCTTATGACAGCCTCCATGTGGTCGAGATAGCGGTTCAACGCCTTTCTTCCCTTTGCGGTGAGACGGTACTCTGTATTTGGCCTGCGACCATCGAATGACTTGCGGCAGCTGATGTAGCTTGCATCCTCCAGTTTCCGCGCGTGAGCGCTGAGATTACCGTCGCTCACGTCGAGCAACCTTTTCAGCTCCGTAAAACTCAGCCGCTCATTGACGGCAAGCGCGCTCATGATCCCGAGTCTCACGCGCTCGAAGATTAGCCGGTCAAGCTCGAGACGATCCGCTGCTACGTGCCCGCCCGATACCGAACGAGCTTCAGCCACAGGCCCACTTGTGCGAGCAGACTTTGTTTTTTGCGTCGCAGAGCGTTTAGCCATATCTGCGTCTCGCGAGTAGGACGCCAAAAAAGATGTGTAGCCCGCCAAACCCAATACCGAGAAGGAT
>JBCCCC010000223.1:0-3638 GCA_039033695.1 Pseudomonadota bacterium | reverse complement strand
GGACGCTCACCATGCCCGACCACGTAAGCCACTCGTCGCGCAAATGCCCGTGTCGCTCGAGCGCAACGGTGTGGTGCAAGGGAATCAGATCACGATCGCGCTGATTGAGCTTGGCGACGACGAGGATGATCCTATCAAGCGCTTGCAGCGCATCCATCAGCACACGCACGCCGTGAAATATGAGTTTCGCAGCATGCCGGCGGAGGCTGCGGAGCTGTATACGGTGCTGCTGCAGAGCACGGCGCAGCTGGCCGAAGTTGCCAAAGTGGAGGGTATGCTGCCGCCGCTCGGGAACGTCGTTATCTCCAATGTTATTGGTCCGACCGCCACCCAGTACCTCGCCGGAGCAGAGCTTGAGGCGGCTTATCCGATTTCGACGATCGCCCCAGGTCTGGCGATCAATATCACGAGCTATAGCTACGACAATATGCTCAACATTGGCGTTGTGACCGGCGCGTCGGCGATTCCGGATTTGTCATTGCTGATGCAAGCGCTGGATGCTGCGTTACCGATGCTCGAAAAGAAGATCGGCCTCAAGCCACCGAGTGCCACGGCCAAGCCTAAGGCAACTCCCGGCACCAAATCATCTGCGCATAACCATGAATCGACCACGTCTGCGGGGCCAGGTCGTGCACCGCCGAAAGCAGCGGCTACGTCTGTGCGCAAATCAGCGAAACGTAAACCCAGTAAGAAACGTCCGAACAGGTCACGGACCAAGGCAGGTGAGTAGCGATGGCAGAATCAATCCCGAGATCCAAACAAGATGACTATACCCATGAGATGGCGAAGACTCGGCGCGAGTTCTTGGCTGATCACAGCGACGTATCATTGCAGCATGTTGGCCAGTATTCGTTCGACCCGAGCATTCTGCCGGGGAACATCGAGAACTTTACAGGTGTTGCACAAGTGCCGATCGGCGTTGCGGGCCCATTGCTGATTGACGGCGAGCATGCGCGCGGTGAGTTTTATGTGCCGCTGGCAACGACAGAAGGCACGTTGGTCGCGTCGTATAACCGCGGCATGAAAATGCTGCGCGCGGCCGGCGGTATCAAGACAACGGTGAGTGACGATGCAATGCAGCGAGCGCCCGTTTTTGTTTTTGATGATGCGCGAGCGGCACGCGAGTTCGGTCATTGGGTGACCCGGCACTTCGACGACATCAAGGCGCACGCGGAGACGGCGACCCGCGTCGGGAAATTGCACGACATCGAACAGTACGCGGCGAGCCGATTTCTGTTCTTGCGATTCAACTTCACCACGGGTGATGCTGCAGGTATGAACATGGTGAGCAAGGCGACGAAGGTCGCTTGCGACTGGATCCGTGATTCCTACCCGGACATGCAGCACTTTTATCTCGAGTCGAATTTCGCCACGGACAAAAAGGCATCTCAGATCAACATGCTGCATACGCGTGGCAAACATGTGACAGCCGAGGCCACTATTCCTGCGGCGCTGATGAACTCCATGCTGCGCAGCAACGTTGACCTGTTCTATCGGGGGCGACAGATTGTCAACCTGGCGAGCATGATGTCGGGCGTGAATAATAACGGCGCGCACTCACCGAATGCGATCACGGCCATGTTCATAGCGACTGGCCAGGATGTTGCCAACGTCGTTGAGTCATCGGCAGCCGCAGTCTATGCGGAGTTGATGCCGAGCGGAGATTACTATTACTCGATTACGATTCCGTCGCTGATTGTCGCAACCTATGGCGGCGGCACTGGGCTCGCGACACAACGAGAGTGTCTTGAGTTACTTGGCTGCTATGGCAATGACAAGGTGTTGAAGTTTGCCGAGATTGTTGCCGCCACCGTGCTGTGTGGGGAGATGTCGCTCAGCGGCGCCATTGTCTCTGAGGAGTGGGTTGAGTCTCATGACCAGTACGGCCGCAATCGGCCGTGATAGGGTTGTCCGATGAGAGTAGCCCGTGATCATTTGTATTCCGTGTCGCCAGAGGCACTGTTCGGCACATTTACCGATGAGGCGGCGCTGCTCGCCAAGCATAAGGCGCTGGGCTCGCGCGATATCGTCATTCATCGTTGCCAGGTGAGCCCGGAGAAGGCAGAGGTTGATTTCTCGCGCGAGGTGCCGGCTGAAGTGCCATCGATGTTCAAGCGCTTCATTCAACCCTGGAATGCCGTACGCCAGACTGAGCACTGGCAGCACAACAGCGTTGGTTATCATGCTGCGCTATCGCTGGATATCAAAGGCGTCCCCGCAGCGATAACGGGTACGTTGCATATCGAGCCGGTGGACGATGGTTGCATCAACCATATTGTGCTGACGATTGAATGTTCGATACCACTGGTCGGAGGCAAGCTTGCCAAGTTCATCGCCGATGATGCCAAGCGGCAGATGCGGGACGAGTACGAGTACCTGTCTGCGCTGCTGGCAACGAGCTGATCGGCCCAGCGTGTGTGAACGGATGTGGCGGTGTGCGGTAAGGACAGAAAACGCCGCTCGCCGAGCTGTTCGGATGTCACGGCTTCTGCGGACTAGAAGAGCTTGTGGTCTCCAGCGTCATGGCCAGCGATGCCATCGCTAAGTATGCGCCGGTAGTGTTCCGTGAGTGTTTGGCTGCCGGTGCTCGGTGTGGCCGCTGCGTCGTAGCGATGCTCGGCAGCGTTCCAGACGAGCATCGACTCTGTCGCGTAGTAGTGACCGATACGCGCGAACTCTGCCTTGGCGGCAATTGCCGGGATCAGCTTACCCGCAGGCACAAGCAATGCGGCAACGACACGGAACATCACCGGTGGGATTTGCCGAAAACGCGGCTCTCGCCCAACGAGCGAAAACAGCAGCTCCCCCTGTTCGCGGGCGGTAATGGCATCACCCGGCCCGCCGATAGGGAGTATCTGATTGTGCTTGTCCGTGTCCGTGAGACAGTCGACGATAAACTGCGCCAGGTCCTGCTCACTGATGGGTTTGCAGGCAGTTTGCCGGCCGTCGCCAAAGACCAGAAACGGCTTCCCGGCGGTGACCCGTGCAATCTGGCCCGACAATGACTTGAAGAACGCGGTGGGGCGTACGATCGAGTAGCGCAAGCCGGAGTTCATCAGCGACGTTTCGAATGCCAGTTTGGCCTGCTGAAACGCCAGCCGAGGGCGTTGCACGCAAATAGCGGATAGCAATACGAAATGCCTCGCGCCTGCCGCTTGGCCTGCAGCAAGCAAGTGCTGATTTGCATCGTGATCGACTAGCCAGGCGTCATGGGGTGCGCCATTGCGCGATGCAATGCAGGAGACGATCGCATCGAACTGCTCGCCGGCCAGTGCATTTTGCAGAGCGTCAGCCTGGGTGATGTCGACGGTGATAACCCGACAACCGGCGATTCTGGTATCTGCTGATCGACTGATAGCGACGACGGTGTAGCCCGCATCGATTAATCGCGCGGCAACGTGACGGCCGATATAGCCAGTCGCGCCCGCCAACAATATGCATTGCTGTGTCTTTCGCACCATAGCTCGGAGTCGAAGCTGAATACGACGATGGTGTCACGCGCCCAACGTGACGGCAACCAGCCCGGTGCTGCCGACAATTGCCGCCATGGCTGGATCAAGCCGCAATACCTGATGTGCGCGCCAGGGCACGTCAGGAGGTGCCAATGTCTGTCATCGGTGCGGTAGTATGACGCCCTG
>JBCCCC010000222.1:0-3772 GCA_039033695.1 Pseudomonadota bacterium | reverse complement strand
GCCCACATGTTACCGTACAGATCGCCGGCGTACGCACGATCAGGCGTGCCGTTGCCATCCAGGTCAGCCAACTGTGGCGTACCCAGCCCATTGGCGGCGCCTGGCAATTCGATCTTGATGTAATCGCTGCCGAGCGTCCACGTACGATCAAGACCACCTTCAAGGAATACGATGAACAGATAGGCATTGGTGCTGCCGGTGCTGTTGTAGCCGTTGCCGAACACCGCCGCCCATTGGCCGTTGTTCATGAGTGATATGGTTGGTTCGCTAAACGCGAAGCCGAGGTCAGCGTCATCTGCGTCAGTAAATTCCCACATGACGAAATCGCCTGCATCGCTTTCGCTCATGACCGTCGGATCCGTCACGTCCAGGGCGAACATGCCGCGACCACCACCGCGCAAGCCGCCTACCAGCACGGTCGCCCAGTCTGGTGAACCTGAAGCTGTTGTTCGTACATAAGCATCCGTGACAGTTGGTGTTAGATCGACGAAGTATTTGTGCGTGTAGTCCTGCTGCGCAAGCTCATGCAGGCCTTCACCGCTGACGCTGCTGAACAGCGCATTGGGGATGTAACCCATAAACTCGACACCCGAATCGGATTGGCCGACATCAGCCCAGATGCCATGCAACATGCCATCGTTGGCGCCGACATACACCGCTTCGCGCCGGGATGCCTGTGCCGTCTCAAAATTGCCGTAGGCATCGGTGCCTGTGGGGAACGGCGCCGCATTAGGCCAACCGCTGCGAGGCGCGCCTACCAACACGGGGCTTGAGTGGACGATATCGCCGAGAACCGTTCGCGCGGCCCGCTGACGGAACAGTGTTTCGCTTTCGTTAGTACGCGCGCCGCGCAGGTAGTCGACCATGTCCTGAGCCGTCATCGTAGGGGGCAGGTCGGTCGCCATATCTGCTGCCTGGTTTGCTGTCAGGCTCGCGAGATTTCGGAACGGAATACCACCGGTTGTCGGGTCGAAAGTCGAAATCTGCCGGTTATTCTCAAGTGGAATCAGATCAGCGGCATCCCAACTTGGCGTTGTCGCCACGGCGCCAGTCACCGGATCCAGCGCTGAGGCGGTAACAAAACCGCTCCACTCTTCGGAGTCAAGCTTCGCCTGGTATACCAAGCTGTCACTGCTAAGTAGGCCAGTGTTGAAGGTTACCGCGGCAGCCGTACCTTCGGTTTCGACAACGGCTTTGAGGACTTCCGTCATCTGCGTGGCGATGTCGAGTGGCGTTCTTGCATTGAGCATTTCGCCGCGACCATTAACAGCAGCGTGATAGAGGTCGTCGACCATCTGCGGGCTACGTGTAGGGAGAGGGTCAGGCCAAGTTGGTGGGTTTGCATGAGCATCCGCCACGTCGAAGTGAGTGACGTTAAATATGGTGCCGGTGGAGTTCAGTGTCACACCATAGGTGGTCATGTGCAGGTCGCTATTACAATCCAGCGTAGGATCCGTCCCGGCTGCGCAGGCTATCGGAGTGGGCACTTGCCCAGAGGCGAATCCTGTCATATTAAGGTTGTTGTAATACTCCATCGCGATATCGCCGAGCGTATCGTCCACATTGTCGGCAAACGGCACACCTGCCGTACCGTCGACATTGTTCACCGCGTTATTGGTAAGCGTGGCAAACCCATCTGTGAACACGATGCCGTAGTTCTTCTGGCAGGCATGAGTGATCGGTGCGTTTGCATCAGTCCGCCGGAATTGTTCGCCTGCATAGATGAGTGAGTCCCGGGTTGGTGTGCCGCCGTTACCACGCGATGTGAAAATATCGTCGAGTACATCATCATAGTCTGTGGTCAGACTGCGCATGGTCACTGGCTGGCGATTGTTAAATCGGAAGGTGCCCACACGAACGCCGGCACCAATGCTGTCCAGCGCCTGTGTAACGCCGGCACGCAGCGCATGATGACGCTTGCGGTAGTAGGTGAAATAGTTAGCGAAGTTTTGTATCTCTTCGGCGTAGGTCCGACCAGATGGGAAACTTGGCGTCGTCGGGCGAATCTCGACCCGCCGCAGGCATTGACCATCCGGGCCAACGGCATCCGCTGTGCCTGTTAACGCGGTTGCGTTCAAATAGAAAAAGCCGTAGTTCGCCGGATTCGGTGCTGCGCAATCGATTGGAATGCCGCCGGCGCTGAGTGTCAGGGTACTGTCGGGTACAAAATAGGTTGGCAAGAAGTATCGATAAGCATCGTACATCGCGGTAACCGTCGGGTTGCCGTCCCCATCGCGCATGCCGGGCACCGTGTAGAACCGCCAGCCATCATCGGTATCGCGGAAGAAGTCCTGTGTCAGATCAATGGTGAATGTCGTCGCATTGGTAATCGGATCCCATGGGGCATTGGTCGGGTTTGAGTCATTAAAGGTTCGAAGGCCGGTATCAACCCATGGCTCGTAGGTAATGGTGTGATCGTAATAGCCCGGGTTATAGAAGCTACTGCGCACATAGCCAAACTCTACGATTGGCGGAACCGGGAATCGACCGTTCGCGCCGCCCAATGATGCGTTGCCATTGGCATACCCGTTCGGGAATAACTGGGTGTATTTCCGCCAGTTCGCGTTATTGCCGCCATTGCGGTTGAAGTTCAGCACGCCAGGGGCAGGGTTGTCGTTAATATCCCGCCCAATAAAGCTCTGATCCGCCGTATTCCACCACAAAGACGCATCGTTGGTCGGCAATAACGTCTCAAAATCCATACTACCGGAGTCATCCAGCGCCATGATGACGTTTGGCTCTACTGCATCGGACAAGAACAAGGGCGACTCTGATAGCGTGCCAGGCTCGGCGAAGACTGTACCCGTTGCGAGAGTCGCCGCCAGACTGGCAGTCAGTAACTTGGCTTTTTTGATTGTCAGATGATTCATAGCTGAATGGCCTGTAAACGGAATAAGGTTTGACAGCGCTTAGAAGCGCTTCGCGTAATTGCTGCGCAGGATGACCTGCGAGTTATCGGTTTGACCCGTACCACGAGCATGGATCTTAAAGATGAAAATGTCGCCGGTACCACTGGAGACACCGTAGCCGCCGCTGAGATTCAATGATGTATTGATCGATTCCTCCACAGTGCCGCGGATTTCAATAATGTACTCGGGCGCGGTGCTGACATAGCCGAGGTTTCCGAAGGTTGCGTCGGCATACGAGCGAGCGGTGGTCGGCCAGGCGTTGTAGACGTCGGGCGCCGCGCCTGTCTGATACAGGCCCGCGGTGTTGTTGAATTGCGCCAAAGTCGTGATGGACTCGATGAACTCCTCGGCGTTGCGCAAGCCAGCTTCCGCGGCCTGAAATGCAAGGTCCTGATCACGCATGTTGCCGCTGATTTTCTCCTGCAGCGTAGAGCTCTTCATCGCCGTTGTGCCAATGAGCGATAGCAACAGCAGTGCCACTAGTGCTATTACCATGACCACGCCAGCTTGCCTGCGCGCGCCGCCCAGTTGAGTGTATCGGGATTCGTTCATTTTAATCACTCGCATCACAAGGTGGCCCGGTTACGAATCGCAACGGTGGACGAAAACACACGTCGTAGCCGACGGTCTGTTGGCGTGACGGGGACAAGGCTCGCCGCCGAGCCATCGAATAGAATGTATGACTGCGGGTTATCCGCTACGCGATCTTCGTCGGACTGCAACAGAACATTAATCTGCACGCTTAACACGTTGGGCCAGTTGGCGGCCGTAATCGCGTCGGCAGTTTGGTAGGCGTCAATCGAACCATCGCCGTCGCCATCGACGCCGTAAACCAATTGCATGTCCTGGATGCCATCGGCGAT
>JBCCCC010000221.1:0-3786 GCA_039033695.1 Pseudomonadota bacterium | reverse complement strand
GATGTGCTGTGGGCTGCAACAGACCAGCTCACGCTGAATGGCGGTATCGCAATCTCAGACTCGGAATCCAAGAATGATGGTGACCCACTGCCGTTCGCACCGGATACGAAGTACTCACTGGCAGCGTCATACGACCAACCGTTGCAAAATGGTGCTCGCATTGCCTACAACGCAAGCTACATCTACACCGATGAGATCTTGTCCGGCAACATTGGCCAAACGGACGAAGTACCGTTCCTGTTGCCCGACTACAGCATCCTGAATGCCAGTGTCGGTTATCACTCAGAAGATGATCGTTTCAATGTGACACTGATCGGCAAGAACCTGACCGATGAGTCGTATGCCACCACGTATTCGGGTGACGGCTTCCGTTACCAGATTCCGCGTGATGCCAGCCGATACTTCGGTGTTAACTTCCGCCTGAACTTCTAGGACGAATGACGGGCAGCCTTCGGGCTGCCCGTCGATTCGCGTACGATCAATTGCGGCGGAGATACTTCCGGCATTCCTGGAGTCTGCCCGTGCCCCAGACTGTACAAATAGCGAATACTCTGTTGGCCCAACGCATACATTGGCCAACGAACCGTCGTGAGCGCCGGCTCAACCGAACCCGCCAATTGAATATCGTCGTGCCCAGCCACCGACAGGTCACCCGGCACAGACCAGCCGAGGTCACGCAGCGCGTGAATCAATCCGATTGCGTTGACATCGTTCCAGGCGAATACGGCAGTCGGTGGCAGCGGCAGGCCGGTCAACTGAGCGGCAATATCGCTGCTGCTGTCCAGAGTGCCGTCGAAGGTAAAAATCAGGTCCGGGTCATATTGCAGCGCCTGCTCTTGCAGGAAGACCCGGTAGGCATGCATTTTGGGTTCGCGCCCGGGTGGCGCCGGCCCGCGCACAAACGCGATACGTCGATGGCCGAGCTCCGCAAGATGGCGCAGGATCAGCGTGCTGCCATGCACCGTGTCGCAACTCACATTATGCGTCGCGCCTTCGCTATTGACGTGTACCAGCGGCATCGCGGAAGGCAGCCCATCGTAATAGCTGACCGGGCAGCGGGCCGCTGGGACGATCATGCCGTCCACCTTGAGTTCAAGGAACAACGTGACGGCATCACGCTCCGCTGCCTCAATGCCGCGAGTATCCGTAATCAGAATTCGCAAGTCGTGCTTGGCCGCTTCGTCCTCAATGCCTTTGGCAAGATCCGCGAAAAACGGATTGGTCATGTCAGGCATCACGACGCCAATCAATCCGCTTTGTCGGTTGACCAGCGTGCGCGCCGCCATATTTGGTACGTAGCCCATTTCCTCGGCAAGCTTGGCAATGCGTTCACGCGTCACGCCTTTTACGCGCGCACTACCCTGCAGCGCACGAGTAACCGTCGACGGCGCGACCGCAGCCGCACGCGCAATGTCCTTGATCGTCACACGATTGGATTGCCATCGCGAACCGCTCATCGCAAGATGCCGAACAACGCACTCATGTCACCAGTCTACCGTAAACACCCTGCCCGGCGTATCGCAGATCAGCAGCTGGCACGACAACGGCAACTGGTAGCCCTGCCATCGAACCTGTGAGTAAAGAAAAACAATGACTACAAGCAACAGACCACGGCTACGCTTTTTCGAGAACTCAAGTGGGCAGCGCCATATTACCGATGCGGACCACTATCTGTACAAGCACGACAAGCCGCGTTATCGGGTCAGTGTCATTGGTACCGGCACGATTGGCCAGGAACATATGCGTGTCGTTCAGCTGCTCGGACGCGCGCGCGTACACGGCATCTACGACATCAGCAAGCACAGTATGGTCATCGCCAGTGAGGAATTCGCCAAACTGACCGCTGATGATCTGATCCACTACGACGACCTTCAGTCTGCCTGCAATGATGATGCTGTCGATGCCATCATGATCTGCACCCCTAACTTTACGCATATCGATGTACTCGAGATTGCCGTCAAGTCAGGCAAACCGATTTTTCTTGAGAAACCGATGGCCACGACGCTGGCCGATGCAAAGCGCATCGTGGCGTTGGCGCGCGACTACCCTGCCTTTATTCAAGTCGGCCTCCAGTATCGCTATAAGGCGCCCTACGTGGAGGCGCGTTTCGAAGCGCTCGAACGCAGCGCCATCGGCACGCTCAAGACGATCGCGATGAGCGAGTACCGCCCGCCGTTTCTGGATAAAGTCTCGCAATGGAACAAGTTTGCTGAGAAAAGTGGCGGCACGCTGATTGAGAAGTGCTGTCACTATTTTGACCTGATCAACCTGTTTGCCCAATCGACGCCGAAGCGGGTTTTTGCCAGCGCCGGTCAAGCCGTCAATTTCGTTGACTTCGAACACGCGGGCCAGCGATCTGACATCGACGATCATGCGATGGTCACGATCGAGTACAACAACGGCTTGCGGGCCAGTTTCACACTCAACATGTTCAGTCCGCATTTCTTCGAGGAACTCGTCATCTGTGGCGATGCGGGGCGACTCGTGGCGACGGAAACCTTCAACTTCCTCGAGGACCCCGTAGCACGTTCGACCCTGGCGATCGAACTTGGCGAAATGGGCGCCTCGCGCAAGACGGATGTGAATTACGCAACACACATCGAACAGAGCGGTCATCACGGTGCCACGTTCTTCGAGCACGTTGCGTTCATTGATCGACTCGATGGCAAAGCGACCGACAGCGCAACCCCGGAGCAGGGATTGTGGTCAATCATCGTTGCTGCGGCGGCTGAGCAATCTGCCCGCAGTGGAGACGCTGTAAACATTGCCAACTTTATTGCACACCACGACCTTCAGGATTCCCTGTCCTGATCAGCCCGGATGACTTAGCTTATGACACGAACACACACTGCCAGCATGCCGACTGTCGGTTTCGGTACCTGGAAGATTGATCGCCCCGACACTGCCGGCATTGTCAGCAAAGCCATAGAAGTTGGCTACCGACATATCGATAGCGCGGCGGATTACGGCAATGAGGTGGAAACTGGCCAGGGCATTGCCAATGCAATCGCAGCCGGCCACTGCACGCGCGATGAACTGGCCATCACCAGCAAACTGTGGAACACCTATCACCGCAAGGAACATGTGCGCGCAGCCTGTGAGCGATGCCTGAGTGATCTCGGGTTGGACTATCTGGACCGCTTCCTGATTCACTTTCCGATCGCGCTGCGCTTCGTGCCTTTTGACGAGCGGTACCCGCCTGAGTGGCTCTTCGACCCAGAGGCTGACGCGCCGACAATGCAACCAGACCGTGTGCCCATCCAGGAGACCTGGGAAGCAATGGAATCACTGGTCGATGCCGGCCTGGTGCGCGATATCGGCGTGTGTAATTTCAATTCCGCTTTGCTGATTGACTTGATGTCCTATGCCCGAATCAAACCAGCAATGCTGCAAATCGAATCACATCCATTCCTGACCCAGGAAAAACTGATTCGTCTGGCGGGCGATCTTGGTATCGATGTCACGGCATTCTCCCCGTTAGGCGCGCTGTCCTATGTTTCGCTGGATATGGCAAGTGCCGATGAGACGGTGCTGCAGACGAAGGCGGTTACTGAGGCCGCGCAGCGGGTCGAGAAAACACCTGCGCAAGTGGTCTTGCGCTGGGGTTTGCAGCGCGGGACACACGTGATTCCCAAGACCTCACGCGTCGAGCGATTGGCCGAGAACATCGCGTTGTTTGATTTTGAACTGACCGACGAAGAGATGCATGCGATTAGCGCGCTGAATCAGAACCGCCGTTTCAATGATCCTGGTGTCTTTTGCGAGCAGGCGTTCGGCACTTTCTTC
>JBCCCC010000220.1:0-3917 GCA_039033695.1 Pseudomonadota bacterium | reverse complement strand
TTGCCGATGGCATCAATCGCGCATTGGTCATGCCGCTGGAGGAGCGCCAGGAGCGCCACGCTGCCATGATGGCAATACTGCGACAAAATGATATTACTGCGTGGCGGCAACGCTTCGTCGCGGCACTGACAACGAGTAACGAATGACTCCCTCTCACTGGCTTATTGCCGATATTGGCGGCACGAACTCGCGCCTGGCCGTTTGGCAGTCAAGCGACGGCCCGCGTGGCCAGATCGACGACTATGCATCGCTGCGAAACGCAGATTTCGACACGATCGACGACATGCTTGCGCATTATCTCGACGGTCTGGCTGGCGCACGCCCTACCGGCGGCTTACTGGCAATCGCAGGGCCGATCACAGGCGATGCTCTGCGGTTACTGAATATCGAATGGTCATTCTCGATCAAGACGCTATCGGCAAAACTCAACCTCGAAAAGCTGGTCGTGCTGAACGATTTCGAGGCACTTGCTCATGTCCTGCCCGTCCTTGGCGACAGCGAGTATGTGCAGATTGGCGGTGGCGAGGCGGTCGATACCGCGCCGAGTGTATTGGTTGGCCCCGGCACTGGCCTTGGCGTCGCCAGTCTGGTGCTGGACAGTGCCGGCCATCATATTGCAGTGGCTGGAGAAGGCGGCCATGTCAGTATGGCGGCCACCTCACATGCAGAAGCCGCAATCATTGAGGCGGTGCGGCATCGTTTTGGTCACTGCTCGGCGGAACGATTGTTGTCGGGGGCCGGCATCAGTACGCTGCATGGACTACTGCATGGCGAAACACTGGACGCGGCCACGATCAGCAAAATGGCTCATGACGAGCACGCCGATGCCCTCGCAACGTTCGCGCAATTTTTCCTGTTTCTTGGCACCGTCGCCAGCAACCTTGCACTGACACTCGGTGCCCGGGGCGGGGTGTATATTGGTGGCGGCATCGTGCCAGCCAATCGCGTCTTGTTCGAGCGTTCAGCGTTTCGTGAGCGTTTCCTCGAGAAGGGCCGGTACAAAGGCTACCTTGAAGCAATACCGACAAGACTGATCATATCCAGAACGCCGGCGTTGGACGGGCTCTCGGCATTGCTGCAGGAGCATGCCAACGATCCCTGAGATGCGGCTAAACCAGCAGACTGCCAGTCGCGACAGTGACGCTGTAACCACCTACCCAAACGCCCTTGACCTCTCCGTCGATCTTTTTCGTGCGCCCTGACAACTCGCTGCGCCGCCCCATATCAGCACCCTGGGTAACCTGCCAGCTAAACACGCCCGATGGTTGCGTCTCGAGCGATGTCAGAAGGCCAAACAGCGCAGCGTTTGCGCTGCCGGTGGCGGGGTCCTCGGGCACGCCGTCCAGAGGCGCGAACATACGCGCATGAATGTGCTCGCCGTCACGGTAATAACACATGATGTCGTCGCAGATACCTCTAGAGCGCATCGCCTCTAGCACCGACACATTGCCGCCGGCCCTGGATAGTGCGTCACGACTGCGCAGCGCCACTATCATGAATCGCAGTCCGACAGACGCCTCGACCGGCTCATGCATTCTTGTATCGATGTCCTGGCTGGTGAGCCGTAACGCTTGCGCCGCCTCGTCGACAGATAGTTGCTGGCCAACCGTCAACGGCTCCGGGGCCTCCAACTCGCACCACAGCTCATCATCATGATGTCGCTCAACACGCACGGGAACCTTACCCGCCAATTCATCGAACACCACGTGCGTGCTGTCAGCGAACTCACCCAACTGGCCCGCCTTTGCCAATGCAAAGGCAGTACCGATATTGGGATGTCCCGCAAAGGGCACCTCGCGGGTTGGGGTAAAAATACGCAACCGAAAGTCGGCGTCGGACTCGGCGGCTGCGGGCAATACGAACGTACTCTCGGAAAAATTGAATTCACGTGCAATGTGCTGCATTTGCGCACCGCTGAGTCCAGTTGCGTCAGGAATGACGGCTAGTGGGTTACCGGCAAACGCCTTGCGGGAGAATACATCGACGATGACGAATCGGCGATCGACGCCATCACGGATTGTCGTCACTGGTGTTACCCTCCATCTCCTCAAGCTCCTTATCCATCTGCGCTTTGCGATCCTGCGCCAGCGCCTCGACTTCCTTGGCCTTGTCTATCGGTTGCTTGAGTGAATCCGCTATTGGCGTCTCGGCAGGCGCTTCCGGTTGCGTTTCGGCAATCTCTGGCTCATCGGCGGAGCAAGCTGCCAAAAACGAACAAGCGAAAAGCACAACCGATACATCCCGAACGCTCATGAAAGATCTCCTTGCAGCGGCAGCCGGTCGCCGGTCGCCGGATTAGTCAGAATCGTCGAGGGTGTCATCTTCCGGTGCTATTGGCCAGCGAATACTGAACGCACCGCGAATATCGCCTACGCTGTAGCCGCGCGCAATATCGTGTGGGTAGTGCTCGTCAATCGCGGCTGCGACATCGTCTGCCAACACCTCGCCGTGACAGACCAGACACACTGGCTGAGTCGGGATAGCGCGCAAGTAGCGCGAGCCGCGCACGGGATCAATGGTGAAGGCTTCGGCCGGTGCGTTGGCGCCCGCCGCTTGCGCCATCGCGCGCAATGCATCTGCCTCCCATTCGTCTGGCGCATTTCCCGGATTCCGGTACTTAAGGCTGGTGCGACGTACGCTGGCACCTGTTGACCTGGAGAGCGCCGACGCGATGCGCGGCGCCTCATCCTTGCAGACGTCGATCGCCGCTACTGGGCCACCATTCTGCATTGCCGTTTGCAGCGCCGCCTTGAGCTGTGCCGCAAATTGCTGACTGATCTTACGGCCTTGGGCCTTGCGTTCCAGTGCATCTGCGTCGTCCTCTGCGACCGCCACGATGGGCGGGAGCGCGAGCGCGCAAAATGCGAACATCAGTGTGATCTTGTGCATAACGTTGACCCTTAGTCGCGCTGACTCGAATTGGCATGGGCATGCCGAGCTAGTGAAACATGCAATGGACACATCACCAATACGTAGGTTTGCCGAGAAGGCGTTCGCCGGTCGCTAGCCCGAGCTACCGAGTGACGCCAGGAACAATCCAAATTGTGCAGTGATCTGCCCGAGCGCACTGCTAAGCCTATGATCACTATCGACGATATGCAGCGTGACCTGATGCGTGCGAGCGAAGCGAATACTGTTATCGACCGGCACCACGTCGTCGTGCCAACCGTGCACAATTTGCATGGGACAGTCGGGTGCTTGCGGCGTCAGTGACTCGTATCCCGGCATGTAGAATGCTGGCGCCAGCACGAACAGCCCAGCCATTGACTGTTGCGCGGCAACGGCAGTGGCAACATGCCCGCCCATACTCGATCCCACAAGTACCGTGCGCGACGGCGCCAGATCCGCCAGCGCAACAGCCAGTTTGTCAACGCGCGGGCCAGGTTCGCGCATACCCTGGTAGTCGATCGACTCGACGGCCATCCCCGCCGCGCGCGCCACGTCAGCCATCGCGTTGATCTTAGTACCCCACGGACCCGATTCCAGCCCATGCGAAAAAACGACCGTCATCGTCATAGCAACCTCACTCTGCACGAAAAAAATCACCCCACAGGCGCTCGTCAAGACTCACCTGCCAGGCATAGTCAGCCATGCGTACACGGCCACGATTAACGACGACACCCTCAGCACGAAGTCGCCGTCGCTGGCGCCGGCCAGCGTCACTATCCAGTGCCAAGCGGATCTCGCCGCGTGAATTCAGCACGCGATGCCAAGGTACATCGCTCTGCCCACCAAGCGTTGACAGCACACGTCCGACCTGGCGCGCGCCGCGGCCGAGCCCTGCCAACTCGGCAATTTGGCCATAGCTCGCTACCTTGCCCGCCGGGATGCGTCGCACCCAGTCGATAATGGCTCGCTCGCGCTGCTCGCGGTTCATGCGCCTCGACCCGACTTCAGTCGCGCACGAATGTCATCGC
>JBCCCC010000219.1:0-3918 GCA_039033695.1 Pseudomonadota bacterium | reverse complement strand
GCAATGAGTCGAGTCATCAATGACTGCACCAATGTATAACCATCAGCAGTATCGATAACATGCTCAGCCTTCGCATTGCGGTACTCACGCGTGCCGTTACTCACAGTTGCGTACATAGTCTCGTTCCACTAGTTGTTATTGCCGCCTGGCGTCGGGATATTGGCCAGCTGCGTCGCCAGGAAGTTACTGGTGAGGTTTAGCTGACTCAGAAGCGAATCCAGACCGTTGAATTGGCGCAACAAGCGCGTCTCCAGCCGCTCGAGGCGTTCAGCCAGTGCTTCACGTTCACCCTCAAGTGCTTCGATGTTGCTCTCCAGCCCTTCAGTTCTACTGGTCAGGATTCCGTCGGAATCCACATAGGCGTCGATGACCGTTGTGAGCCGTGCGCCATAGCCGCTCTCACCGCCGAACAATTCACCGATTGCGCGAAAGTCATCTTCCAATACGCCATCAAGGACTTCGCTATCTACCTGCAACTGACCATCTTCATCGAGGCTAATGCCGATTTCGCTCAGGGTGTCGAATAGCGGATTCGCGGTGCTGGTGTTCTCACTGAGTTCGCGGCGCAGCGCATTGGACACCGTTCGCAGCGCAGAGTCGCCTTGCAATGGTCCTGCTATCTGCGAGTCAGGGTCAAAGGAAGACAAGTTGGCGGTGGTGTCGGCAAGCGAGTTGTACGCATTAACGAAGGCGAAGACTGCGCTGCTTACGCTGGCCGTATCGTTGGCAACCGCCAGCGTGAACGTATCACCGTCTGTCTCCTGCAATGCGGTAAAGCTCACGCCATCAATGACCGCATCAAATGTGTTAGTTGCGCTGAACACCGTAAATCCATTGACGGTCGCCTCGGCGTCTGTTGCGACCTGGCTCAACGTCAGTGGATTGCTGGGTGCCGCTGGGTCATAAACGAGTGAGGCCAGTCCGCCGTCACCGTCGGCCTGGCTAATTGCGATCGTGTTCGACGCTCCCGTGTTTTCGCCGCTAAGGACAAGGTAGCTGCCACCTTCCGCATTGATGATCGATGCCTGAACACCAGTATTGTCATCCGCGTTATTGATGGCATCTCTGACATCAGCGAGCGTGTTGGCATCGTCGGCAACCGTCACATCGAACGAGGCATCCCCGACCGTCAAGGTCAGCGTGCCCGTGCCAACGGTACTTTGGGCGGTAGCGAACGCTCCAGAGGTCAGCCGCGCTGCCTGTGCCTGGCCAACGATATCTATCGTATACGAGGCTGGTGCCGCGCTGGCCTCGACCGTTGCGGTTGCCGCCTCCTCGTTCGAAACGGTGATCGTTCGACTTGCCAGACTCTCATCAGTATCGAGCTTCTCGATACTGCTTTTGAATGATTCGAGCGCCGACTTCAGGCTGCCGTAGGCACTCAGGCGACCCTGGAACTGTGTTTCCTTGACCACCAGGCGCTGCTGGGCCGGCTGCCCTTCTGCAGCGACCAACTGGTTGACCAGACCGCTAACGTCCAGCCCTGAACCAATGCCCTGCGAAACAATGCCTGTCATAGTGTGCTACTCGTTTGCATCGCCGCTAAGCGATGGCGTTGACCAGGCTAGGCAGTGATTGCTCAGTACCCGCCGCGTCGATGACTGCCTCAGGTGGCAGCCTCCGGATAACCTCGCCAGTTTCCCGGTTGGTTACGGTAATAATGACGACACCAGTCTCGTCATCCTGTTCGAAACGCAGCGCTGGTGATGTGCCGCTGCCGCGTTCATTCAGTTCTTGCAAGGCTTTGCGCAGAGCTTCATTGTTAGCGCTTTCTTGCTTGGTGGCTGCAGCTTTCTGCGCAGCGTCCTGCTGCCCGTCGTTGATCGCCGCAACGCGTTTTGACTCCGCACGTTGCTCTGCTGTCACAGCCGGTTGTATGGCTGTTCTAGCGATAACTTGTGTCGAAGTCACATCATTCGTGGTCTTCATCTCATCCTCCTGAGAACGGGGCGGCATCCTTGCCGCCCCTTTCAGGAAGTAATCAATCGTTGATTACCTTTAGCCTTCTCTTACTGGAGCAAGCTCAATGCCAGCTGAGGCTGAGCATTCGCCTGGGTCAGCACTGATACGCCGGCCTGCTGCAGGATCTGCGCCTTGGTCAACTGTGCAGTTTCGGCTGCAAAGTCAGCATCAAGGATTCGACCGCGTGAAGCAGACAGGTTTTCGCTAACCGTTTGCAGGTTGGCAATGGTTGACTCGAACCGGTTCTGGATTGCACCAAACTCGCTTCGCAGTGAGCTCACTGTTGTCAATGCAGAGTCAATTCTTTGAATTGTGTTTTCTGCAGCTTCAACGGTGCCAACATCTACCGTATCCAGGCCAACTGTGTCGACCGTGATGTTGTCAGCAAAACCGATAGCCGCCGCACCAACCGTGCCACCGAAAGTAATGTTCTCGGAAGCCGTCAGGGTGACGTTACCGCGGTTTGATGCGAGCACGCCGTTAGCACCAGCGACAGCAGCCGTGGTCAGACCGCCGGCCGGAGCCGTGCCACCCAAGGTCTGGGTGATGTCGATGTTACGACCATCGATCGCGGTGAAAGTAACGTCCGTGCCATCAAAGCTCGCCGTAACGCCAGTTTCATTGGCCGACAGATTCACGCGATCGACGAAATCCGCACCGGTGATTGTGTTGGCGCCCTGAATGTTCTCCGAGCCGTAGATGTCTACGCCGTTGATGTTCAGTGAGTAAACCTCATCACCGTCAGCAGCTGCACCTTCATCAATCGTCGTAAAGGCACTCACTGCTGTGGTCGACGCTGATGCGGTCAGACCCGAGATGCTTGCCGAGTTAATCGCGGCAACAGCATCAGCGGCACTGTTGGAAGCCGCAGCGCCGACAGATTGCGCAGAGCCTGCGCCAACCGCGATCGTCAACGCACCATCAGCCAGAGGCGCTACTGCTACAGGGTTAGCACCTGTACCAGTGGCTACCTGACCAATCTGCGCTGTGCGCACACCAGATGTCAAAGAGACATTGATCTTCTCGCCTACGTTCGCGCCTACCTGAAATGCTGCGCTGCCGAAGGAACCGTCAAGAACTTTCAAGCCGTTAAACGATGTCTGCGAAGCAATTCGCTCGACCTCGGCCAACCGCTGTTGGACTTCGTTGTCCAGCGCTGCCCGGTCAGAGGTGGAGTTCGTGGCGTTAGCAGACTGAACTGCCAGCTCACGAATACGCTGCAGGTTGTTGGTCAGCTCGCCCAGCGCGCTTTCTGCAGTCTGCGCCAGGGAGATGCCGTCACTTGCGTTACGGACCGCCTGGTTCAAACCACGGATCTGCGTGGTAAAGCGTTCGGAAATTGCCAGACCGGCGGCATCGTCTTTTGCACTATTGATGCGAAGACCGGTAGACAAACGTTCCAGAGATGTCGACAACAGACTCTGCGATTTCCCAAGATTTCGCTGAGCGTTGAGCGACGCTACGTTTGTGTTAATTGACTGTGCCATTTTTTGAAACTCCTAAGTTTTCTCATTCCGGTGTGCTTTGAGCTACCGGCCCGAATCGCAACACCGGTCAAAAAGACAAGATCATTTGCGCTTCACAGACGTTATCGGGCAACTGGCGAGATTCTTGAGAGAAATTTATGCGTTCGAGATTTTCGACAAACAGGCACGAAAACAGTGTCTGACAAGCTTTAGGCGACAAAACACGTTTCGTGACGAAGCGCACAATTCAAAGGCAAAAAGCGCCACCTGATGAACGTAGTCGGCGCATTACAGGAAGTTGAACAATGACAAGCCCTGCACGCGAACAAAAGACTGTTGCGCAGCCTCCAGCGCTGTCGCTTGCTGGCTCAATGCCGAGATTGCCTCGGCATAGTCCAGGTCCTCGATATCCGCCAGCGACTCTCGCAAAACCAGCTCGACGCCGCTGTTGGTGTCTACCTGTGCCTCAGCGACATTCAGCCTCGCACCG
>JBCCCC010000218.1:0-3924 GCA_039033695.1 Pseudomonadota bacterium | reverse complement strand
GCGCATATCGAGTCGGCGCCAGCCTGCCTCGTCAACGTTTGTATCGCTGATGCGTTATAGGACCCGAGTATCGTGCGGTGAAGAGGTAATCCTGATGGCAGTGCGACGCTTTGTTTGTCTTGCGCTCATGCTTGGTGCCGCGCTATGCGCACAGGGTCAGCCTACAAATGATATCGACCTTGCGGACAGTGCATGGCCGATTTATCACGCTAATACCAGGGCGACCGCGTCCAGCAGCACGCTTGGGCCAGGCACAGCCGAGAGCGCGCAGACGGTGCGCTCATTGACGAAGCGTCGATGGCGCAAACCGCTGGTATCACCGTGGACAGTAATGGCAGCACCCTATCCGGATGGCACGCAGGCCGTGTTCACGACACCAAACGATGGCATCGCCAAGTACGCGATCATTGATGGGCAGCTGGAGGCCGTCGATTTCCTGCCGCTTGATCGTAAGTTCTTCGATTTCGACTGGGGCATCTTGCTGCTAAACAATGGCTGGGGCGTGGCAACGGAGCAAAAGCGGGACCGTTTTGTATTGTTTGGCGATGTGCACTCAGGCCCGAGGTCTCCCATTGAGATCAAGGGCGAAATTGTCGTCGACAGGGCTCGTCACGGATCGCTGTCTGCACATTTTTCGGTTACGCCGGATGGCCATCTGATTACGCTGACGGGTGCTAACAAGCTGCTTGCCATTGACATTGCAGCGCGACAGATCGTCGCAACCATGGATTTGCCAGCGCAGAGCGGCACGCCTTTTCATAATTCGTTTCCGATTGACGAACGTGGCCGTTTGTACCTGTCGACGCAGCAGCAAATGACGGCAGTCGATTGGACCGGTAGCGAGTTTCGTCTTGCGTGGAGTGCAGCCTATGACATGCGTGGCCCAGGATGTGAAGATGTTCCCGAAGATCGCCGGCCGCGTGATGAGTTTATTGCCGTCGCACGCGGCAAGACCTGCACCGGCAGTGGTACGACGCCTACGATCATTGGCGACACTGAATCAGGCATCGTGGTCATCGTCGATGGCCACGCCCCCAAGAATCACCTGGTCGCGTTCTGGCGCGACGAGCCACCGGCGGATTGGACGGCATTGCCCGACCCGAATCGGCCAGGTGAGACGTTGGATCGGCGTGTTGCTGGCGTATTCCCATTGCCGTTGTCCTCACCGGAGGGCGCTGGTTTTACGGCCGAAAACTCTCCGGCGGCTTTGGGCAATGCCACTATCGTGGCGCAATGGGCGGGGTTCAAGCCAAAACGTCAGTCGCCGCGAGGTGTGCAGCGCGTCGACTGGCTGCCAGGCGCCCGTCGCTTCGAGTTGATCTGGGCAAATCCTGACGTGCACTTCAATGGTGTGCCAACTATTGCCTGCGCCCGTCCCGAAAATTGTCAGGCTTACGGCATGGGCCGATACGGCTCACGTTATGCGTATACATCGCTTAGTTTTGACACCGGCGTTGAAACCGGCCGAATCGATCTCGGCCGCAGCGACCAGGTGCTGGATCAGGGCAATAATCACGCCGTTGCAGCGGACGGCTCCATTGTGTACTCGGGCAGACACGTGATGGTACGTATCGAGTGATCTTTGCGGCAATGGTAGAGTGGCGGCTGGACATCGGAGGATGTAATGGCCGGCGGCTTCGCAAAAGACGGCAATGTTCAAGAGCAAATCGACGCGACGATTGAGGACGCGGTCGCGCGTGCGCGTCAAAACCTGCCGCGCGGCCAGAGCCTGACACACTGTGAAGCCTGCGAGAAGGCCATCCCCGAGGCACGCCGAGTCGCCGTGCCGGGCGTTCGTCTGTGCATCGATTGCCAATCGGCCACTGACACACGGGAAAAAGCCTTTGCTGGCTACAATCGACGTGGCAGCAAGGACAGCCAGCTGCGCTAAACTGGCGCCCATGCGCGCACCGCTGTCATACGCATTGCTGGTCAGAAACTGACTTGAGAGAACAACACATGCCAACCCCATCTCTTCGTGCTTTGCAGACGACCCTTGTGCTCGCACTGCTGTGCAACGGCGTACACAGCCAGACAGCAGTTGACCTGATTGTAGAAGGCCGTTATGTGGTCACCATGGACGACGCCTTTAGCGTCATCGAGGATGGCGCAGTGGCAATTGCCGGGGGGGAGATTGTCGCGGTTGATCGCGCGGCCTCAGTGCATGAGCGCTATTCTGCCAAGCGCACCATTGCCGGCGACAACCAAGTGTTAATGCCCGGCCTGATCAACGGCCACACACACGCATCGATGGTGCTGTTTCGCGGCATCGCCGACGATCTCGACCTGATGACTTTTCTGTATGAGCGTATCTTCCCCGTCGAAGGACGGTTTGTAGATGCGGGCTTCGTGCGCACGGGCATGCAGCTGGCGTGCTATGAGTTTATCAAGGGCGGCACAACCAGCTTCGTCAACATGTACTTTTACCCTGGCATTGCGGCCGAGGTGGTTAAGGATTGTGGCCTGCGGGCGATCTTGTCGGCGCCGCTCAATGATTATCCGTCGCCAGGTCATGAAGGCTGGGATGATTCACTGGCCAGTGGCGTCAAGTATGTCAAGGCGTGGAAAGGCAAACACTCGCGGATCACACCGGGTTTCTCGCCGCATGCGCCTTACACGGTATCACCGGATCATTACGCGCAGGTGGCAGCGATTGCCAAGACGCTTGAGGTGCCAGTCACAACCCACTTGTCGGAAGATGCTGCCGAACGTGACTTTGTTGTCGAGGCCTATGACACAACGTCGATCAAGCATCTGGAGCGCACTGGCTTGTTCCAAAATCAAGTCATCGCTGCCCATGTTGTCGTTCCCACCGATGACGAGCTGTCAGTTTTGGCGACGGCCGATGTCGGTGTGATTCACAACCCCACGTCCAATCTGAAGACGGGTGCCGGTATTGCCCCGGTGACCAAGATGCTCGCTGCGGGCATTGATGTTGGCCTTGGTACCGATGGCGCCGCCAGCAACAACGACCTCGATTTGTGGGAGGAGATTCGCCTTGCGGCACTGTTGCAAAAAGGCCGACTTAACGATCCGACAGTGATGCCGGCGGCGAGCGCGTTGAAGATGGCGACATCTGGTGGCGCAGCGGCAATCGGCTTTCAGGATCAGGTCGGACGGTTGGCCGTCGGCCTGCGAGCAGACATGATCCAGTTAACGCTCGATGATCTGCGTTCGGCGCCGGTCTACGACATCATTTCGCATCTGGTGTATGTGATGGGCAGTCGGGATGTGGTTACGACGATTGTCGATGGTCAGGTGCTGATGCAAGACGGCGAGGTGCTGACAATCGACCGTGAGCGCGTCGCTGCTGAGGTCCGAGCATTTCAATCCACGTTTAGCGAATTTCTCGGCGAGGAGTAGCGCGGTGCGACATGTGCACAAGCCAGTCGTATGCGCCGCGCCGAGGGAATGTCGATGACCGCTGCTACCGCCAAAGACGTCATGATCGCGCTGGATGCCTACCCGCATGCGCGTCAATCGATGTCCGTCACCAAGGCGGCTCAGTTACTTGCCCGCGCGCAAATCGAGGTAGGCGGCATTGCGTCCATGCCCCGGGTATTGCTCGTGCTCGATGAGGATGACCAATTGATTGGCGGCTTGCGGCGGCGAGACATCCTGCGTGGGTTAGAGCCATCGTTTCATGACACGCTGGACGACGCCCATCCCGAGGCGCATTTCAAGTCCGAGATTGACCCCAACCTCACCGATTTGATTCCAGCGATAGAGTCTCAGGCGCTAGCCAGCAAGTTTGACAAGCCGATCGGCGAGTTCGTCAGTGAGTTGCGCGGTCGCGTGAACACGGACGACTCGCTGATGAAGGTCGTGCGCGAGCTGGTTGGCAAAGACACACACATCGCAGCAGTGACCGATGATGCTCGCGTGGTTGGCGTCGTGCGCACGCTCGACGTGTTGCGTGCGTTT
>JBCCCC010000217.1:0-4069 GCA_039033695.1 Pseudomonadota bacterium | reverse complement strand
TGCAACGCCGCCATGACCTGATCCCGAATCTGGTCAAGGCGGTTGATGCTTATGCCAAGTATGAGCGTGCCACGCTGGTGCTCGTTACACATCTGCGCGAGCAGTCACGGCTCAGCCAGGGTGTCGCCGAGCGCGGCGATGTCGAGGAGCAACTCACGTCAGGCATCCACAAGTTGGTCGCATTAGCGGAACACTATCCTGACCTGAAAGCCAGCGACAATTTTCTGAAACTCCAGGGCGAGCTGGCGGAAACGGAAAACTACCTGCAGTTCGCGCGGCGCTACTACAATGCGTCGGTTCGCGACTACAACATTATGGTTGAGTCCGTGCCCAGCAATGTCGTTGCAGGGGTTTTCGATTTTTCGCAGCGCGAGTACTTTCAGAAGGCCTCGGATGATGTTGCGAAGGTTCCTGTTGTTGGTCTGGAGCAGGGCGAGTGAGGGCGCTGCTGGCATTGTTGGCATTGCTGGCACCGCTGGCGGCGGTTGCTGACGAACGCATTCTTTCGTTTCACAGCGACATCCTTGTCAACGCCGACGCGTCGATTGAGGTGACCGAAACCATTCGCGTGCGTGCCGAGGGCCGCCAGATACGGCGCGGCATTTACCGTTCCATTCCCACCGTCTACTTCGACAAGGCTGGCAATCGTTTTGAGGTCAGCATCGACCCTGTCCTGGTCATGCGCGATGGCGAGACTGAGCCGTTTCATATCAAACGTCCGCGCGAGTCTATTGATGTCTACTTTGGTAGCAGCGATTATTTCCTGCCAGCGGGTGAGTACGAGTATCGCTTTCGATATCGCGCGACGCGGATGCTGGGCTTCTACGAATCGCACGATGAGTTGTATTGGAATGTCACGGGTTTTGAGTGGCGCTTCCCCATCGACGCGGCGTCAGCGAGTGTTAGGTTCGGATTCCCGGTTGACGAGCAGGCGATTATTGTTGATGCCTATACGGGCGCGTTTGGGGAAAGGGGTCGAGACTATACGACTGAGCTGCGAGGGGGCCCTGAGATACGGTTTGCGTCGCGATCCGCGTTGTCTGCTGTCAACGGACTCACCATTGTGGTGGGCTGGCCGAAAGGTTTGGTCGACGAGCCCACAGGTATGCAGCGATTTGCCTGGTTTTTGCGTGACAATCTGAATGTACTGGTTGTACTCGCAGGTATCTTGGTGCTGTTAGCCTACTATGTCCCCGTTTGGCGCAAGTACGGTCGTGATCCGGACGCAGGGGTTATCGTGACCCGCTATGAACCACCACCTGGTTTCTCGCCGGCGTCGCTTCGGTACATCCGTCAAATGCATTATGACGGCAAGGTCATGACGGCGGCTATCGTCAACCTCGCTGTGAAAGGCTATTTGCGCATCGAACAGACGCGCGACGAGCACACGCTTTCGCGCGTACCTGTTGGCAACGATGCACCAGCGCTGGCCGCCGGTGAGTCAGAGCTCCTGGATGCGCTGTTCTCTGGCGCGTCGAGTATCGAACTGGACAACAAGAATCACGAGATCATTGGCGAGGCACGCAAGGCTCACTCGCGGTCTCTGAAGGCTGATTATCAATCGAAGTATTTCAATACCAATGGCATGCTCAATACGCCGGCAGTTGTGATCGCCGTGTGCTTCACGGTGGCAAGTTTTATGCAGGGCCTGGAGCCAACGCCAGCGCAAATCGGGCTGATTATCGTGCTGTTTGTCATGATGGTCGGATTTGCCGTCATCATGAAAAGCCCCACGACGCGCGGCCGGCAATTGCTCGACCAGGTCGGCGGCTTTCGCGATTATCTGGATATCGCCGAACGTGAAGAGCTCAACTTACGTAACCCGCCGCAAAAAACACCACAGCTATTCGAGCGCTACTTGCCGTACGCGCTCGCGCTGGATGTCGATCAGCATTGGGCGGAGAAATTCGCGGTTCTGATGGCATCGATCAGGGAGCCGGACGGTGCCGCTTGGAGCCCAGCCTGGTATACGGGTAACTGGAACAACGTGGCGCGACTGTCGTCTAATCTATCCGGTGACTTTAACTCGGCGGTCAGCCATTCTGCATCACCGCCGGGGTCATCGTCAGGCGCGGGCGGCGGTGGCTTTTCCGGCGGTGGCGGTGGTGGCGGCGGCGGTGGTGGCTGGTAGCCAGTCGAGGTTCGTGAGTGTATCGCGAAGTGCGGCCTAGCGACCGGCTCCGGTTGAAAGCCGATGTTTCAACCCAATTGTTGAGCCTACAGGCCGCTGATAGTCCCTGATCGAACGTTTACTGCGTAGTCGATTCGCGAACACCGCGCCAAACGGGCGTGCTTACCGTAACCTACCCGAGAACCGGCGGCTGACGATCAAGCGCGGCCGCCCGCTACCGATGTTTCATTACCTGAACACACGATTCTGGAGGACGCTTCTGTGCAAGACGCTACTGCCGTAAACCCCGACCACCGTGCCGCATGGCGAACCGCGCTCGGCGACTGGGTCGAGAAAGGTTGGCCGCATCGCATCATCATTGTATTGATTGTGGCCAACGCCATTACGATCGGTCTTGAGACCTCTGACGACATTGTTGCAAGGGTCGGTCCTGCGCTGCGGGCATTTGAGATCGGCGTGCTGGCGGTGTTCGTGGTCGAGATCATCATCAAACTGATCGCGTTTGGGCCACGGTTTTTCCGCTCCGGCTGGAACTGGCTGGACTTCCTCGTAGTTGCGATTGCGCTCGTGCCAACAGCGGGCTGGCTCTCGATCCTGCGGACACTACGCATATTGCGTGTACTGAGGCTGTTATCGACTGTCCCGCGCCTGCGGCAACTAACCGAGTCGCTGCTGCAAGCGATTCCCAGTATTGGCTGGATCTCATTCATGCTCAGCCTGGTCTTTTACGTATTCGCTGTTATCGGGACGGAATTGTTCGGTGCCCGTTTCCCAGACTGGTTTGGCAGCATCGGCGATAGCATGTACACCTTGTTCCAGATCATGACACTGGAAAGCTGGTCCATGGGCATTGCGCGGCCTGTGATGGAAGCCTATCCGATGGCCTGGCTTTACTTTGTTCCGTTTATCCTGATATCGGCGTTTACGATTCTGAATCTGTTTATCGGTGTGATCGTAAACACGATGCAGGCGTTTCATTGGGAGGAGGAAGAGCAGCGCCGCGCCGCGCAGGAAGCACGCGCGCATGACGAGCGAGAGGAAATGCTAGTTATCGTGCGCGATATTGCCGCGCGGATGGCAGCGATCGAAACGCGGCTGGAACCGCCCAGCAAAGATCGCGTGTGATGCCGATGCTAATCTTCTCGTGAATAGCGCCAATGAGCAATCGTGTTGATTGACGCGGTGGATTCACCCGTCTGAGACCGTCATCAGACTGTCACGAAACCGTCATACTCGAGGTCAAACAACGAAAAATGTAACAAAACCGTAACAAATGTGCCTCAGAATCAGCGCCACTTCAGCGGGTAGATGTTGCCCAAACGCCTAAATTTGTAGGCCCATATCTGGTTCGGAGCCGCTTCACATGTTAACCACCAACACATTAACGCGTTTGTCACATAAGGTCACGATCGTGGCGACTGTTGCGCTGCTGTCTGTCGGCGCGCAAGCGGCGGATAAAGCGCTGCTGGATATCCTGCTCGAGAACGGCGCGATTACGCAGGCGCAATACGACACGCTGATTGAAAAAGAGACGCTGACATCAAGTGATCTTTTGGGCGCGGCGCAGTCCGAAGATGAAGGCGAGGCACAGCAGCCGGAGGTCGAGCTCGACGATGCTGTCAAAAATGAGATCGCGAAAGAGGTAGCCGCGGCGACACCCGTCCAGGCTTCGTATGGCAGCAAAGGTTTCAAGCTCCAGACGCGCGACGGTAACTGGCAGACCAACCTGCAGTGGCGCGCACAATTCCGATACACCAACCCATCCAGCGGCGACCCGCGCCAGCTTTCTGCGTTTGACGACAACAGTCAATCCACGTTCGAAGCACGCCGGTTGCGCATGAAAATCGGCGGTCACGGTTTTCAGCCGTGGCTCAAGTACTACTTCGAAGTTGACTTGCAGCCAAGCCGAGACGTTGACGATAGTTCTTCATCGTCAAG
>JBCCCC010000216.1:0-4133 GCA_039033695.1 Pseudomonadota bacterium | reverse complement strand
GATCGCTTGCGTTTTGATGATGGGTTTTCTGGGTTGTGGCGTTGCCACTGTTTCTGCGGCGGAGACCAGTAAAGACAAACCGAGAGCACGCGATCTTGGCATCCCATTTGACGGTCAGCCAGGACCGCTCAATGCGATCACGGATGTTGCTGGAGTGAAGGTCGGGCATGAGACCATCATCGAGGGCGATGGCCCGTTGAGTGCCGGCGAGGGTCCGGTAAGGACTGGTGTCACCGCAGTTCTGCCGTTTGGAGATGATCCGGCTGCCGTCGCATATGCAGCGTATCACTCTCTAAATGGCAATGGAGAAATGACGGGCGCGCTGTGGATTGATGAGAGCGGCACCCTCGCCGGCCCTATCATGATCACGAATACCCACAGCGTCGGCGTAGTGCGCGACGCCGTTACGGCGTGGTCATTGCAAAAGACTGGCGGGCAGTTGGCGTGGTCGCTACCGGTTGTCGCTGAAACCTGGGATGGGCCCTGGCCGCCCTACGGTGGGCTGAACGACATTAATGGGTTCCATGTGCAGAAAGAACACGCTTTCGCCGCGCTTGATGCTGCGACAGGCGGGCCCGTCGCCGAAGGCAATGTCGGTGGCGGTACGGGCATGATCTGTAACGAGTTCAAGGGCGGTATAGGGACGGCGTCGCGTCAGTTCCCCGTGGGCGACGTAAAGTACACGGTTGGCGTGCTCGTACAGTGCAACTACGGGCGTCGCGACTGGCTGCGCGTGGCAGGTATACCGGTCGGTCGTCAGATCAGTGGTGCGACCATATGCTACGACGGTGTGGTGCCAGAGGGTAGGATCGAGCCACGCTGTAAGGCCGAAGACGGCGCAACCAGCCGTCCGGAACTGGGTTCGATCATCGTCGTCGTCGCGACGGATGCGCCCCTATTGCCACACCAGCTAAAGCGCGTTGCGCAGAGAGTGACGCTTGGACTAGGCCGGCTTGGCAGTAGCGCAAGCGATTCATCGGGAGATATTTTTGTGGCGTTCTCGACGGCCAACAAGGTCGCTTTCGATACTGAGCCTTCACTCGTCCGGACCCTGGCGAACCCAGGTTTGACACCAGTTTTTGTGGCAACTGTTCAAGCAACCGAAGAAGCCGTCGTCAACGCCATGATCGCCGCCGACACGATGACTGGCGCCGATCGCTATCGCGTACCACGTCTACCACATTATGAGCTTGTGCGAGTGCTCAGGAAGCACAGCCTTATAGACTAGCCTTTGACGAGTACATTGAAGATCCAGTAGCGCATGGATAGAGCCGATCGTCGTCAACCGTGCCATCAGCCGGGTCAGGCGCGACTCGAGCAGCGCCTAGCCAGACTCGATCCCAAGTGGGTGCTAGTTGAGTCGCCTGGGCAATGTTGGTCTTCGCTCTAGCTTGTTTTTCATTGGCGACCGCACGACGTGCACGAAACAACAGCGCGCGTGCAAACGATGCGTCGCATGCAACGCGTAAAATCTCAATCGCAGTGCCGGTCGCAGAGTCTACACACAGGTCCACATCGACCGGCCAGCCCTCCTCCGTTACCACTGACAATGCAGCAGACAATGCGTTGCATACCGGGACTCAAGCACGGACAACGATCGTTTCGCTAATGGCCCGCTCGCCGTGCGAAAGCGCAGCGACATCGCATCCAGTGCCGCCCAACTTGCAAGACTGCTGCCCCGGACTGAACACCCCTTATGCACACTGCTTGATTGGAATCGAACAAGCACCTCAGTCTAATCAAGATCGTCCACGTCGCTACTACGCCGCAGACCGTACTGATCGAGCCGCCAACGCAGCGTGTCAATCCGATCCTGCCCGAAGAACGGCTCTCCGCGCACGACCATGGTGGGTACGCCCCAATGACCCGCTTGTTCAAGGCCAGCGTGGTTTCGCTGGATTTCGGCCAGGTGATCGCCATGCTCGGTTGCATGTTCCATTGCCGCAAGATCCAGGCCAGCCGCCCTAGCCGCGTCGCTCAGGTGATCACCTTTATCCCATCCTTGCGTCCCGCCATAGATCAAGTTCGAGACGTGCTTGGCAAAAGCAATGCCCTTGCCACGCCGCTGCGCCTCCACCCCGAGCTTGGCGAGCCAGTAAATCAATGGTTGGTCGTCCGCCACCGCAAGCGTTTCATAGTCTTGAACGACCGGATCAGGCATGGGGGGAAAGTGCATCGACATGCCAAGAAACTCGGCCCGCCGCATCGAGTCCATGACGATGTAGTGCGCTGGTTTTTTATTTGATCCATCAAACAAGGCAGCCTTAGCTCTGATCGCAATAGGCAGAACAACGCGAAGCTGGAGATCGACGTCGTAGTCGTCAGCGAGCTCCTCAAGGTCTGGTGTGGCCAGATACGAGTAAGGGCTTCGAAATGACCAATACACATCGATGGGTTCCATGTTTCGCTCCTGATGACACTTACCGGTTCGTGACCTGCGCTCGCAAGAGGGCAGTATAATCGCATCCAGCAATCATACTGCGGTCTGCCACCTGGACCATGCACGCTAGCTCGGCTCATGGCAATGGTCGTAATACGAGCGACCATGAGAGGCGATGAATAGAGCGTGTTGCGGCAATACGATAAGTGCACCGGCGCACCGCACGCGCTTCACAGCGTCGAACCGGATCGCGCCAAGCTAGACGACGGCAACGCACCTCGTGACAACAACGACTGGCATGCTCAGCGGCTATACACTGCTGTGATTGTCGACGAGGCTAGGCTGTTTGCGTTGACCATGAAGCCCGCGAGCGCATTGCTGACATTACCGTCAATCTCGAGGATTGTGCCCAACGCGTGCACGGTAAACTGGTATCGGTGGACCTCCCCGGCCGGAGGACACGCACCGCCGAACCCGACTGTGCCGTAGTCATTGGTAAGCTCAACGCCATCGACATCTTCGCCTGACGGCAGCCCGGTCGCATCGGCTGGAATATTGAATACGAACCAATGCCACCAACCCGAGCCCGTCGGCGCGTCAGGGTCATAGACAGTAACGGCGAAACTCTTGGTGCCTTCAGGCGCACCCGACCATTCCAGCGTGGGCGCAACGTTCTTGCCGTCGCAGCCAAAGCCTTGATAAACAGACTCCGTGCTGAGCTGTTGGCCTTCGGCGATATCTGGGCTAGTCAGCCTGAGCGAGTCAGCCATCGCTGGCGCAGCCATGACGTAGGTGATTAGGGTTATCAGAAGCGCGCTGCGTGTCATGTGATTATCCTCCTGGCGAATCTACGAAAAGAAGGCGAAGTGTTGACGAACTTTATGCCGATCTGCTCTTGGCTTTCAATCAACAATTGCCGGCATTCGATCAACTGGCGGCCGAACGAGTGTCTTTCGGCCTAATCCAAACCGCTTGCGGAACGCGTCCGAGAATAGAAACCCCAGCCGAAGACAAAGATCGACGAACGACGCCGTGCTTGTTAGCGAAATGATGAAAACCTGTACGTTTCGCTCCAATGTGCCTCGTCATGCTTGCGTATCTCTTCGATGAGCTGGGCGCAAACGCGCCAACGCAAGATAAGCGCAGTGCGTGCCCGTGTCGTTTATCGTCGCGACCAGGTTGAATACACGACGAGCTAGGTGCTGGTATGGCGCGCAGTCGTTCCCAACCAGGTCACAGAATGCCCTGACCTCGGCGTTAGCCAACTCACGTCTGACAGGCATCTGGATAGTACGCTGCTGGCACCGTAGCCAAGTCAGCCAGCTCCGCAGGTGGGGCTGACGCGCATCGCCAACTGATCTTTGAGCGCTCGGTTACGATGGGCATTATCACCAATGCCTTGCCAACCAGTGCATCGTCAGCCTTGTCGCCAAAGACCACGACGACGACACCGTGAAAAATATGCAGTGATGCAACTGGCCCGAAGCGTGTATCGGTTGGCTCACGGCTCATGCCAGCCGCTTCGCGATCCGCCGCAAACCTGCGTGTGCCGCTCCATCGCTCCGATATCGCCAACCTTGCAACCGCTGACACGTAGTACGCCTCAAGTACCTGCTCTTTCAAGACAGCGGTCTTGGGCCGATCATCGGCATGCGCATTGAGGCCGAGCAACACACAGGCAAGCATCGCGAGCCCATACAGGCCCACGTCTGCGCTCAGCCAGCGACGTCGGACGGGCCGATCCAACGCGCTC
>JBCCCC010000215.1:0-4134 GCA_039033695.1 Pseudomonadota bacterium | reverse complement strand
CGCGGGTAAGGACAACCCAGCCAGCGAGGTACTGGACCTCGAAGAGCTACTTCGCGACCTGCCTGATTGGGTTGACCCGGACCACCAACACGAGTTCGTGTTCGGCGACTATCTGCCACGAATTCAGGTACCGGCAACGGCATTCCAGCAGATCATCATGAACCTCGTTTCAAATGCCATCAAACACCATGACAAAGACCGCGGGCGCATTGAAATCCAATGTGAGCGCGTGAAGTCCGCACTGAACATTTCCATCATCGACGATGGCCCCGGCATCCCCCAGCAATTCCATCAGCGGATCTTCAGAATGTTCGAAACGCTGAAGCGACGCGACGAAGTGGAAGCAAGCGGTATCGGGCTTGCGATTGTCGAACGGCTGGTGCGGTCAATCAACGGCGCAATAAGCGTACATTCCAAAGACGGACAGCGCGGCACACGGTTTATGGTGACGATACCGGCAAGCGTGATCGTGAGGGAGACGAACAATGACTCGCGCGATGCGTGATCGAAAGCTGCCTATGCGCTTGCTGCTCGTCGACGATGATGAGATTGACGTTCTGGGCATGCAACGCACGTTGCGCGCCATGGATATCGCCGCAGAAGTCACCGTGGCGCATGATGGCATGCGAGCACTGGAAATTCTACGCGGTGGTCGCGGCGCGCCCGATAGCATCGAACCACCCTATCTGATTGTGCTGGACCTCAATATGCCGCGCATGACCGGGCTTGAGTTTCTCGACCAACTCAGGCGTGACGAGAAACTGCGGCACAGCGTTGTATTTGTGCTTAGCACCTCTGCTACGGAAGTGGACATCCGCAAAGCCTACGACAGGAACGTCGCCGCCTATATCCAAAAATCGACCGGCAGCGAGTCCATCCGGCAAACGATCAAACTGCTGGAGAGATACTGGCATACCGTAGAGCTGCCATGACGCTGCAAGCCGGGGCGCTAGTAACCCGGTGGCGTGCCTATGGCTGGCAGAGTTGACTCGATCACAGCGGCGTAGCGGGCCAGCGCGACATCGCCAAACAGCTTGCCCGTCAGCATTAAACCGACCGGCAATCCGGTTGCGGTCAATCCGCACGGAACCGATACGGATGGATGGCCACTGAAATCAAAAAGAATCGTGTTTTTCCATGCCTTGCGCGCATGCCCGTCCGGTTGGTCGGCCAGCGGTATTGCGCTGCTGGCTGCGACCGGTGCACACAGTACGTCACAGTGCTCAAACAAACGCTCAACCTGGCGAGAGAATTGCTGTCGCAGATGTTGTGCCTGCGCGTAGTCAACCGCACTAAGCGACATTGCAGAGACCAGCTTGTCCCGAACTTCCTGGCCGAATGCGTCTGGGCGCGCGCGCAAATCATCTTGATAGATTGCCAGTGACTCGGCGAATATTGCCCTGCTTGCGTCGCATGCGCTGGCGACTTCCGGCAGATCCAGAGACACGATCTGCGCACCTCGCGCCGAGAGTCGACCGAGCGCCGTGTCGACCGCAGCGATAACGTCATCATCACCAGAAAAAAAGTGCCGCCGAACCACGCCGAGCCTCAGGCTGTCTAGCGGCGGTGTCGCACTGGGTGTCCAGTCGAGCCGCTCCCGAGCAGAGTACGGATCGTCAGCGTCGAAGCCTGCAATCGCTTGCAGTACGAGGCGGGCGTCATCAACGCTTCTGGCCATCGGACCGACGTGATCCATACTCCAACACAACGGCACGACGCCGGCCTTGCTGACTGCGCCAAAGGTCGGCTTGAAGCCGACAATGCCGCAGCAGTGCGCGGGTTGCCGGATCGAACAGCCGGTATCGGTACCGATTGCGGCATACGCTAACCCAGCGGCGACGGCAGCGGCTGAACCACCGCTTGATCCGCCAGCCAGGTGATCGGTGGCCCAAGGGTTCATCACTGGACCAAAGAACGCATTGTCACTGGTCGTGCCGTATGCGAGCTCATGCAGTCCTGTCTTGCCAAGAACAACAGCGCCGGCTTGACGCAGTCGCTCAACGACCGCCGCATCCTGCTCCGGCACCCACTGGTCGAACACTGCTGACCCTGCAGTCGTACGTATGCCTGCGGTTGCAATCAAGTCCTTAAGAGCGATGGGAATACCATGCAGCGCCCCGCGGTCCTTGCCACTGGCAAGCTCCGCATCTGCGCGCTCAGCTTGCACCAAGGCATCGTCAGCGAGCACAGTAATGAACGTATTGAGCGTTGCATCATGTCGCTCTATGCGCTCGAGCATCAACTGACTTAACTCGACAGCCGTTGTATTGCCTGCGCGCAATTGCCGACCGATGTGTCCAATGCTGGCATAGTGAAGTGTCACGGTCTCTTACCAGTCGGGAACTGCATTTCGCGTAGACGGCTACTCGGCGGTCGGCATCACGCGGCAAGTACCAGCCAATGCAATACTTGCCGAGAGCTGTGCGCCATCATTACCGACAGGAAGGTTGTCAGCGAATACCTCAACTGTCGCGGCTCTCGGCGTCGGGAACCGTTCAGTCGCCCAAACGTTATCGAAGTACGCGGCTGCTGTTTCGCCATCGACAGTCACGCTGACTCGCTGCAGCGCCGGGTTCGCAGCGCCATCGGCCGCATCGAGTTTCTCGTCGTGGCTAGCGATCTGCTCTGGCGACCAGGAGTCGATGTTCGCTTGCAGCTCTAATTCCAACAGATCGAATGGTGACAATACACGGTAAGGTTCAAGACCTTGCAGCACAATCATCAGGACTTCGATGAGTCGACCATATTCTTCGCCGTGTCGAAATTCAAACGCGTAACCCTCGCCCGCGCCCCCGCGCACGCGAACATCCAGCCAGTGCTTGTCGTCGTTGCGTTTCTCGGTTACCCAGCAATTGTCTTCATTGAGCGCTGGCTGCAGATGGTTACCGTCCGAAATCCGGATACCAGCCCCGGCTTGATCATCAGCCCGGGCGCTGGAGACATGCAATACCGCGACTAGCGCAAACAGAAAAAACGCGAATGGGAATTTTTGCGACATTGGGCCTGTCCGTTGCAAGGTCGACCTTCAGTGTAGTCGAAAGCTCATTCGGATAGTGCAAATCTCGCCAATCGCCAACAGTACCCATGTCACAGACTGGGTTCAGAACTCGCTAAAAAGAGACGTCCCACTGCACGCGTACACGACTCTCGGATTCGTCGCGGCCGATCACACGGTCATCCAGATCCAGACGTGAGATATCGAACGTCAGCTTGTTATTGTGGCCACTAAAGAACCAATTGGCTGCCAGACTCAGCTCCTCACGATCGTTTTCGAAGTTACGATCCAGTACGTTGGGCTCCTCGACGAACGCGTAGCGAACGGCCAGTTCCAATGGCGCCGGAACCGACTCAAACTTATTGTGGAAGAAGTAGCCGGTTTGTACATAGCCACCGGTCAGGTCATTGTCGGTATTGGCGACACGGTCAAAGATGCTCTTGCGATGGTATTCTTGCTGTACGGAGAGTCCGCGCCACTTGTAAGCAAACTCCTGGACCCATTGATCGACGTCGAATTGGTCGCCCTCGGCCGCGCCAGGCGATGTGTACCCATCCAGATTGCCACAGCCTGACGATGACCAGCGCGTGCAGCTACCGGTGGTCGTTGACGCGCCGAACGCCAAGCTTGCGGTCGGCAGTTCAGTGAACTCGACATCAGTTTGGCGCAACGCCAGATCACGACCAAGGAAGTTCCACTGCAACCGGCCCACATACATCATGTTGTTGTCCGTGTTGCGAACGCCACGGCCCTCACCCGTGAAAGCGCCGAGGTACCAACGCAGGTCAGCCGACGTGTTCTTGAATGCGTGGCCACGCAGCTGAATGCCCACTTGGCGATCGACAGTAAACACGCGATTCACGATAGAGCGCTCTACGAACTGCTGACGACCTGACGAGTCGACGCGTTCGCGGTTGAAGTCAACTTTCCACTGGCCAACGCGAATGCCACCCCAATCCCATTTGGCAACGTCGATACGCCAGTCAATGACGCGGGCGCTTGACGATGAAGAACTATCGTCAACGTCTCGGCTTGGCTGCAAGTCAACTTCGAAGTAGTACTTGAGCCACGGCTGAAAACCGTGACCGCCGATTTTCATGCGCAACCGGCGTGCTTCGAACGTGGATTGACTGTTGTCG
>JBCCCC010000214.1:0-4186 GCA_039033695.1 Pseudomonadota bacterium | reverse complement strand
GGGCAGATTCCTAAGTATTACTCACCCGTCCGCCACTCGACGCCTGGTAGCAAGCTACCATCGTTTCCGTTCGACTTGCATGTGTTAAGCATACCGCCAGCGTTCAATCTGAGCCAGGATCAAACTCTTCAGTTTATAGCTGTGAGCTTAATCAAGTAGCTAACGAATTAGCCACTTAACTAGTAACTAACAAGTTAGTCACTAAAAGAGTTATGTATCCAAGCTTTTGCCGGTACTGCTACCGACTACTGACTTAGGTTACTCACTCTGGTTTTGCCGACGGCATCTACCAGCGCGAGCACCCACACAAATTATCTGATTATCTTGTTAAAGAGCGGCCGAGGCCCCCAGCCAATATAAAATGGCCAAAGGTTTTCTCCAAGGCAGACCCACAATTATACATGCTAACTGGCGCTGGTCAACAGCGAATGCCGCATGTTTTTCAATTTTTTGGGTCGGTGCGTGGGGCTACGTGTCCCCAAGCGAGCGGCGCAGTATAGAGCGTCTCGAACGGACGTCAAGCACTTTTGTCAGTTTTTTTTCTCAAGCCTGAAGCGGGCCGGAAAAACGCCGGTTTTCCCTGTAAAAAACGCACTCGGACGCCCTGCCAGACAAACTGATCAGGGCGCCCGCATCAGGCGATGGATACAGCTGGCGCGCAACACCATGCTGCGCCGAGGCGGTCGCCTGCGGCTCCGGTGACTCGAGCATGCACTTGCGATCACTGATATTCGAGTTCGAAAAGGCTCGCCGCGCACGGCAAACCACGGCTTTCGTGCAGCGCCTACGACCAGGCGATCGCCGTCTCGTTACTCGCCGAGCGCCTCGATCTCATCTTTATACTTGCGTACCAGCTCTACGTTGCCTGCCGGCGCGTTCGCGAAGGCCTTCTGAACACCGAGGATCTGCGAGGCGAACATTTCATATTGCTCGGGTGACAGCTGCGACTTCATGGCCTCAAGCTGCGCTGTCGCCTGCTCCACTTCCTCTTTGTTGTCTTCCATCTCGGCGGCACCCATCGCCATGACGATATTCATCATCGTGCTCGTGAACGACTCCGCGGTGAAGTCATTGCCCTCGATAATGCTCATCGCTTTGCGGTTAGCGATTAGTGCGTCCAGATTGCCCGGCGCCATACCGCTCTCGTCAATCTCGCCCGCCTCTGCCGCCTTGGCCAACTGATCAGCCGTCTTGATCGCGCGCTTTACATCGCGCTCGCTGAGTTCGATAGGCTCAACGTCCGTCATTTGCGACATCCAATCCGGCGACTGCGCACCAGCCGATGATCCGACGAACAGCGCCAATGCCGCCACGCTCAAGACTCGAACATTCCACTGCAAAACCATCATCACACTCTCCGCATTGTTCCGAAATTCAACCCTATCCAGCGCCCACATGCAGCGCAAGCCTAGTTAACCCTTACCTTGGCAAAACGCCGCTTGCCTACCTGAAAAACCGCAGCGGTTCCTTTCCCGAACGTCGCGTTGCGGTCCTCAATACGTTGCCCGTCCACCTTGACGGCGCCTTGCTTGATCATCCTGAACGCCTCCGACGTGCTGGCCACCAATCCGGCGCCTTTCAGCAGATGCGCCACACCAATAGCGCCATCTGCTGATTCAACGTCCGCCTCCGGGATATCATCCGGGAGCTGGTTCTTCTGGAACCGCTGGACAAAACCGCGCTGCGCGGCTCGCGCCGCATCTTCATTGTGAAACCGAGCAACGATTTCATGCGCAAGCTCAAACTTGACGTCGCGTGGATTCTCCCCAGCGGCGACCCGCTCGCGCAACTGCGCAACATCCTCAAGGCTGCGGAAGCTCAGCAGTTCGAAATAGCGCCACATCAACTCATCACTCACTGACATCAGCTTGCCGAACATCTCATCCGGCGGATCCGTGATACCGATGTAGTTGCCTAGTGATTTCGACATCTTCTGCACGCCGTCAAGGCCTTCCAGCAGCGGCATGGTTAACACGACCTGAGGCTTCTGGCCGGCATCTTGTTGCAGTTGTCGCCCAACCAACAGGTTGAACTTCTGATCGGTCCCACCGAGCTCGACATCGGCCTTGAGCGCCACCGAGTCATAACCTTGCACCAACGGATACAAAAACTCATGGATCGCGATCGGCTGGCCACCGGCGTAGCGTTTCGAAAAGTCATCTCGCTCCAGCATGCGCGCTACTGTGTGGCTTGCGGCGAGGCGAACAATGCCGGCCGCGCCCAAAGCGGTCATCCAGGTGGAGTTAAAGGCGATACGCGTCTTGCTCGGGTCAAGAATCTTGAAAATCTGCTCCTGGTAAGTCTTGGCATTCTCAGCAATCTCTTCTTCCGAGAGCGGCGGTCGCGTTGCGTTCTTGCCGGTTGGGTCGCCAATTAAGCCAGTAAAGTCACCAATCAGGAAAACGACGTCATGCCCAAACTGCTGGAACTGGCGCATCTTATTGATCAGCACAGTGTGCCCAAGGTGCAGATCGGGTGCGGTGGGGTCAAAACCGGCCTTGATCACCAATGGTTTGCCGCTTTGCAGGCGTTTGGCCAACGCGCCGTCGGGAAGTATCTCGTCGCAGCCGCGCGTCAATTCAGCCAGCTGCGTTTGCGCATCAATCATTATCATTCCTGTGGTTTTCGGTTCCAGGCCGTGCGTTCGTCCTTCCCGGCAACGCGATTATGACGACAAAACTCACGCCTGACACCCCTGCCGCAGGCCCTGCTGGGATCTGCACCGCCGCAGCGCTGCGCGACAGCCGCCCAGCCCGCCGACACCGCGGTCTTTGACTAAATCCAAGCGCTCGATTAGTCTTTGCGAAACCATAACAGGAACAGGGCGTTGCACCGCAAACCTAGTCCCATTCGGCACGACTACAACCTCGACCCCCCCGCTTCCAGAAATGACCAAACAGCGCAGCGCCGATTGCTGTGGTTTGGTGCGGGCCTCGGTCTACCGCTATGCGCAGTCCTGCTGGGCATTCTGTTTCGCAGTGAGACCCCGCAAGACGCGCCGATCAGTGTTGAGCAGCGTCCCGTACCCAGTGTCGCCAGTGCACCCGAGACCCAGCCGGCCCTGGTAGCGGACGAGCCCGTTGCCGAAGACCTTGCGCCGCGGGCAAGTAGCACACCGCAGGCACCTGCTTACGATGAAATCGTGCTCAGAATAGCCTCCGGCGATACGCTGGACAGCCTGTTTCGCAAGCACAAACTCAATATCGCCGATTTGCTGACCATTGCCGGCCTCGATGCCGCAAAACGACCGTTGCGAGTACTCAAACCTGGTGATGAGCTGACCGTCAGACATGAAGAAGGTCGCGTTCTGGCGTTGAGCCGTAACTTAACCATTGACTCCGCGCTGCAAGTCGTCCGCGACGACGCGGGCCAATTCAGTGCAGAGCTCGTCGAGCGGCCTGTCGAATACCGGCAAACGTTGCGCCACGGTGTTATTGACACGTCTTTGTTTGAGTCTGCGGCAGCTGGCGGGATGTCCGATCGCGTCATCATGAATATCGCCGGAATCTTCGCCTGGGACATTGATTTCGTCTATGACATTCGCCGTGGTGACGAGTACTACGTGATCTACGAAGAGCTCTGGCAGGATGGCGAGAAAGTCGCTGACGGTGAGATCGTCGCGGCCGAGTTTGTTAACCAGGGTGAATCCTACCAGGCGCTTCGCTACGTCAGCCCCGACGGCGACACCGATTACTTCAATCCTGATGGTCGCAGCGTGCGCAAGGCATTTGTGCGGGCCCCAGTTGACTTCAGGCGCATCAGTTCTGCGTTTAACCCGAACCGGCGCCATCCTATTCTCAACACGATCCGAGCGCATCGCGGTGTTGACTACTCAGCAGCCGCAGGTACTCCGATTATGGCCGCTGGCGACGGCAAGATTATTTTCCGTGGCACACAGCGAGGCTACGGCAAAGTGGTAATCCTACAGCATGGCGGCAACATCACGACGCTGTACGCCCATATGCGCAACTTCCGCAAAGGCCAGCGTGTCGGTACACGCGTAAAGCAAGGCGAGACGATTGGTTTCGTCGGCAAAACCGGTTTGGCGACAGCGCCGCACTTACACTATGAGTATCGGCTCAACGGTGTACACCGCAATCCGCGCACCGTGCCACTACCACAAGCTTCGCCGATCAAGGACGAGTACCTGGCCGACTTCCAGCGCGTGTCTGCGCCGGTATTGGCC
>JBCCCC010000213.1:0-4203 GCA_039033695.1 Pseudomonadota bacterium | reverse complement strand
GTGCCGGCAGCTGCCAGGAACGTCAAGCTATCGACAGCGGCGGTGACGCAGGCGCAGCCGCTATGACGTTCTGCCACGATGAGTGCTGTGCGGTCACACAGGCTCATAACCAGGCCACCGAACACGGTGTTCTTGGAGTTGAGATCGTTTGGGAAAACCTTGTAGACGTTGTGCTCTACTGCGGATTCGCTGGGTGTTCTCGTGGTCACGCGCCATGCCTTGCGGTTTCGTTGATTGCTCAAGTGTAACGTGCCGGGCGGCGCTAACCCATCGTTTGAACTGCACAGGTGCTCGTCAAGACCTTGATCGTTGAGCGCTGCTGGTCATCGGTCGACCTCATATCTTGCCGCGCAACCGCCAGCATTATGTTCGTTCGAGTCTGCTCGGTTGGTTCTATGCCTGCCTGGCCAGAATCCTGTCCAAAAAGTCCAACCTCGTTCACGACAAGCGCGGAACCCTCTGGCTAAATAGCGGCATGTTCAAACGTATTCGAATTCTCGCGTTGCTCCTGGTGCTGTTGTTCGTCGCGCTCAGCGCATGGCTATCCCAAGCCCGCAGTACCGACTGGAACAACACGCTCTGGATCAGAGTCTATCCAATCAATGCGGATAACGATCCCGCGACGCAGCGCTATATTGAGTCGCTGTCGGTCAAGACGTTTGTTGATATCGAGGCCTTCTTTGCACGTGAAGTGGCGCGCCATGGTGTCTCGCTCGACCGACCGGTGCGCATGGAGTTGGGCCCACAACTGCCGGAAGAGCCACCGCGTCTTACCGCGCAACCCAGCATTGTCGACACAATGCTCTGGTCATTGAAAACGCGATGGTGGGTTAGCAGCATTACGCGAGGCCGCGAAGACATCCCGCCCGATGTGCGAATTTTTATGCGCTTTCATCACCCGGATACGCACCTGGTTCTCGACGACTCTGTCGGTCTGCGCAAGGGTATGTTCGGCATCGTGAATGCCTATGCCGACCGGCGTTTCGCGGGCAGGAACAACTTCATTCTGGCCCATGAGTTTCTACATACAATCGGCGCCTCGGACAAGTACAGCTTGAACACGAATCAACCCATCGTACCGATCGGCCTCGCAGAACCAGATCGCCGGCCGTTGTTTCCACAACGCTACGCCGAAATCATGGGCGGCAGAATCGCGCTATCGTCGACCGATGCGGTCACACCGAAGAACTTGACCAGGGCGATTATCGGGCGAGAAACCGCGCTGGAGATTCGGCTGGTTGAATCGCTGCCCTAAGCGCTGTTTGACTAGCTGCCGACAGTTTCTGTCGGCGCGGGGTCTCTTAACCGCTCGTCCTTGCGCCATTCGTGGCTCAGGCCTTTGTACAGGCTTACGCAACAGAGTAGCAAGACCAGCGAGAATGGCAGGGCTGTCACGATAGCGCCAGCCTGCAATGCACCGAGCACCTGCCCGCCGCCGCCAAACAACAAAATCGCGGCGACGAGTCCTTCCATGAACGCCCAGAAAATCCGCTGCGCGACCGGTGCATGTAGCTTGCCGCCTGCTGTGATGGTGTCAATCACTAATGAACCCGAGTCGGACGAGGTGACAAAGAAGATCAGCAGCAGAACAATGGCAAAGCTCGACACGATTTCCGCCATCGGCAGATTAACGAGCATATGGAACAAGGTCAGCGATGCGTCAGTCATTGGTTCTGCGATCTTGCCCAGCCCGGCTTGCGCCTGCGAGATCGCGGTCGTTCCAAAGACGGTGAACCAAACGATGCTGACCCCGGCAGGCATGATCAGCACGGCCGCGAGAAACTGCCGTACGGTTCGGCCTTTCGACACGCGAGCGATGAACATGCCGACGAAGGGTGACCATGAAATCCACCATGCCCAATAGAACACCGTCCATGTCTGGTACCAGTCGAAATCCGGCCGGTCGAACCAGTTGGCTAGCGGCACAATGCTGGCAAGGTAGTGAGCTGTGTTGTTTGGGATCCCCGTCAGAATCGCAATGGTGGGTCCTGCGAGCAGCACGAATAACAGCAGCCCGATAGCCATCACAATGTTGACATTGCTCAGCACCTTGATGCCCTTATCAAGGCCGCGAACCACCGACAACGTTGCCAGTGTGGTGATCACCGCGATGACGCCGATCTGCGTACTGATGCCCGGGTCAATGCCGAACAACGTGTTGAGCCCGGCCGCTGCCTGCATCGCGCCGAAGCCTAGCGACGTTGCGAGGCCGAAGAGCGTGGCGATGACGGCGAGAATGTCGATAACGTGACCGCTCCAGCCCCACACACGTTCGCCCAGAATCGGATAGAAGCAAGAGCGAATCGTTAACGGCAGCCCTTTATTGTAGGTAAAGAACGCGAGCGCCAGCCCCATGAGTGCATACACTGCCCAGGGATGCAGGCCCCAATGGAAGATGGTGGCGCTCATCGCCAAGCGTCGCGCTTCCTCGCTACCGGCCTCGGCATTCAGCGGCGTGCCGGACCAACCGGTAAAATACGCGAGTGGTTCGGCGGCGCCCCAAAACAGCAAACCGATGCCAACGCCGGCCGAGAACAGCATCGCCAGCCAGGACAGCGTGCCGAACTCTGGTTCAGCTGACGGCCCGCCGATGCGAATACGGCCGAAAGGCATCAACGCATACAGCACGCAGAAGCCGAAAATCACGACCATGCTGCCACTGAACAGCCAATGGGTATGCTCGAGCGTCCAGGCCCGTGCCCCTTCCAATACGCCCGACGCACCCGTGGGTGCCACCAACGTAATTGCCACGAACAATGCGATCAGCAGGCCGCTGCCGAAGAACACGGGGTTGTGCACATCCATTCCCATAACCTGGATGTTGTTGTCGCCGATCTTGTGATCGATATCGTACTGATGCTGAGGCATTCGGGTTCCAGGTCGTGAAAAGCTTAGTGCCCATTGGAGTGATCAGTTAGGCATGCAAGTTTCTATTGTGAGCTGTGCCGGCGCCATTCTGGGCGAATATTCTGAAAAATCAAGGAAAAATCAACACCTGAATGCTGGGCGTAGAGATTCTGGTCAATTTCCTGGTGTATATACTTCGTGTACTAAGTAATTTACACTTCGCGCGGTAACTGACCACAGAACAATAAGACCCGATTCATACCTCACAGGGATCCCCATGCAAATGAAGACCTTCACGCCGCGCCGTTGCGCGCTGGCAACCGCTGTGGCTGCGGCGCTTAGCGCACCTTCGGTCCATGCTCAGAATGTGATTGAAGAAATCGTCGTCACCGCGACCAAACGCGAAGAGTCACTGCAGGACGTGCCTGTGGCGGTGACCGCACTGGGAGAGGCGGCGCTCGAAGAGATCGGCATCAGCAACTTTTCTGACTACGTATTGCAGCTGCCCGGTGTTACGGCTGGTGGTGGTGGCCCTGGCCAGAATACGGTGTACATTCGAGGGGTCGCATCAACCACCCCGAATCTGACCGTAGCCGGTGTCGCGGGGTTGTCGCCGAACGTTGCGTTCTATCTGGATCAGCAGCCGCTGTCCCAGCCAGGTCGTAATCTGGATGTCTATGCGGCTGACTTGCAGCGCATCGAAGTCCTGTCTGGCCCGCAAGGCACGTTGTTCGGTGCCAGCTCCCAGGCTGGCAACGTTCGGCTGATTACCAACAAGCCTGATCGCGATGATACCTACGGCAACGTGAAGGTTGGTGTTGGCACCATCGCCGAGGGCGATACCAACTCAAACATTGAGCTGATGCTGAATTTGCCGCTGACTGACACGGTCGCGGTTCGCGGCGTCGCATACTACGACCGCAAAGGCGGCTATATCGACAACGTCGCCGGCACGCGTGATGCGAGTCAGAGTGCGCGCTTTCGGCCCGAGGGCACGGTACGTGCCAACGGCGTGCCGGTCAGTGCGCAGCGTACAGGTTTCCAGGCTGGTGCCGACCTTAGTGGCGTGAACTTTCTGCAGGCAGACAACAGTGCATTGGTAGAAGAGGACATCAACGAGACCGAATACACGGGTATTCGTGTGTCTGGTTTGTGGGATATCAACGATAACTGGAGTTTGCTGATCGCTCATCAAACTCAGGATATCGAGTCGGACGGCGTGTTCTTTTCCGACCCGGATCTTGGTGACCTTGAGATTCAGCGTTTCTCCGATGACCGCATTGAGGACAGCTTCAATAACACGAGCTGGACGCTCGAAGGCATGATTGGTGAGCTGGAAGTGGTCTATACCGGTGC
>JBCCCC010000212.1:0-4211 GCA_039033695.1 Pseudomonadota bacterium | reverse complement strand
TGCCGACGCTTGACGGTTACCGCGCCGGGTAACGTGATCGGTGTTGACGATATCCCGAGCGAAATCGGCGGTAGCGCGAGCGCCGAGGGCAGCACCCAGTCCTGGAGTATCGGCCTCGAGCGGTGGGCCGAGCAACAGTTGGCTGATCCGACCACGCGGCCGCTGTTGAACGAAGCACTACCCGCGTTTGAGCGCACGTTGATCCGTGTTGCCTTGCGTCGCGCTTCCGGTCAGCGGGGCGAGGCCGCGAAACTGCTTGGCTGGGGCCGCAACACATTGACCCGCAAGATCGCACAGCTCAAACTGGACGTGTAATCTTTCGGCGACCGCGCGGGTCTCCAATAGGAGACCTATTTCCGACTCGCCGAACTGCTTTGGAGACCCCGTATGCGTGCGCTGATTAACCTGACTCTTTTACTGCTTGTCATCAGCGGGTTTGCTGTTGCGCCAGCTGCCAAGGCGGGCGATGTGCCCAAGCGCGCCGAGGATGTCCAGCCACTGCCAGTTGGTGCCAGCGCGCCTGATTTCTCTGTTCGCACCGCTGCGGGTGATGCATTTGTGTTCGATGCCGATGCCGTTACCCAGCCCACGCTGCTGATCTTCTACCGCGGTGGCTGGTGCCCCTACTGCAACCGGCACCTGCAAGAGCTGCAAACTGTCGTACCTAAGCTGCGCGCCGAAGGATATGAAGTCTTGTTCCTGTCGGCAGATCGCCCAGAGCTTCTGTACAAGAGCCTGGATGAGCCGGATATCGATTACACCTTGTTGTCCGATGCGGCTATGACGGCATCCCGGGCGTTCGGTCTTGCGTTCGAAGTCGATGCACCCACGGTTAAACGCTACAAGGAATTCGGTATTGATCTCGAAGCGTCTTCGGGCTTCGACCATCATCAGTTGCCGGTACCGGCCGTTTACCTGATAGGCGCCGGCGGCACGGTCGAGTTCATGTTCTCCGATCCGGACTACAAGAAGCGCCTTGAGCCCGATGCATTGCTGAGCGCTGCTGGCATCAGCGCCGGCGACTAAACACTCAGTCCAGCTGCAGGCTGCCCGTCAACTCGCCGATTGAGCTCATGTTGTTGCGGGCCAGGTAGTCGGCAATGCCGTCGTTAATCTTCTGGCAAACCAGCGGGTCATAAAACAGTGCGGTGCCGATGCCGATCGTTGTCGCCCCGGCGATCAGGAACTCAATCGCATCATTCACGGTATGAATACCGCCCTGCCCGATGATTGGTATGCCATGGGCTTTCGCCACGTCGTAGACCTGATGAACTTTGAGCAGCGCAATCGGCTTGATCGCGGGTCCCGACAACCCACCCTGTACATTACCAATGACCGGCTTGCGGGAATTCACATCAATCGCCATGCCCATCACGGTATTGATCACGGCTAGCGCATCGCTGCCCGCGTCGATGCAACGTCGCGCATTCTCCCGGATGTCGGTCTGGTTGGGCGACAACTTGGTGATGATCGGCTTGCTGGTATTCGCGCGACAGGCTGCCACCACACGCGCCGACATGTCGGGATTGTTGCCAAATGCGACCCCGCCCTCCTTGATGTTGGGGCAGGAGATATTGATCTCGATTGCATCAATGTTTGAGTCATCGAAGCGCCGCGTGGTCTCTGCGTAGTCCTCAACGGTAGAGCCGCAGACATTGGCGATGAAACGCGTCTCCGAAAAATCCAGCGTAGGCAGAATGTCGTTAACCACGACATCCACGCCCGGGTTTTGTAAGCCAATAGCATTCAACATGCCCATCGGTGTTTCGTAAATGCGATGTGGCTTGTTCCCGAGCCGTGGCTCCAGTGTTGTGCCTTTGAGCACGATGCCGCCAACATGCGTGTTCTCGAACCCGACCACACGCGTATACTCCTCCCCGAAGCCCACGCAGCCAGAAAGCAGGACAATGGGCGAGTCCATTCTCAGGCCGCAGAAATCCAAGCCAACGCTCGCTGGTGGTTTGTGGGCATTTGCCGGTTGTAGTGCTGCAGCCATCAAGTCGTCCAGTTGCGACGCCCCGCAACGAGCCAGGTGCGCCGATGTTTCATGTCATTTTATACCAGCCGGAAATCCCGCCCAATACGGGCAATATCATCCGCCTGTGCGCGAACACGGGTTGTGAGCTGCATCTTATCGAACCGCTGGGCTTCTCGCTGGACGAAAAGCGTCTGCGCCGCGCCGGCTTGGATTACGCGGACCTCGCGCGGGTGCGCACATGGCCGGCACTACAGTCTTGCCTGGATGAGCTCGCGCTCAAGCGCGTGTTTGCACTGTCCACCAAGGTCAGCACCAATTTCGCTGACGTTCGCTTCCTGCCCGGCGACGGCTTCTTGTTCGGGCCCGAAACCCGAGGTTTGCCAAAAACGTTGTTGGACGCGATGCCGGAAGACGAAAAGCTAACGATCCCGATGCGCCCGCAAAGCCGCAGTTTGAACCTGTCTAACAGCGTCTCGATCGTCGTTTACGAGGCCTGGCGGCAAAACGCGTTCTCGATGCCGAACGCGCGCTAAACCGAGACGCTAATCAGGGTCGAACTCAGCGCCGGTCGCTCGCGTCATTAGCGCATGGACTGCCTGCATAGGCTCAACACCCTCATACAGGATCTTGTAGATCTGCTCTGTAATCGGCATGTCGACGCCTAGCCGCTCTGCGGCTTCGTGTACTGCACGGGCAGCGAGCACGCCTTCGACCACTTGCTGGATCTCGGCCTCGGCTTCGGCAATGGTCTTGCCGGACGCCAATGCCAGACCCATGCGCCGGTTGCGTGATTGGTTATCGGTACACGTAAGCACCAGATCGCCCATGCCGGCCAATCCCATAAAGGTCTCGGCACGGGCGCCGAGCGCGATACCGAACCGGGTCATCTCGGATAGCCCTCGCGTAATGAACGCGACTCGCGTGTTGGCACCGAAACCCAGCCCATCCGACAAGCCCGCGCCAATGGCCATGACGTTCTTGACAGCCCCGCCGACTTCAACGCCAACGACATCTGTACTGGTGTAGGCGCGGAACTTGTCGTCGGAGATCCGCGTTGCGATGTCGGCGGCAAATGCCGGGTCGCGCGAGGCAACGGTTAGCGCGGTTGGCAGCCCACGCGCGAGCTCTTTGGCAAACGTTGGCCCGGAGAGCACAGCGTAGGTATCCGAATCACCCAGCACTTCGCGCACGACCTGGTGCGGCAGTTTGCCAGTGGCAAGCTCCAGGCCTTTGGTTGCCCAGGCTACTCGCAAAGGCTTGTCCGTTGTCTCGCGAATGAGCGCCAGTGTATTGCGCAGCGCATGACTGGGCACCGATACCAGGATCTCGTCGACATCGGCCAGCGCATCGGCCAGCGATGTCGTCGCCTGCAACAATTCCGGGAACGGGCCCTCGGGCAGATAGCGCATATTGATACGCTCTTTTGCCATGAGCTCTAGCTGGTCGGCATCTCGGCCCCACAAGCTGACCGGCGTTCCGGCACGAGCGTATTGAATCGCCAGTGCAGTCCCCCAGGAGCCAGCGCCAATAACGGCAACTGGCCGGTGCTGGCCCGCGCTAGTGCGGCTCACTTGCTTCGGCCTGTTGCTGCTTTTGCATTTCCTGTTGCGAGCGCGCGAACAAGGCATCGAAATCGATGGGCTGCAGCAAGAACTCGGGGAACCCGCCGCGCTGCACGGCGCCGGAGATAGTTTCCCTGGCGTACGGGAACAATGCGTTGGGACAGAACGTGCCGAGAATCACGTTGCGTTGCGCTTCGTCGTAGCCGGCGATGTGGAATAAGCCCGCTTGCTGCAGCTCTACCAGGAATGCGGTTTCTTCGCCGATCTTCGCGTCGATCGTGAGCGTCAGCGTCATCTCAAACACGGTGTCGTCGATCTGCTGGTGAGTTGTTCGCAGGTTCAGGTTTGTTTGTGGTCGGAATTCTGTCTTGGTGAAGATCCCTGGCGCGCCAGGCGATTCGAAAGACAAGTCCTTGATGTATAGCTTGCGCAGGCCCACTTCACGGCGTGGTTGCTCTGTCGCAGCTGCGTTTTCTTCGGCCATGGATAATTTCTCGTCGAGTCAGATTCAGGAGGCGAGCAAGCTGTCTAGCTCACCGGCCTTGTGGAGCGCATTCAGGTCATCAAAGCCGCCGATATGTTGCTCGCCGATGAAGATCTGCGGCACCGTGCGGGCGCCGTTTGAGCGCTGCAGCATTTCATCGCGCGCTGCAGCATCGGTGGTGACATCG
>JBCCCC010000211.1:0-4245 GCA_039033695.1 Pseudomonadota bacterium | reverse complement strand
GGCCGGACGCTGGTGGACAGGCTAGCGACTCACGGGTCACTGTTGCCATACTGCCATTCTCCGCGAACGAGGCACTGCTGCCGAAGGCAATGGCTATGCACGACGCGACCCGCCAACTTGTCGATGCAGCCTATGACGTTCGTCTGCTTGACTATGCGGAGACGATGTTGGTCTCAAGCGGAGATCTCAGACCGGACTGGACCATCGAAAGCACGTTCGAGCAGGTCGATGGGCAGATCGAAGCACAAATCACCGTCGTCGACATTCGCAGTAGTGACCGAATCCGTGACACAGTGCGCGCGTCGATGGGCGATACGCTGACGATGCGCGCATTGGTGCTTGCGTCGATAAGTGAATCGCTAAACGCTGATCGTCTACCAAAACGCAACTCGGGTTTAACTGGAATAGTGCTCGCGGCACCAACGAACAGTCTTGAAGCGTATGATCAATTCGCGATCGGCCGATATCATTATTTGAAGTACACAGACGAAGGGCTCGCGACCGCGATTGAGTACTTCACCCGTGCGACGGAACTCGATCCACAGTTTGGCGGCGCGTTCAGTAAGTTGGGCGATGCCTATCTGTTGGCAGGGTCGCACCAAGGTTTTATGGAACCAGCTGAGGCTTATCCGAAAGCGCGAGACGCGTTGCTGCGCGCCGTTACGCTTTCTCCGGACAATGCATTGGCGCTCGCATCCATCGGCGACTACTACGCATGTATAGAGAGCGATCTTGAACTTGCGGGCCGGGCGTTCGACCGTGCCTTGAAAACGCAGCCGGATCTGTTGCACACAGGTATCACGCGTTACTACATGCTGACCGGGCGAGAGGCAGAGGGTTTCGCATCGGTCGAGCGTTCGCTCGCGGCATTTCCGGACAGTAACTGGGAGCAGGTCATTGCCGCTCATCAGTATCTCGCTTTTGGAGATTCGAAACGTGCGTTAGAGCTCGCGCAAGCCGCGCTGGACAGAAATGACGAATCTTCAGAGGCGATATTTGTACGTTCGCTTGCGCTAGCCGAACTTGGCAACACTGGGCGGGCCATTGAGAGCTTCACACCGTTAATTTCGGAGAGCCGCACGACGCCTCGCTTCAAACTGACCTATGCGTCGCTTCTGGCCCGCGATAACCAGGTTGATGCCGCACGACAGATGATTTCGCTTGCACGGTCCGGCGGCGGTCGGGTTACAGAGACACATCTCGCAATGGCCTACGGCTGGCTGAAGGAAGCCGATACGGCATTCAAATGGCTGGACAAGGCTGTCGCGTCGCGCGAGTTCGGACTTTGCTATTTGCCTTTCTCACCATTGTGGCATCCACTGCGCGACGATCCACGGTTTGACCGTATCCTTGCATCGCGCTACCCGAACCTGGTCGCCAGCACCTCGCGCTAGATTTCGATTACTCAAGCAATCTTAAGCCTCCCGTTAGGTCGCACGCCTAATCCGCCGGCTAGAGTTGCTATCGCATCGCGAACGACCGCCACTGCGATGCGATTCGAACACTAACCGGAGCCATATTGTGAAATTTATCCAGATTACGGCGCTGCTAGCGCTAGCCACCAACCCACTGTATGCCGAAGATCTTACGGTTGCAGCGAAGGTCGGTACGCTCGGACTCGGTATTGAAGGCAGCTACGCGTTTTCAGACCGATGGGGTATTCGGGCCGGCATCAATCACCTCAACTATAGTTTTGAGGATGACTTGGATGGCGTCGAGTACGACGGTGATCTCGAACTCGGCTCGATTACACTGCTGGGCGATTTTCGGCCATGGTCAGGCGGTTTTCGTATTTCTGGCGGAGTCGTGCTGAACGACAACCGCATTACTGGTGTCGCTGACCCCGATGCCACTTACCTGATTGACGATACCGTCTATACGATCAACGAAGTAGGCACGTTGTCGGCAGACACTGATTTCGACAGCGTCTCACCTTACCTAGGCTTGGGATACGATTGGGCAATCACTGATCGAGTTGACTTGATTTTCGATCTCGGCGCGCTGTTCCAAGGCGATCCCGACGTTGCCATCAGCAGTGTCGGCGGCACGCTTTCCGGCGACCCCGATCTGCGCGCGGATTTGGACGCCGAAGAGGCGTTTTATCGCGAAGATCTTGAGGAATACGACCCCTATCTCGTTGCCTCAATTGGTCTGCAGTTTCGCTTCTAAAGGTCGCTTGGCCGATGGGTAACGTGCGCCTCTGAAAGATGGGGGTTGAACCGATTAAACCGATAAATCAATCTGATCGCTTGAGGAGCAGGCAGGGCTGGAGAAATGGCGTCGAACCGATCTAAAACTTGCTTCAGGGCTGCTCCAGCTGCCTGCACTTACCTGTCGCAAGAAAAGCGGTTCGACCCCGATTCCCAACACTCTCGCCACGGGTGGCAAATAGGGGAAACGACCAAGAAGAATTCGGTCCGATGCCTTTCCCTCTCAAAAGACCAGGTTCGTGCTCATCGAGCCGCTACAACCGCCCGCTTCCAAGCTGAATTCGATCAACATTGTCGCTTGATTCATCGCCTGGGTAGGGTGCTGAATCGAGGACGCGACAGGTGGCCTGGGCAGTACCCGGGCTCTGCGAACCACAGTCCGGGTGCATCGCGACGATGCTGGTGAATGTATCGTCCGCCAAGTCAATTGTCTGGGGCGATCCAATCTGCGGGCAGATTCCACTCGCTGAATACTGGTGAGAGAGTTGCCCCTTGTCCTGCCAAGCGCCTTGGTTGACGGATGTCCAAACGCGAACGGTGATCCTGTCCGGGTGACAATTCTCAATGATCACACGAGAGTACTTCGTGGTGGGAGGGGGCAGTGGCGCGTTTCGCCGTGCCACCTCACAGACCCATTGGCTGCGTTCGCGAATATCCCTGCCCGCTCGACGATCTCTGGCTTCAACGGAAAAACACCATTCTTCATCGCGAGCCTCTCGCCCGGGCTCAAAGTCTATCTCCCATTCTCGGGCCGCGCGCGACAGTAACTCAGACGACTGCTCCTGCAGCGCCGGGTTTTGTGGTTGCGCAAAGACCTGGAATCCATCGACTCGCTGCGAATCCGCTGTCCATGAAATGTCGCCACGTAGCTTACCTGGGGGGAAGTATCGGAAATCGGTAAGCGCGACATTGTCAGGCGGATCGAGCCGCAGCGAGTCTACATGCCAGTGCTGAGTAGCTGATCCGGAATACGATCGCAGCAGCAATGGACTCCCCGGTTCACTGCCGGTTGCCGTCAAAGCAAAGTCAGGAAAGGCTGCGGGATGGATTGAAAACAGCCCGTCGGCAGCATCAACTGGCGTGAAGCGCCACTGCTGGTGTTGGGGAACCGCGCGCATTGGCAAATTGCCGGCTAACGGTAGAACCTGATCGACGCCGAACGGTGAGTCTTGTGCTTCGGTTGGTGGCTCAATCTCGGATCGCAGAACGATTCGGTAACGCTCGGGGGCGCTGTCACCCTCTTGTACGACAATACCGCGCGTGTCCACTTCAATGATGGTCACCCACAGTCGCGGACCGTCGATTGGATGACTCGCACGCAGTCGGTGCAGATCGCCGTCGCTCGTAATGTTGGGATAGAAGACCTGGGCATCTGTAGTGTTTCCCGTATAGGTCCATAACGGTATCTCGGGTTCGAAGATCCCACGACGCACATCGATAAAGAGCCCTGTCTCAACGTTTCTAAGTTCCGTGGGTGCAAGGTTATTCAGCTGCGCATGAGCTGCCCAGGACCACAGGTTGATGGCTACCGCTACCATTAGGGTTTTAGAAAATCTCATCGCTGCCCTCCCGAATGTTGTATCGCGGAGCGAGTACTTCCTAGACAATTACTGTCGCTGATCGCGGTCTTGTCCCATGACGCCGGCCGCGTCGGTGTACTTGGTAAACCTATTGCCCGTGCATTTCAGCAGGATTCACCAACAATCGGACGATCGATGCCCTCTTGCCCTCACCATGCAACCGTAGGCTCGCTCTGGCGCACACGCCCATCGCTGTTTTGAATTACGTGGCGCCGTTGATCACGGCCAATCGCTGATGCAGCACGCTTCCGCAAGCTGTCTTGTTCATCAACCCGACAGGTAACCGTTGCTATACTGCGCCACGACTCAATACGCCGGCGCTGCGCAATGACAAGACCAACAAAACAAATCTGGATACTCAGGCTGGTCCCGGACGGCCGTTACGGCCGATGGTTGGTCGCGGCACTGATATTGACGGCCGGGCTCATCATCTACGGCATCGCGGCATGGCTGGT
>JBCCCC010000210.1:0-4332 GCA_039033695.1 Pseudomonadota bacterium | reverse complement strand
CAGGTCGCGATCCTCAAGCAGTGCGGCCGCTGGCGCCTCAAACGAACGCAGTACGGAAACGGGCAGGCCTGCATTAGAGCCAGGCGTATAGACGTTCATGTCGACACGTTGCTTCAATGTCTTGACGCGTGCCGGCGTCTGACCCCACTGACCAATACCGTTTTTCCAGAGTTTGGCTTGTCCGGCGGCGAACTGCTCAACGGTTTCGCCCCGGTTGGCAGCTTCCTGCGGATTCACCCATGGCTGAAAATCATCAGCCTTGAAGCTCGGGAAGGTCAGCAATAAGTTGCCAAGGTCACCCTTTGGGTCAATCGCAATAACTGGGATGTTGTCCATCGCCGCTTCTTCGATCATGCCAATCCCAAGGCCGGTCTTGCCGGACCCTGTCATCCCAATAATGACCGCATGGGTGTTGAGATCCTTGGAGTCGTACAGCACCAACTCATCGGTCATGGAGTCGCTGGCTTCGTCGAACCGCTTACCCAGATAAAATGCACCCAGTTTTTCGAACGTACTCATTATGTTGTGCGGCCTTGCTGCTGTTGAACATGCTCAATCCAGCAAGTGTAGCAACTCGCCCAGCGTGTGTAATGGGTCCTTGCCATTGCGCGTCGATGCGGCATCATGATGTCATGACCCTGGCACGGGCGAGGTATGACACATGCAGCACAAAGCACTATGGACCGCGTTTGCACTGGCGATCTGCTTGCTGGCGTTTACCGGTGTCGCTGATGAGCTCAGTGAATCCTATGCGGCCACGGCGCTTGAGCGAGCGTTTGTGACGTGGGCCGTGGCTCGTGGACTGAACGGCGTGATCTCCGTTGCGCAGGGCACCGAGATCGCATTGGAGCCTGGCGGTGTTGGCGTCAATCTGACGGTAGGGCAGATTCTTGATCCGGTGAACGATCTTATTGAGCAGTTCTCCTCGATTATGCTTGTGGCAACGACTGCGATTGGTTTGCAGAATGTGCTGCTCACGATCACTGGCAGTTTCGGCGTCAGCGCCTTCTTGGCAGTTAGCGCGCTGTTTGCACTCGTTGTCCTCTGGTGGCCTTCACTACACGCGCGTGAACGATTGCGCGCGTTCGCGCTGCGTTTGCTACTGGTAACGTTCATGTTGCGCTTTGCCGTGCCATTTCTCCTGATCGGCAGTAACTTCGTTTTTGATCAGTTCCTGAGCGCTGAGCAACAGCAATCCACCGAGGCGCTGCGTGTTGCGACAGAAGAGATCGAGCAAATCAGCGAAGAGAAAGATGACGACGCGCAATTGGAAGAGCGCAATATGCTGCAGCGATTCGGCGATATGGTCGGCGAGTCTTTCTCACAGCTCAACGTCCGCGAACGCCTGGATGCCTTGTCCGAACGCGCGTCGGGTGCCAGTCGCCATGTGGTCAATCTCATTGTCATCTTCATGCTGCAGACAATTTTGTTGCCGCTGGCATTCTTGTGGCTGTTGATGGAAGCGGTCAAATCACTGGCCGGCCGGGCAACGCGCTGGTAGCAGTGATTCAGAGTTAGAGTGACTAGAAGGTCTACGTGATGCGGCTGTCCTAGCCGCTCGCAGGTCAGCTCGCGCTCGAGCGCCAGCTATTTCCATAAACTGCGCATGCCAATGCAGTCACTGTTGGTCGTGTCACTCGAATGCCGCGACGTTGGCTATTGCGCTTGATCACGCTCCGGCTAAGTGTCGGGCTGCCCGGTCACCAGCATACGCAGTTGTGCCGCATCCATTGCAGCTAGCTTGCGTTTGTTGGCTTCCGGGATCATAGCGGTATCCGGGTGGCTGGCAATGGCCATTGCCACACTGTCTTCGCGCAACAAGTGCAGCATTGGCCACGGCGAACGGTTCGTCGCATTCGTTGGGTCGGCCGGATCACTGCCGGCAAAAACATAGCGCGGGTGAAAACTCGCCAGCTGCACAATGCCGTCAAGGCCGCGCGACGCCAGCAGCGCGTTGGCGATATCAGCGAATTCCAGAAAAGCGTCGAACTCACCTAGCGCATGCGTAAACACGAGTAGCGTTGTTTCGAGTTCGCGGGCAGATATGCGGCACAAACGCGTGAGTTCGCTATCGAGGTCGGCTAGCAGACTTTCATCATCGCTGGCATCGCTAACGACGACATCGAGGGTGTTGCCGTCCAACACTGGTGCCGCGAACGGGCACAGGTTCAAACCAACGACGACACGTTCAACCCAGTCGAGCGTGTCGTCGCCGGCATGCGCGGCCAGTGGGCGATTACCAGCCGCAGCTTTGCCCTTCGTTGCGCGTTTCAAGCCAGCCCAGCAGTGGCTCGAAATACTCAACCAATGCGGACGCGTCCATTTCGCGCGTGCCGGTCAGCATCTCCATCGAGTCCTGCCAGGGTTGGCTTGAGCCTGCTGCCAACATGGCCTCGAGCCGCTCGCCGGCTTGCTTGCTGCCGTAGATCGAGCATTCATGCAGCGGACCTTCGAACCCAGCCGCATCACACAACGCCTTTTGAAACTGGAACTGAAGGACATGCGCGAGGAAGTAGCGAGTGTATGGCGTGTTGGCCGGAATGTGGTATTTCGCACCGGCATCGAAGTCCGCTTCGCTGCGTTCAACAGGGGGTGCAATGCCCTGATAGCGCGTGCGCAGATCCCACCAGGCGGCGTTGTAATTCTCGGGGGTGATTTCACCTGAGAAGACCCGCCAGCGCCATTCATCGATGAGCTTGCCAAAGGGCAGAAAAGCGATCTTGTCGAGCGCCATCATCATCTGTGTATTAATAACGGCTTTGTCACCTTCGGCGGCTTCCTCAACCAGCCCCAGTTGTTGCAGAAACGCTGGCGTGAGGGACAACGTAATAGTGTCGCCGATGCCCTCGTGGAAGCCATCGTGAGCGCCATCCTGAAACAGCGCGGGTTGATCCTTGTACGCCAGGAAGTAATAGATATGGCCGAGCTCATGATAGATCGTCGAGAGCATCTCGAAAGTCGGCTCAATGCACATCTTGATCCGTACATCGTCGCCGCCTTCCAAAGGCCAGGCACTGGCATGACAAACGACTTCACGATCACGCGGTTTCGTAAGCTGGGATAACTCGTAAAACGAGTCGGGTAGCTCAGGCAAGCCCAGCGAGACGAAGAAGTCCTCGCCAAGCTCGACCATCTGTATCGCATCGTAGTTTTGATCAATCAAAGCGGCCGTAACGTCGGCGCTGTCAACCTCGGGATAAGGCTCGACCAGGTCAAAAATGTTCCCCCAGCTTTGCGACCACATGTTGCCCAGCAAGTGTGCGGGAATCGGCTTATCAAGTGCCACCTTGTCCTCGCCATAGGTCTCGGCAAGCTCGCTGCGCACGTAGCAATGCAGTGCCTCATATAGCGGCTCGACCTGCGTCCATAGTCGTGTGGTCTCACGATCGAATTCGTCAGTTGGCATATCGTAGCCAGACTTCCACATATCACCCAGGTTGCCAAAGCCAAGCTCGCCTGCGCCGGCATTGGTCAGCTCAACAAAGCGCTGGTAGTCGCTGCGCATGACTGGCGACACGCTGCGCCAACCCAGCCAGGCCTCGAGTTGCTCGTCATAGTCGCGGCTACGCGCCATGGTATTGACCAAATCGCCCAGAGTTTGGCAGCCACCTTCCGCAGGGCAATATTTGCCTGCCCCGTATGTGCCTTCCATACGGGTTGTGATTTCCGCCAGCTCGCGACGCGCAGCATCACTGTCAGGCGCCGGTTGGGCGGTACCCAGCTTCAATTGCCGAATAGCGCGGGCGGCAACCGGATCAATCGCGTCAAGGTCATAACGCGAAGACTCAGCGACGGCGCGCGACAGGAATGCTGCACTTCGTTCTTGCGAGCGCGCAGCGATTCTGGCCGAATCCTTGTTGATGTAGGTCGATTGAATCCAGGCTGCGGAACCCGACTCATCACTCAGCTCTGCAAGCTCCGCATTGATGCGAGCGACAAACTCGGTTGCCGACTCTGCCGGTGCTGCCGGCTCGCTGGTCGGCGTGGCACAACCAGCCAGTGACGCTGCGGCAAAGACCAGGGCAAGTCTCAAGCGCTTCATTGTCAATCCTTCAAGTCTAATCTCAGGGCAAAAAAAGCGCCCCGTTAGGAGCGCTGTAGTGTAGCTGAAAGCGGCGCTATTTCGCAGCCTGGCGCGGTGCTGCGTCAATGCACGCCGCCCATCAGTTTCCTGACAGGTTTGGTGAACAACATGAGTAACAGCCCGGCACCGCCGGTTGTCAGGACAATCTGCATGTATTGATCCGGCATGGCACCGACGTTTTCCGCATCAAACTCGCCTGCAATCAACCCGGCAATCAGGTTGCCGAGCGATGCGGCCAGGAACCAGAT
>JBCCCC010000209.1:0-4359 GCA_039033695.1 Pseudomonadota bacterium | reverse complement strand
GGCCAGACTCGCCTCCCAGCGAAATACATCGGCATTGCTCGCGGACCCCGCCCGGACCCGATCCCGTGCGAGGTCAAGGTTGGACTTAGTTAGCGCGAGATTTTCTCGTTGAATGATGAGCTGATTCTGAGCCCGCAGGGCCTGCAGATACGCCGTGGTGCTCTCAAGCACGCTGTCGAGCTTCACCTGATCAAGGCGCGCGACGCGACCATCCTGTAGCAATACCTCTTGTTGGTAGCCCGACCTTGCGGTCTCTGAATACACCAATTGATCCAGGGTGACCACACCGGCAGTCGCGCGTTCCGGGAAAGCGGATGATCGGGTCAGCACGCTGTTGCGGCGCGCGGTATAACTGCCACCAACGCCAATCTGCGGTAACAGGTTGGCGCGCGCTCCAGTCACGCTTTGCTCGCCAATCGCGACATCGAAGGCAGAAACGGCAAGATCCAGGTTCTGCTGCAACGCTAGCCGTGCGACTGATTCGAGAGATAGTGCCGGTCCATCCTCGGCGACTTGGATATTGAGCAGCTCCGCCTCGCTCAAGACATCGAATCGCGGTGACAGGTCCAATGTGCGCGCCGTTGCCATGTTGATGGTGAGCTCGCGCTTACCCCTGTAGACAACGGGCTGATCTTCGGCGCGCTCACCTAACATGACCGCCTGCATGTTGAGTGCATTGCGCCTCGCGAGGCGGCGAAAATCGGTCTGGATCGCATCCGAAGCCAATGCACCGCGACGTACCTCTGCATCGCTGACCAAGCTGAACACCGGTAGCTTGCGTTCAGCCAGATCAGCCAACAAAGCATCAAAGAGCTGGGGCGGAAGCCGCGGCAGACCGCCTAGCAGCACGGCATCGGCATCGGCAGGTAGTCGGCTAAGCAGGTCATGATTGACCCCATCATGACCGACGAACGAAAACTCCACACCGCCGCCTTGCGCGCGAATGATCGAGGGACCTCTCGGGATAGATGCGATGATCACTGCGTCCGACAGAATGACAGCCTTCTCGAACGGGGTTACGCGCTGAAATGAAGCCATGTCGTCGCGAAACGGCACATTATCGGCAAGGTAATTCAAGTTAGGCCGGCCCGAGCCGTTTCCCGCAACCGGCGCATCCAGCAAGTCAGGGTTGAACACGAGCGGCAAAAAGGTCGGCTTCGGGAACTGCGTCTTGGAAACCGCCAATTGGTTTGCGGCGAACCCTAGCACCAGTACCATGTCGATATCAGGATCGAGATAGGCAGACTGAAGCGCCGAGTCGACGCTTTCCGTAGACCAGTCGGCAGCAAGGTCCGTGAATTCAACGTCGAACTCGTTAACGGTCAGCGCCAACAGTTCCTCGAGAAACACATCGTAGACTTCGTCAAGCTGGAACTGTGGTCCATCAGTAACCACAGCAACACTGATGCGATCCTGGGCAGATGCAGTGCCCACCAACAGGGCGAGTACGGCAATCGCTGAAACAAACATCGTCGGCTGACGTCGACGGCGAAACCGATAGCGCATAATTTGATCACCAAGCCATTGCTGGCGGATTATGCCACTATCCCCTTAGCACCGATAGGCTATGACGTTCAGCGGTCTGCATGCGTGTCTTCGCGGTTCGCTACTCAACCTCCGGCATACCAATCACCAAATACTCGCGCAGGGTATTGACTAACAACCAGCCAGTATCGGCATTGGTGAACACGGCGAAGCCCATATCATGCTCAGGATAGAGCTCAAATTGGCAGCTGAAGTCGCCATTGAATCCGCCATGGCCGTAAGCCAGACCGAATGGCGTGTTCATCAGGTGGAACCCTAACCCATAGCGCCCTGGCCACTGCGGCGTATCCTCCGGTTCCAGCGGAATCGCAACCTGCGGCTCCAGCATCTGCGCGTAGCCCGTTGACGAGAGTCCCTTTCCAGCGAGCAGCGCCAGCATGAAATTTGAGAATGAACGCGCTTCGGTATACATGCTGTGCGCAACGCCAATCTCTGATGGAAAACCGAACGGACCCGTCATGCCGGCTAGATGACCCCGCGCGGCCACCTCGTACAGCTCTGGCGTATCAAAAAAGAATGTAGCCTCATCGAATCCCATTACATCCAGCGTCTCGCGCCGCACGACGTCAACCAGCGGCGCATCCGCGATTGTTGCCACTACTCTGCCCAAATACTCGAACCCTTCGCCGGAGTATCCATACTGAATCCCAGGATAAAACTTGATATCGAGTTGCCCGTCAGGGTTCTGCCAACGCCAGTTAGGAAACCCACTCTGGTGCGAGAGCACATGACGCGCAGTGATTTTCTTGTAGCGCTCATCATGCGCAATGTCCTCAAACGGCAGGTAGGTGTACAGGGGCCTGTCGAGATCGATCTCTCCACGATCTGCCATCCGGTTCACTGCGAAGGCGAACACGGCTTTCGTAATTGATGCCGCCTCGAATACGGTGTCGTCGGCAACCGCTATGCCGCTGTAGGCATTCTGCAATCCGTAAGTGCCGTGATAGGCGAGACGGCCGTCCTTGACCAGTGCCAGCGAGAGCCCCGGCACTTGGTAGTAAGCCATGAGGGACTCGATCACGACATCCAGCGCCGCGCTGTCTTTCGCCTGAAAATCGAACAGCGCACCGCGCGCGGGAAGCGCTATCGGCATGCGAGCTGGCGTTAGCGAAAGCCGTGGCGCATCGGTGCGTTGCTTGGCATTAAGTTGCACGGTCACCGGCGATGCCGGTGCCACCACTTGGGGGGTATCGCCATCCCAGATCAGCCTCTCGACATTTGAGACTTCATACGCACCTGGTGGCAGTTCGACCTTGTAACCGCCATCTTCGTCGGCCTGAGTCTGAACCCACAATGCCGGGTTGTCAGTGGCGCGGATGCGCACGCGCAAACGTCTGTCCTGTGAATCCGTCGCTGGCGCTTCTACATCAATCTGCCCGGACAATATGCCCAACTCGCGATCATCGCCAAGCAGCAACACGTCACCGATTCGGCCACCCGCCTGGCTCTTCCCAAAGCCAGGCCCCCAGGCGTACAGGTCGGTGCCCGATGCCTGCGTGGCATCGTCGACATCGGCAATCAAGAAATCCAGACCAAGCACACGATTCGCCGTCAGAGGATTGGTACTCGTCAGCGCAAATTCGTAAATCGTGCGGTCACCCAATCGCGCGACTGCAGCCGTTTGCTGCTCCCAACTAGCCTCAGCAACCGCCGCATCCCAGTGATGTTCATCCGTGAGCATTGACCGATGGGCATCGCTAACCAGATACAAGCCGGCGCCGGAGCCATTGGGGCTGTGCTCAAAATCCACATACGCAATCACGCTATCGAATGCGGACCAATCGTCCACCACGCCGCTGTCGTCGGTGATGTGTACATCGTCCACAACCTCCAGCGCGATAAACAGACGACTACCATCGGCGTCATAACCGATCCGGAAACTCGCATTGAAATCGTCGCTCGGTGCAATCGCTGTGCGATCACCATCCAGTTGGACTGGATAGCGCGGCAGATCCGCGGGCCAATCGTCCAGCTTGCCGTCCACGACAATCGGCTGCATCACCGTTGCATAGCTGATGGCACCATTATCCGCATGCACGCTTACCGTCAGCAATAATGCGACCATCGCTAACAAACTTGATCTGATCATCCCATCGCTCCCCACTGGTTGAGAAATCTGCTATCCGACCTTAGATGCGAGCACCAGCCGAAAGGTTTACTCGCGCCGGTAATGGGGTGCCTGCCGCGAGGTCCAATGCACTGGGCCGGTGCGGGAGACACATGCAGACGGATGCCTTCTCGACAATCCTGTTGTGGACCGAAAGGAGTCGACGCCGTTACCGCAAGACTTACCGTGGTATCGATTGCCCGAAATGCCCGCCGGCGCTCTGGCATTACACAAACTCGGCAGTTATGAGATGACCAAGCCAGTCGGTGCGAGCGCGACTCGGCTCATGCCGAGATCGCGCACTTACGTGCTGAACTCCGCGCCTAACGCCAGGCGGGCGAGTAGCACTCAGCCCCGAGCTTTCGACGGACCGATTTCACGCGAAAGATCAGGCGCTACAGCGCATGCCAGCCGAATCCATCGCCTTTCCGGTAGTAGACGGCAACGGCACGACCGTAGAGCTCGCGCTCGTGGATCAAACCAAAATAACGCCCGTCGCGGCTTCGGCCCCGATTGTCACCAATCGCCAGGAACATGTTGGGGGGAATCACAATATCAAGAATGTCAGGGCCGCCACCGCTGGCAAGATTAAGCCGGGCGCGGCGAGTCGCAAACTTTTCATGATTCACTGCCGCCACGTCATTTATTGGTTCGCCGTTGATCGTCAACCTGCCGTCGACAAGACGAACCGAGTCACCGCCGATCGC
>JBCCCC010000208.1:0-4462 GCA_039033695.1 Pseudomonadota bacterium | reverse complement strand
CCAGTCAGACGGCGGGCATCGAGCTTGTGGATCACCCGACTAGTCGCCGGCATCACGCGCCAGACGAACGCCCCGCTCGTCCTTTATCAGCTCGACATCATCATCGAGCATGAATCCAAGCTCGGCGGTTGCAGGCAACCGCTCAACCGCCGGCTTGATTTCCTCAGCCGGGCGTTCTTGTGCATTAAAATAGATGATCTGTTTCCAGCAGCGGCGAATGTCATCACCCATCACCAACAGCAGGTCACCTTCGCTGGCCACCGATAAGCCGCGCTCCGTGGCCTCAGCCTCCAGTGGAACGATTTCAATACGATCGGCATCGACGCCATTCTCAAGCAGGGTTCGGCGCAGCATGTTCGGCACCTCGTCACCATCGCGGCCGCGAGTGTTATCGTCGCGGCGACAAATGAAATGATCGAAGTGCGGTGCAGAGATGCGCGCGATGTTCTCGATGTCCTCATCGCGACGATCACCTGGCGCTGCGAGCACACAAATCCGACGGCCGGCCACATCAAGCCTGCTGACCAGGTCGCAAATTGCACCGACGGCAGCCGGGTTGTGCGCGTAATCGAGAATCACCTTAAACGGGTGTTCGTCGTACATGTTCATGCGCCCTGGCGCCTGGAAGAATGAGCTGCCGAATGTCCTGAGGCCCTGGCGGATGTTGTCGAGGCTGACACCCATGTTGTAGGCCAGCGCGGCCGCAAACATGGCGTTTTGCACGTTGTGCATTGCTTTGCCTTCGACCGTTGCCGGTATCAGATGTGTCCACAGCAGCGGGATATGGTTATCGCTGCCGTAGATCGTAATCATATGACCATTCATGCCGCTCTCAAGCACAAACGCCTCACCGCCCGCCTGGATATGCTGCTTCACGAGCGGGTGCTCGGCGTTCATCGTGATGTAGCACAGCTTGGCGGCATCCGTGTAATCAGCCATGCGCAGGCAGTTTTCATCGTCGGCATTGAGCACCGCCGCATCTTCGGCTGCTTCGATCGGGATGCGTTTGATCTCGGCCAGCTGTTCGAGGGTGTCAATGCCCTTCATGCCCAGATGATCCTCAGCAACATTGAGGCAACAGGCGACGTTGCAGCTGGCATAGCCAAGACCACCGCGCACCAGACCGCCACGCGCAGTTTCCATCACGGCGGCATCTACCGACGGGTCGCGTAACACCATGCTGGCAGAGACGGGCCCCGTCATATCGCCGGAGACAGACAACTCGCCATCAATATAGACACCTTCGGTTGACGTTAAGCCCACGGTATAGCCGCTGAGCTTCAAGATGTGTGCAAGCATTCGCGAGGTGGTGGTCTTGCCGTTGGTGCCGGTGATCGACGCGATGGGAATGCGGCTCGGTGAGCCCTGCGGAAACAACCCGTCAATCACCGGGCCGGCAACATCTCGCGGCGTGCCTTCGCTAGGTGCAACATGCATCCGAAAACCAGGCCCTGCGTTGACCTCGCAAATTGCGCCGCCGGTCTCGCGATACGACAAGCTGATATCGGTAGTCAGAAAGTCGACGCCGCCAACGTCCAGCCCGATCGCCTTGACGGTACGAATCGCCATCTCGCGATTATCCGGGTGGATAATGTCCGTCACATCGATTGCCGTACCGCCCGTCGACAGGTTACCGGTCGAGCGCAAAAAGACGATCTCACCCTCCGGCGGCACGCTCGTGCGCGTCAGGCCTGCCTGCTCCAGAAGTCGGTCCGCCTGATGATCGAACTCGAGGCGGGTCAGCACCTTCTCGTGGCCGACACCACGGCGTGGATCGGCGTTAACCTGATCGACCAACTGCTCTATCGTCTGCTTGCCATCACCCACGACATGGCCCGGCATTCGCTTGGCGGCCGCGACCAACTCGCCGTTCACAACAAGCAATCGATGGTCGAGACCTTGAATGAAGCTCTCAATCAGCACGGTGCGACTGTGATCACGCGCCTTTTCAAACGCGATATCCACTTGTTCTCGGCTGTTAAGATCAATTGATACGCCACGGCCATGGTTGGCGTTCAGCGGCTTGATCACCACCGGATAGCCTATCCGTTCCGCTGCGCGCCGCGCTTGCGACTGCGTACGCGCTGTGTATTGCGCCGGCACGGGCAGACCAAGGTCGCGCAGAATGGCATTGGTCTCTTCTTTGTCCGACGCGAGCTCTACCGCGATGTTGCTGGTGTTGCCGGTGCACGTTGCCTGAATGCGTTTTTGGTATTTGCCATGACCCAGCTGAATCAGGCTGTAATCGTTCAGCCGCAGCCAGGGAATGTCGCGATCTTCGGCAGCCTCTACCAGTGACGCAGTACTCGGCCCCAATGCACGCCGCTGCGCAGCGCGGATAAACTCATCGCGCTCGGACTCGAAATCCCAATCCGCCGGTACGCTGCCGTCCTGCAGGTTTTCCGGTAGCAAATGATGCAGCAGCTTTAGTGCCAGGCGGCTGGCCGCCAGACCCATGTTGCGGTCTTTGTAGGCAAACACCATGTTGTAGTGGCCCTGCTCACCATCAACGGAACGCGTGCGACCAAACGTGACCGGGTAGCCCGCTACATTCTGTAGCTCGATCGCAACGTGTTCGAGGATATGGCCCATCCACGTGCCCTCGTCCTCGCGTAGCCGTCGTACGAATCCGCCAGGCTCACGATAAGAGCAGCCATGCTCGTTCAGGCCGGGCAGGTTGGCGAGCAACGGGCCGATGAACGATTCACCCAAACGTGCCGAGGGCCATCGCTCCAACTCACCGAGATCCAGCACATGGCGGATCACGGGGAAACGGGCATAGACATTGGGACCTACATAGACATTAGTGCTCAAGACACGCATAACGTACGCTCCGCCAGCGAGCTGCTGTTTGTTGTTGTTACCGGGACGTGAATCCGATTATTCAGAATACGCGCTGCGCGTCGTAATATCGAATCGGCCTCCAGAGATCAGGATATGTAGCTTGATGCCGAGCAAGCTGACGGGCTCGTTGCGTCGCGCCTTGTCCATGGACGAGTAGCTGAGGTCGGTCGGATCGATCAACGTAATACCGCCGCTACCAACGACCTCAAAACTGTCACCCGGCTGTATGAACGCTGCCGTGTCTTCATCAAGTCCGATACCCATCGCGAACGGATTGTAAGCCAATGCGGTCAGCAGCCTGCCGAGTCGATCTCGTTGGCGAAAGTGCTGATCAATAATGAAGTTGTTCGTCAGTCCGAGGCCCGGGGCCAGCGTGACACTGTTCGGGGTCGGCGTGCTGCCCTCGATACCGCCGGCGATCATGTGCTCCGGCATGAATGCGGCGCCAGCTGAGGTACCGGCGACATGCATGCCAGCGGCGTTTCGGCGTCGGATAAGCTGAGCCACATCCGTGCCGCCGAGCGTCGTAGACAAGCGCAGCTGGTTGCCGCCCGTCATGAACACGCCGTCGGCTTGCTCAATATAGGCCAGATGCTCGGAGTCGCTGCAATCCTCGCGTTCAATGAATGGTAAGACGCGAGCATGATTGACGCCGAGACGTCGAAACAGCTTTTCATAGTTGCGTCCTGTATCTTCCAGCTGCGATGCCGTCGGAATAATGGCGATACGCGCCGGCTTCCCGCCACACAGTGATACAAAACGGTCAAGTATTTCCGGATTGCTAAGTTTCTCTTCGGCGCCGCCGATCGGAATAATAAAACCGCGATCGCTAATCTGATTTGCAGGTGAAGGCGACATCAGGAACGCCGTCCTGTCATATTGTTGTTACTCAAAACTACCTCTGATTTGGGTCTGGCCATCTTTCAGGTGCCATCGGCCCATGGCCATAACCGATGTGATTTGGTGATTGTCATCCAGCACGATCAGATCAGCGTCCTGACCCGCAGCGAGCTCGCCTTTGCCGTGCAGGCGCAGCAGATTGGCCGGGTTACTCGTGAATGCGGGCAAGACGATCTCTAGCGCGAAATCCAGATGCAACAGCTCCGCCAGCGTGCTGGCCAGGCTATTCGGCAAACCAAGGTCCATGCGCGTGATTTCGCCTTGTGCATTGAAATGCGGCAGACAACCGCCACCGTCTGAGCTGATCGAGATGCGATCAGCGGGCGCGCCACTGTCGAGATAGCGCAAAAGACCGTCTGCGGCAGTGTAAGCATCCTCGCCCTCTTCTACCGGGAATGCCGTCAAGTCGATGTGACACCCAAACCGGGCTAACTCAACGGCCTGCTCGAACAGGGCGATGCCGCGATTACAATGCGTCGGATTGAAGGCACGGGCTGGTATCTCTGAGTGCTCAAGTGCCTGGCGTACCAGCTCGAGGCCACGTTCACCATCGCCGAGGTGCAGGTGCAAAACACCGGCCTTACCTGTCATGAGACCGGCGACATGCGCATCACTCGCAATGCGAAGCAACTCATCGAGCGTAGGTTGGCTGGAGCGATGATCGCTAATGGCAATCTCGCCAACGCCGATCACGGGGTCCAGGTTCACAATATCGCTG
>JBCCCC010000207.1:0-4463 GCA_039033695.1 Pseudomonadota bacterium | reverse complement strand
GGGCATCACGTGGGGTCAGTGGCCAGGATCGGCTCGACGCCAGGCTGCTCTGTTGAATCCCATGGCCGTCGGCAACCCAATCGCTCGGCAACCGAAAAAGCCGAGTGCGCCGCGCTCTCCAACAACGGAATACCGTGCGCAGCATAGGAGCCGCAGAACCACACACGCCGATTTCGCTGCTGGTGCAGTTGGGCGAGGCGCTCAAGCCCTTGCAAGGACGCCTGATTAACGATTGGCCGCTCGAATGCCGCTTCGCCGATGATCAGTGAGGGATCAGGCTCGATGATTGGGTTCCAGGTCTGAAATACGGGACTTGTATCCGGCATTGCCTGAATAGCGTTCATCCAGATCGTGGCCATCGGCGTTGTGCCATCACTGGCTCGCACAAAATTAACAGGCGCCCAGTGCGCTTCATTACCGGGTGGTGCAAGCGCAGTGTCCTTATGCACCACGACCCGACTTGGCTCGTACGAGAACGACGCCAATAGTGCCTGCTCTTCGGTCGACGCGTCGCCGAGAATGGTGGCGGTCTGGTTTGCCTGTGTCGCGAGCACGACGTGATCGAATGTAGCCGAGCCTTCGGCTGTGCGCACGGTTACGCCGTGGTCGGTTCGCGACACATACTCAACCGCGGCGCCAAGTCTGACGTCATCTACATGTTGGGCAAGCAGCTGGACGACCTCGCGCGTGCCTCGAGTGACGCGTCTGACGGCAGAAAACAACAGCCCACTGTTCAGATACTCCAACACCACGCGCGCAGGATAAGCCTTGATGCTCTCATGGCTACACGTGCATATGCCTGAGAAAGCCGGGTAGAGAAAGCCCTCCGCAAATGCTGTCGAATACCGGTGCGCTTGCACGTAGTCTTCCAGCGTCTGGCCGTCGCTGATGCCTAGCGCCAGCGACTTGGGTGATTGGCGGAACAAGCGTAGCAGGTCCCAACCGATGCGAAGCCCATGACGCCCCATCGACTGACGCCCTTTGAGAAACGGCAGCAGGAACGGCCCCAATTGATAATTGTGGTAGCGAAAGTAGGTCTTGTCATTCAGGCCACCGAACGAGGCCGCATAGTTGATCGGCTTGGACTCGATGCCGAGCTCTTGGTAGAGCGCCGTCAAGTTAGGGTAAAAGCCATCGAAAAACACCCGCAACGGCACATCAACCCGTGCGCTATCGTGCTCGCCATTGAGCGCGATCGAATGCGCGTCCATCCCGAGGTGGTGGAACTTCTCGAAGATCGTCACCTGGTGGTTCTTGCTGAGAAGCCAGGCCGCGCTGAGCCCTGCAATGCCGCTGCCGACGACGGCGATCTTCATGTTGAGCTACTCATCAACAAGGCTCCGGACCATGCGCAAAGAAACCAAGCTTGGCTGACAGACGTCCATGTGACAAATCTTTTGCATCGCGGGAAGTCGGCAGTATTAGCGCCTTGATGTAAACCGCTCAGGACAATGGCAATCAACACCAGCGCTGATGGCACCACGACCGCTGCGAGTATGTTCATCGGTAGCCTAATGTTAGCTAATACAAAGCTACCGTAGGCAACCGTCAGCAAGGTGAGGGCCATGGATCGTGCACGATGCTCACCATGCCTGACCGGGTAGGTGCGTTTGCCGCCCTTCGAATCTGATGGGAAGTCCGGCAACGCCGTGATGATGTTGCCTGCATGGAACACAAGATAAAGAGGGATGAGGGCGCCCCATGGGAATTGCGCCAATGTGCCTTGCTGCATATAAAAGCCAATCAATGGCAACAACACGCCACAGCCCAGCCCTTGCAAGACCTCCCCATACCCGCGGTAGGACAGCTGCAATGGCTTCAAGTTGTAAGCCCAGCACAGCGCGATCGCAAGCGCGATGCCTGCAATCATCAGCGGGCGATCAACAATGCTGGCGAGAAAAACAGTTAGCCCGATCATCAGCGCCAGGGCCACGTTGGCGCCGACGCGCAAGTCCCGCGGTGCAAGCTTGCCGTCGGGAAGCACGCGTGATCCACCGGAAAACCAATGTTGCGTATTCAGTCGATCCACTGCCTGATCGGCATAGTCATTCAGGTAAAGCAGGTAGACTTGGTACAACACGCCGAATAGCAGCGTATGCGCCCACAGAAAGACGCTGAATTGCCCTTGCTGACCGAACGCCATGGCCTGCCCGATGACCAGCGGGATAAAGATCATGGGGTGCGCAATCGGACGGGCGGCTTGAATCCAGGGTCGGATGCGAGCGCGCGGCCGGATGCCGGCGTTGGACGATTTGGCGAACATCGTGTTCATAGATACAGCACGCCCGGTTCCGTCGCAATGAAGTTCTTGAACGCCGCCGTAAGTGCGCTGGGGCAAAGGCCACGGCAATCCCCATGCCGGTCCGTAACCACGGCGAATTGTGGAGATTCTGTGCACTCGGCATTCGCTGTGATGAGTCTTGGTATCCTTGATCAATGCGTCTTACGATTTCGCTCAAACTGTTTCTCGGCCTGACGCTGGTGTGTCTGACGGTGGTGACAACGCAGGCGCTGGTAACGCGCTGGAACTTTAATCGCGGCTTGCTGGCTTATGTCGAAGAAAAAGAGCAAGGCATGGTGACGCGCATCGTCACTGAATTGGCTGCCGGTTATGCACGGGAAGAGGGTTGGCAGTCGTTGCGGGACGAGCCGCGTCTTTGGAGTGAACTATTGCGGCGTCACTCAGATCGATCCCCCGCGGGTCGGCTAGACGACAGGCGCGCGGGCCGGCCATTACCACCGGAAGGTCCGCGTGGGCGCCCACCACCGCGTGCGCGCCCGTTGGCGGGTGATCCTCTGCTGCTCAACAGGCGATTTGCGTTACTGGATGCGAACGGGCAGCTGATGGTTGGTGAGTCTCCCGATCCGGCAGCCCGCAGGGTTTCGATTCAGGTTGACGATGGTGTTGTCGGCTACGTCTCGGTATCACCGATGCGCAGCTTCGAAGATCCGGAGAGCCAGCGATTCGCTGAGCAGCAAGGTCGCTCGTTACTTCTGAGCGCTGTTGCCGCCCTGTTGCTTGCCGCCCTGGCCTCGGCCATTCTCGCCCGTCAATTCAACAAGCCCATACGTGCGCTGGTGGATGCGGCGCGCGCAATGACGGACGGCGATTTTAACGCGCGGGTTGCGATACGCGGAGGTGACGAGTTGGCACTCCTCGCGGCTGACGTCAACATGCTGGCTGAGACACTGGAACGCAACCGCCAGACCCAGCGGCGTTGGGTCACTGACATTGCGCATGAACTGCGTACGCCCCTGGCAGTGCTCAAAGGCGAGCTAGAGGCGATTGAAGACGGCATCCGCGCATACAACGTCGACACGATCGCGTCATTGCGTACCGAGCTCGACCGACTGATCGCGCTCGTTGGAGAACTGCATACGCTGACGCTGGCGGAAGAAGACGGGCCTGAGCAGCAAATGTCCGTTGTCGATTTGGCGCAGGTGTTGGCACAGGCCTTACAACGTTCGTCGCACCGGTTGGCGGAAGCTGGGATCACGCTGGAGGCCGACCTGCCGGTGCAAGGGTGGGCGGTGAAGGGCAACGCAGATCAGCTCATGCAGGTGTTCCTGAATATTATCGAAAACGTCGTTCGTTACGTCGACGCACCCGGTACCTTGTGGATCAAGAGTGAGCGTGGCGCACGCGAGCTCTCGCTGGTGTTCTCGGATTCGGGGCCGGGCGTGCCAGATGAAGCGCTCGGCCGCTTATTTGATCGCCTGTATCGCGTTGATCGATCGCGCAACCGGGAAACGGGCGGATCGGGCCTTGGCCTGGCCATTTGCAAGTCCATTGTTGAACGTCATCAGGGCCAGATCAGTGCTGGGCACGCCGAGCAAGGCGGCCTGCAAATCCGGCTGACATTGCCGTTGAGCGCATCCTGATGGTTGCGCAAACTGCCACCGTTTTGATCGTCGAGGACGAGCCCAAAATCGCGGCGATCTTGAGCGACTATTTTAGCGAGGCAGGTTATCAGACACACTGGCTCGACAATGGGACGGGCGTAGAAGACTGGGTGAGAGTAAACGGCGTAGACATGGTGCTGCTCGACCTCATGCTACCGGGCCTGGACGGATTGGCGGTTTGCAAGGCGTTACGCCAGTTTACTGACGTGCCGATTATCTTCGTCACGGCGCGCATCGAAGAGATTGACCGATTGCTCGGCCTGGAGCTCGGTGCCGACGACTATATCTGCAAGCCATTCAGCCCGCGAGAGGTCGTCGCGCGAGTCAAGGCGGTGCTGCGGCGCGTGACCTTGATCGAACAGCAGCCCGCACCTGACTATCGCGGGCTTAGCCTGGACGACGATCGATTCGAGGCCCGCTTCGAGCAATTGCCGATCGACCTGACACCGGTTGAGTTTCGTCTGCTCAAGCGGTTGTCCGAGCAACCCGGCCGGGTCTATTCGCGGGCGCAGCTGATGAGCAGCATCTATCTGGATGGCCGCGTGGTTAGCGATCGGACT
>JBCCCC010000206.1:0-4538 GCA_039033695.1 Pseudomonadota bacterium | reverse complement strand
GCGTGTCTTCCATTTCCTGGATCATCAGCCGGACGATCTTCTCGGGATCCTCCGCCTTGTCCAGAATCGCATTGATATTCGAGTTAACGATATCGCTGAATCTTGAAAAAATACCCATAGTCCGTGCCTCAAAGAAAAATTGGAACTCATTCAGATAAAAGCAGGAACCGTGCCAACTTGCTGAGGGACTGCTAACTATTTGTTTTAATTAATTTTTCTAATAATTTCTGTACATGATGAATGCATATCAATTTAGCGTATTTAACCAATTAATTACTAAATTACTCATAATATGATATTTTTTGCTAATGCAAGTAACGCCATTGATTGGGGAAGCGCCAGCTTTCCTGGCGACACTCGAACACGTGTCGCGCGCCGCGCCTGTCGCAAGATCGGTGCTCGTCGTTGGCGAGCGCGGTACGGGCAAGGAGCTGATCGCCAGCCGCCTGCATTTTCTGTCGGAACGCTGGGAACAGCCGCTAATCAAGGTTAACTGCGCGGCACTCACCGAGAGCATCCTTGAGTCCGAGCTGTTTGGTCATGAGGCTGGCGCCTTTACCGGCGCGAGCCGCCAACACTTGGGGCACTTCGAACGTGCAGATAACGGCACGCTGATACTGGATGAGCTCGGCACCGTGTCAATGCGGGTGCAGGAAAAGATCCTGCGTGTCATTGAGTATGGCGAGTTTGAACGCGTCGGCGGCAGCGAAACGCTCACGGTCGATGTGCGCGTCGTTGCTGCAACGAATGAAGACCTGCAGGCACGCGTCGCAAAGAAGACATTCCGTGCCGACCTGCTCGACCGGCTGGCATTCGATGTGATAACCGTACCGCCATTGCGCGAACGGCATGAGGATGTATTGCCGTTAGCGCATAGTTTCGCCGTTAACATGTGTGCGGAACTTAGGCGCCCGCACTTTCCGGGGTTCTCTCCACGCGCCGCCTCAACGCTATTGAAACACCCATGGCCGGGCAATGTGCGCGAGCTCAAGAACGCGGTGGAGCGATCGGTGTACCGCAGTGAAGAGCCAGCCGAACTGATCGAGGACATCGTATTCGACCCGTTTGACTCGCCGTTTCAACTTCGCGAGAAAACGGAGGCGCCGGTGCATGGTCGGGGGCGCGCGCCAGCCAACGAGATTCACTTACCCGTGGACCTGCGTAGTGAACGTGACAAGCTTGAGCGACGCTACCTATTGGCCGCGCTCGAGCGCGCCAATTACAACCAGAAGACCGCTGCGGGTCTGGTTGCGCTTAGCTACCATCAGTTTCGGGCGCGACTCAAGAGACTGAATATCAGTGCCAAACCGGAGCCCGGCGTGCGTCGGGATGCGAACAGGCGGCCAGCTCAGCTGCGAAAACGTCGGCAATAAACGGCGCCGGCGAGAAACAGTGCCGTGACCACGAGCCCACCCCAAAGACCCGGTGACGCAAGATATTGGCCGGGAGCGATAACCTGCAAGATGTTGAGATCTCCGCTCTGCACTAGCGCGCGTAGCGCATTGTCATCCATAACGACCCCGTTGGGCAGGCTCAATCCCGCCACTGGCGCATCCGCGAACCGGTCACGGATGAATGCCGACATGTGCAGACTGCGCAACACGATGCCTTCCAGCATGACGAGGACGACGATGGGCAATACAACCCATAACAAGACGGAGCGTTTAGCAAAAGCTGAGCACAACAAGAACCAACCGATTAATGGTGCAAACCAGATAGACGAGGTGATAAACGTATAGATTGTCAGCACCCAAAACTGCACAAACGGCAGGGGCCCCCAAATGAGCTCGACCGGGTTGCCGCCGCCAATGAGAATGGCCAGCGTTGCCAATATCAGCAGCACAATTTGCGCTGCGATCATGATGCCGATCGTCACGAGCGGCGCCGCGATGACGGCAGTCAATAACTTGGAGATCACCGTTTCTGTATCGGTCACGGGCAGCGAGCGCCAGAACAAGATGCTCTTGTCTTTGCGCTCTGCATACAACGCATCGATGCTGTAGAAAAATACGACGGCCGCGAGCACGAGATTAAGCATGCCGGAGGAAACACCCAGTAGCGCTGCGCCACCGGTCAAGCTGGCAGGAGCACCAGTTAATTCAAGGGTAGCTACGGCCACATCGAACGATACGCCCGTAAACACCGCGGTGATAAATGACAAGACGAAACCGAAAATCATCAGTGCCGCAACAACTAATGGTGCCACGATCAGTGCCTTGTGCTCCCAGAGCTCGCGCCGCACCAGCATTAGCATCCGACCTATCATGCGGCACGCTCCCGTGAGATTTTGGCGACGAACAGGTCGGCGATACCAGGAGTGCGAACGTCGCCGAAAGGCTCAAGCTTTTCGCGACCTACGCCCTCGAACGTCAGCACCGATTTGCCAAACACTTCGCGTTCAGTCAGTGGCGCCAGCGTTCGCGCCTCGGCCACCCGATCCGGTGTAACCATTAACTCCGTGTAACGTTCACCAATGGCTTCAACGGTTTCGTCCAGCACGATACGACCGTCATCAATGAACATAACATCTGTGAGGATGTGCTCGATCTCCTCAACCTGGTGTGTGGTGATCACAATCGTGCGCTCGAGATCGAAGTAATCGTTAAGCAACTCTGTGTAGAACGACTTGCGGAACAGAATGTCCAGACCGAGCGTTGGCTCATCAAGAATCAGCAAACGCGCGTCAATCGCCATGATGATCGACAGGTGCAGCTGCGCGATCATACCCTTCGACAATTCCTTGACCTTCGCTTTCAACGGAATCTTGGTGTTGCCTAGAGCGGCACGCGCGTCGCGCTCGGAGAATTTCGGATGCATTTCGCTGACAAAACCCAGCAAGCGGTCAACACTTATCCAGCGTGGCAACACCGCTACGTCGGCCACGTAACTCACCTCGTTCATCAGCGCCTTGCGCTGTCGGAAGGGGTCGAGCCCGCAAACCTGCATGTCGCCATCGCAATCCGTCAGGCCCAGCACGGCCTTTAGCAACGTGGTCTTGCCGGCGCCATTGGGCCCGATGAGACCGACGATCTTGCCCGGCTGTATGTCAAAATTGACGTTGTCGACGGCACGCACGTTACCGAAGCGTTTGCTGACGCCGCGCGCCTGCACCAGTGCTGACATTGGCACTCCTGATGTGGGGCTCGACGGCCCCATCTAGTCTTTAATATTGTCCAGCAATTGCTGTGGGTCCAGCTCAAGCCGCTTGATTGTGGCGACGATATCCGGCCATTGTTTCTCGAGGAATTTGGATTTCTCTTCGCTGAGTAGTCGGGTGCGAGCCCCGGGCAGCACATACATCCCTCGCCCACGGCGCTTCTCGACCAGCTCTTCCTCGACAAGCTCCTGATAGCCCTTGAGGACTGTCAGCGGATTGAGACGATACTCGGCCGCTACGCTGCGAACCGATGGCAATGCATCGCCATCAGTTAGTACCCCTTCCAGCAACATGGCGACCACACGGTCGCGCAACTGCCGATAAATGGGCTGATCGTCGTTCCAATTGGGATCCATCAGGCTCCAGTCGGGCTTAGATTGCTTGGCGCTCATTGACGCAGAAAAAAACGGGGCGTGCAATAACTCACTGGCCGGCAATCGCTGTCTTAGCCGAATTCGCAACACCATCAGGGGCAGTCGACTCGATCTCGCTCGCGACCAGCGCTAGTGCGAACATGGCCAGTAATGCCAACGCGACCACACCACTCCAGATATTGCCCTGGCGTTGCTGGCGGTGATCTTCTGTCGTCTCAAACGACTGCTCGTTGTGCATTCCTCTACCCTCTGCATCAGTGTTGTAGTCAACTATAACACCAAAACGAAGGTTTGCAAGCAGATTTTCGGCAACTGTGACGCGGTTCAAAGGCTACGGCGGGATTGTGCAGTGCACCAGAGGCTGTTCCTATGGGATAATGAGGTTTGATATTCAGCAAACCAATGCCAAAGGCAGACTACTCATGAAGACACCCGTACGCGTCGCCATCACAGGCGCTGCCGGCCAGATCGGCTATCAGCTCAGCTTTCGTATTGCATCCGGCCAAATGCTTGGTGCCGATCAGCCAGTCATTCTGCAACTGCTTGAGATCACGCCCGCACTGGACGCGCTGAAAGGTGTCGTTATGGAGCTCGACGACTGCGCATTCCCAACGTTGGCAGGTGTGATCGCGACCGATGATGCGAATGTCGCGTTCAAGGATGCAGACTACGCCTTGCTCGTTGGCGCGCGCCCGCGCGGGCCAGGCATGGAGCGTAAGGACCTGCTGGAAGCCAATGCAAAAATCTTCTCGGCCCAAGGCAAGGCGATGAACGATGTTGCCAGCCGAGATATCAAAGTATTGGTCGTGGGTAACCCCGCCAACACGAATGCACTGATTGCCCAGGCGAACGCACCCGACCTCGAAGCACGTAATTTCACCGCCATGACCCGGCTTGACCACAACCGCGCGGTCGCCCAGCTCGGCAGCAAGACTGGCAATCACGTTACCGACATCAGTAACCTGATCATCTGGGGGAATCATTCGGCAACGCAGTATCCTGACGTC
>JBCCCC010000205.1:0-4551 GCA_039033695.1 Pseudomonadota bacterium | reverse complement strand
CTGCAAAGAGAAGCAATTGTTGAAACCACTGTCTGACGTCAGGGTGAACGACATAGTGTCGCCTTCTGGCAGTACGACGCATTCGGTCTTATCGGCGGCAACTGCGTTGCATGCCGCTAGCATGATCAGGAACGAAGACAGTCTAGTTTTCCTATTACGTTCCTTTCTAGGGGATAGTTCGGGTCGGAGGGAAGACCAACGTGTAGCGCCCGGAGCGTAGCGTCGGGTTCAGACGACCGCCGTATCAATGGCAACCTCATCCAACCGTAACGCCAGCGCCTCTGCCATATGCGCTGACATAATTATCTCCTGACCGGCAAGGTCGGCGATTGTGCGCGCAACGCGGCAGACGCGATGACAGATTCGTGCCGACAGCGCGAAGCGGTCGACGGCTTCGGCAAGCAGCTGCATCGCGTCAGTCTTGCTGGCCAGCATGCTACGCAGAGCCGCTGCCGGCAACGATGCATTGGCCACACCCTGGCGCTGTATTGCAATATCACGGGCAGCCGTCACACGTTGCGCAATCCGGGCGCTGGATTCTGACACCGCTTGGTCCGTCAGGGTGCTGAATGGCACGCGAGCAACGCTGACTGACAGATCGATGCGGTCGAGCAGTGGGCCAGAGACCCGGTTGCGGTAACGCTGTACCTGCTCGCTAGAACAGCGACATTCGCGTTGTAGGTCTCCGTAGTAGCCGCACGGGCAGGGGTTCATTGCCGCGATCAACTGGAATCGGGCCGGGAAAGACAGTGACATCGCCGCCCGCGCGATATGCACGCGGCCGGACTCCAGTGGCTCGCGCAGCATCTCCAGTGCCTGGCGCGAGAACTCGGGTAGCTCATCCAGAAACAGAACGCCGTTGTGGGCACGACTGACTTCGCCGGGCCGGGGCTGCGAGCCACCGCCAATCAGTGCGGGCGCGGTGGCGCTGTGATGCGGCGAACGAAAGGGGCGCTGCTGACAACCGTGCTGCTCGTGATGGAAGCCCAGCAGTGATTGTATCGACGCACACTCCAACGCTTCGTGCGTTGACATCGGTGGCAGCAACCCGGGCAGGCGCGCGGCCAACATACTCTTGCCGGTACCTGGCGGACCCTCGAGCAATACGTTATGCCCACCTGCCGCGGCGATTTCGAGTGCTCGCTTGGCGGCCGCCTGACCATGAACATCACCCATGTCGGCCAGGGGTGGTGTGGCGGGCCGCGACGGTGATCGATGGAATTCCGGCAATGCGTGACGTTGCTGCAAGTGTGCGGCCACGTCGAGCAGCGTGTTGGCAGCCAATACGCTCGCCGACTGCGGCAACGCCGCTTCCGGTGCGTTGGCCGTGGCCACTAACGCCTGTCGTCGACTGTTGTAGGTTTGCAGGCAAGCTGGCAACACACCCGTGACCGGTGCCAGTCGACCAGACAGCGTGAGCTCAGCAAAGCTCTCGAAGCCCGCTAGCAAGTCATCGGGAATCTGACCAGACGCGGCGAGGATGCCCAGCGCGATGGCAAGATCGAAACGCCCACCATGCTTGGGCAAATCAGCCGGCGCGAGATTGACAATGATACGCGACACGGGAAAGTCGAAGCCGCTGCTGAGCAGGGCACCACGCACCCGGTCGCGACTCTCACGCACGGCAGTCGCTGCCAGCCCGACAATGCTCAGTGCGGGCAAGCCACCGGACAAGTGAACTTCGACCGTGACTAGCGGCGCTTCAAGGCCGCATTCTGCACGGCTGAATAATCTTGCGTAACCCACACTGACTCCTCGCATGCCACGGCATGCCGACGGTGCCAGAGGGCGCCGCAATCAGTCCGTTTGCTGCTCCAGCTCGGCCAACTGGGCCTCGAGCGCTTCCAGTCTTTGCCGGGTGCGCGCCAGCACGGCTGCTTGCACGTCGAATTCTTCACGGCTAACCAGATTCATCTTGCCAAGGCCGGAGCGCAGCACCGTACGGAAGTTACGTTCGATGTCCTCGCCGGCCGTGCGAATGTTTTGCGGGATTGCCTCTGCCAAACGTCTGGCAAGACCTCTGACCGACTCTTCGTTTGTCACGAGATTGTTTCCTAATTGCGGGGTTACTAGTGCGTCGAATATCTCTGAAATGGTGCCAGAAACTGGCCAATCAAGATGCACCAACATGGTGCGTAACATTTCTACAACGCACCTGTAAAGCGCATAGCAGCGCCATTTTGCGACCTTAAGTATTTGATTTTATTTATTTAACTGATTTGGCACGCAACGTGCTATAGCAGTGCAGATGATGGCTGTTTGTGAATTTGCAACGCACCGGCATTGCGATTTAGCAACCTGCACGATCGGTATGGGCGTACCAGGGGAAGAATCATTACAACTAACGCGTGGAGAACGCCTCATGAAACACACAATAACCCGCTATCTGGCCATCATTGCACTGCTGACCGCTGGCACTGCCAATGCTGAAGTCACAGCAAACATAGGCTGGGACTCTGAATACATCTTCCGCGGGGTACCGCAGTCTGACTCCTCCGCATTTGGCGGTGTGGATTACGCGAACGGCGGTTTCTATGTGGGCACCTGGGCGGCCGACGTTGGCCAGGGCTCTGAGGTTGATCTTTACCTCGGCTATGTACATGAATTTGAAGGCGGCTTTTCGCTCGGTCTCGGCGGTACGTTGTATGAGTACACAGACGACTTCGACGACCGCTACACCGAGGTGAATTTCTATGGTGCGTATTCCTACTTCAGCCTGGAATACACAGTCGGCACCTACGATAACTTCGGGCTCGGCGATCAGGACTATGACTTTCTGGCGCTGTCTTTCGAGTACGAAGGGTTTAGCGGCACGTATGGCACTTTCGGTGACGACTTCGACGGCGACTACCTGCAGTTTGGCTACTCAACGACGATCGCAGATGTCGACGCTCACCTGGACGTCATTTTCAGCTCAGACGACCTGATCGGCACCGACGACACGTCCATCATTTTCGGTATCAGCAAGTCGTTCACGCTGTCCGAATAACGCGCAATTTTCTACGGGAGGAACACACATGAAGCTGATTACAGCAATCATAAAGCCATTCAAGCTCGACGATGTCCGTCAAGCTGTCGCAGATATTGGCATACAGGGCATCACAGTCACCGAAGTGAAAGGGTTCGGACGCCAGCGCGGCCACACCGAACTCTATCGCGGCGCCGAGTACGTGGTGGACTTCCTGCCCAAGGCAAAAATTGAGCTTGCCGTTGATGACGCGATCGCCGAACAGGTGACCGAAGCCATTATCAACACGGCGCGTACCGGAAAAATCGGCGACGGCAAGATCTTCGTCACTGATCTGGAACAGGCCATCCGTATTCGCACCGGTGAAACCGGCGCCGAAGCCGTATAACGATTACAAGGGAGCTATCAGGTGGAAGAACTCACTAGCACCGTACAGGGCATCAGTTACGCCCTGGACACTTTTTACTTTCTCGTCATGGGGGCACTCGTCATGTGGATGGCGGCTGGCTTCACGATGCTCGAAGCGGGCCTTGTCCGCGCCAAGAACACAGCCGAGATCCTGACCAAGAACGTTGGGCTGTATTCCATTGCCTCCATCATGTACATGCTGTGCGGTTACGCGATCATGTATCCGGGAGGCGATTTTCAGGGCGGCGTATTCAATGCGCTTGGCAATATAGGCATCCTGGGGAGCGGCGACAATGATGCGGCTGCCGTTGCCGCTGGCGACGCATACTACTCTGGTCTGTCGGACTTCTTCTTCCAGGTCGTGTTTGTCGCTACCGCGATGTCGATCGTCTCTGGTGCTGTCGCAGAACGGATGAAGCTCGGCACGTTCTTTCTTTTCGCCATCGTCCTGACAGGGTTCATCTATCCGATTCAGGGCTTTTGGAAATGGGGTGACGGCTGGCTGAACGTCGGCGGATTCCTCGACTTCGCTGGCTCTGGCGTCGTCCACATGACCGGCGCTGCGGCCGCTCTAGCGGGCGTCTTGCTGCTGGGACCTCGCAAAGGCAAATATGGCAAAGACGGATCGATCCACCCCATCCCCGGCTGCAACTTACCGATGGCTGCGTTGGGTACGTTGATTCTATGGCTCGGATGGTTCGGATTTAACGGCGGATCGCAGCTCCAGGTAACCGGCGTCGATAATGCCAACGCAGTCGCGCTCATCATGGTCAACACCAATATGGCGGCAGCTGGCGGACTGGTCACAGCATTGCTGCTGGCGCGCTTTTGGTTTGGCAAAGCCGACCTGACAATGGCGCTCAATGGCGCATTGGCCGGTCTGGTAGCGATTACCGCGGAACCGCTTACGCCTGCACCCGGCTTCGCAACACTGATTGGCGCCGTTGGCGGCGCATTGGTGGTTGTGTCGATTGTGACACTCGACAAGCTCAAGATTGACGACCCGGTTGGGGCGATCTCGGTGCACGGTGTTGTTGGTATCTGGGGGTTGCTCGCCGTGTGCCTGACTAATCCGGATGCGTCGCTAATCTGGCAGCTGTACGGCATCGTCTCAATTTTCGCCTGGGTGTTCGGCACCAGCTTCGTGGTGTGGTTCATCCTGAAGAAGATTGTCG
>JBCCCC010000204.1:0-4577 GCA_039033695.1 Pseudomonadota bacterium | reverse complement strand
GGCGCGCCGGGCCGGCGATCCACCGTCACTGATAGCCCGCGCCAGCCGAGTTCGCGACGTGCTGGGCTGGATGCCGCGCTATGACGACCTTGATGCAATCGTGACCTCTGCACTGCATTGGGAACGGAAGATCGCGCAGCGCGACAGTACAGCGTACTGGCAAGACTGACCTTAGAGACGCAGATGGCTGGCTTTCGTTTTCCACAACCACGCTCTATTAATGCCATGGTCTTGATTGGCTACGGCTGCATTATGCTGCCGTTGGTCATCGCGCTGTTGTGGGCACTGTTCCAGCTGGATAGTTTCACGACTCGCAGCCAGTCTTTGATCGTGCAAGGTATTGATGCGACCCAAAACAGTCGCAAGCTTCAAGAACAGCTCAACATCATGGAGCGCGTCGCGCGCCAGTATCAGGTTTCGGAAAATGCCGAACTGATCGGTTTCTTGCGCGAGGACAGTCGGGAGGTTGCAGATGCCATCGTGGCGCTGCGGTCACAAACCGCGAATGCGGACGCGCAACAATTGCTGCAACGTATCGATGACAACATCAATCAGCTATTGGTCGGCATGGTTCGCCAGCCATTCGATGCAGATGGCGCGGGTCGGGCTATCAGTCAATTCACCCGGGCCCGCGATGATGCCGATGCGCTGCAACGTTTGCTCAATACCGACATCGATCGACAACTTGCGGCCCTGCAAACAGATGCAGAGCAAACACGCACGGCACTGCTTTGGCAGGCCATCGTGCTGGCCGCGGTGAGCGTCGTGACCATGCTGTTCGTTACCTGGCGCGTCAGCAGACCCATTCGTGTGCTGGACAGGGCAATCAATCAACTGGGTGAGGGGCAATTCTCGCGCAGTATCGAAGTTCATGGGCCCGCGGATCTCGAGGCACTGGGACATCAGCTCGAATGGCTGCGACGACGGCTGCTGGAACTCGCGCAAGAGAAAAACCGCTTTCTGCGGCATATGTCGCACGAGTTGAAGACGCCGCTTGCCAACATTCGCGAGGGCACCGAGCTGTTGCTCGATGGTTCGGTTGGCGAGCTGGATGAGCCGCAGGAAGAGGTAACCGATATCCTGCGTAGCAACGGCATACGTCTGCAACGACTGATTGAAAACCTGCTCAACTTCAGCGCTTGGCAAAGCCGCAACGAAGTCTTGGCCTGCAGCGAGTTCCCGCTGCGTGACGTGGTGGAATCCGTTTTGAAAGGGCATGCATTGACCTTGCGCAGTCAACAAATCCGGCTGCTGAGCAACCTTGAACCGATGGACGTCTTCGCTGACCGTGAGATGATTCGCACCGTACTCGATAACCTCGTATCCAATGCACTCAAGTTTTCGCCAAAGGGCGGCTGCTTGTGGTTGCGCGCCGCGAAAGGCGAAGACCAGTTCAGCATTGAAGTTGCCGATCAGGGACCGGGCATTCCGATGAGTGAACGTAAGAAAGTGTTCGACGCGTTCTACCAGGGCGAACAGCCCCAGGGTGGGTTGGTCGCCGGCACAGGCATCGGCTTGTCGGTTGTACTGGAGTGCGTTCAGGCTCATGATGGGTTAGTAGATATTTCCGATGAACAGCACGCAGTCACCACAAAGCGCGGCGACACCGTTGTATTTAACGGTGCGCACTTGCGCATTATCATCCCCCAGCAATTCGCCGAACGTGAGGCGCGGAGAGTCGTTAATGGCTAGCCACTTACCACCACGCGCCAACCCGGGACGCAACCGTCTTTGTGCCCTCATGCTCGTATGCCTGACCGCGTTCATGGCGGGCTGCGGCGCCGTCGAGAATTTGCTGGATAGTCGCCAAACGGCGACAAATCAAACACTTAGCGTTGAAGAGTCGACGCTTTCGATATATCTTGCCGACATCGAACTGTTGCTGTCCGACTCCGTAGCGGGCGACAGGGCATGGCGGGAGTTGCAACTGGATTACGAGCGAGCGCCGACAACGACCAATCAACTACGCCTGGCGATGGCGCTAGCGACGCCCGGACACGCGCACACTGACCTTGCGCGCGCTGATGGCATGTTGACGTCATTGCTGCTGCAACCTGAGCTGTTGCTATCTGATGAGCGGTTGTTGGCCAGTGTTCACCTTGGCTTGTTGCGGTCCAGAATTTCTGCCGAGTCAGTCGCACGTCAAGCCAACAACAGCGCGACGCGCAGTAACGAGAGGGAACTGGCCGCAGCGAAAGCGCAGCTCTCGTTGCTGCAACAGGACAATGCCAAACTGCGGTCTGAGTTGACCGCGGCCGAAGACAAATTGCGAGCGATCACGTTGATCGAGCGCTCAATCAGGGAACGCGAAGATGAGCCAACTAGCAATGGATCACCGGCTGAGCGAGAGCCGAACAATGAGTAACGCACGCAAATCGGGGCGCCTGCAACGCGGGCGAATTCTGCTCGTTGATGATGACCCCGGCCTGCTCCGGCTGCTCAGTATCAGATTGCGTGCAGAGAACTACACGGTTGAAGCAGTCGAGAGCGCCATGTCAGCACTCGCCGTGCTTGGCCGATTCCAACCGGACCTTGTGATTTCTGATCTACGAATGGACAAGATGGACGGTATCGGGCTACTGCAGGAATTGCAGCAGCGCGCGCCAGGGCTCAACGTGCTGATTATGACCGCGCACGGCACTATTCCCGACGCCGTCGAAGCAACCAAGAGCGGCGCGTTTGGCTTCTTGACCAAACCAATCGAGAAGGAAGAGCTGCTTGCCAACGTCGAGAAGGCGCTGAAGATATCGGGCACCTCAAGCGGCATGGAAGAATGGGCCAGCGACATCATCACACGCAATGCGCAGATGCGTGACAGGCTCACCCAGGCGCGTATGGTGGCCGAAACAGACGCTCGTGTGCTGATCACTGGAGAATCCGGCACAGGTAAGGAGTTACTGGCCCGCGCGATCCATCGTGCAAGCCCGCGAGCGGAGCAGCCATTCGTGGCGATCAACTGCAGCGCCATGGCAGAAAACCTGCTCGAGTCCGAGCTGTTTGGCCACGCAAAAGGTGCGTTCACCGGTGCCACGACGGCACACAAAGGGCTTTTCCAGGCCGCCAATAACGGCACCTTGCTACTGGATGAAATCGGCGACATGCCAATGCGATTGCAGGTCAAACTGTTGCGTGTGCTGCAGGAGAATCAGGTACGCCCGGTCGGCAGCACGGAATCCGTCAACGTCAATGTGCGCACGCTGTCAGCGACGCACCGTGACTTGCGCGAGCTGATGAGCAAAGGACAGTTCCGCGAAGACCTGTATTACCGGCTGAATGTGGTCAACATCGAGATGCCTCCGCTCGACTCACGACGTGAGGATATACCGCTGCTGGTATCGCATTTCCTGCGACAGCTCACCGAGCAGGGCGACAGCGAACGCAAGGTGTACGCGCCCGAGGCGCTTGAGCTGCTGGTAATGGCGGAATGGCCAGGCAATATTCGACAGTTGTTTAACGTTGTTAGGCAGAACGTAGCGCTATCCAACTCGCCGGTCATCAGCGCTGAGCTGGTGCGTCAAGCACTGGGCACGCACGGTGACAAACTGCCGTCTTTCTCCGACGCACGTGATGAGTTCACGCGCAATTATCTGTCACAGATACTGCAGATCACCGGCGGCAACGTTAGCCAGGCCGCGCGCCTGGCCAAGCGCAACCGCACGGACTTCTACAAGCTACTGGCCCGTCATGACCTGAACCCAGAGACCTTCAAGGAGCGCTAGCCTGCGTTGGCCCCAAAGCCTGCAGCGTCGATTGCATGGCGCTCCATTAAATCGTAAAGCGTCGGCCGACTGACACCCAGTAACGCGGCGGCACGTGAGACGTTGCCACTCGTATGTACCATTGCCTGGCGAACCGCATCGCGTTCAGCAGCGTCGCGGACTTCGCGCAAATTCAATGACATCTCGGCACCATCGTCAACATCCAGGCCAAGATCCTCAGCGGTCACCTGACGGCCTTCGGCCATAATGACCGCGCCTTTGATCTTGTTTTCGAGCTCACGGACATTGCCAGGCCAGGCGTGACTCAACATGGCTTGCTTAGCATCTTCACTAAAGCCGCGTAGCGCCTTGCCATGCTTGCTGGCGAATTTGTCCAGCATCTTACGCGCCAACATGAGCACGCCGTTCTGGCGCTCGCGCAACGGCGGAATATTGATCTCAATTTCGCAGATGCGATAGTAGAGGTCTTCACGAAAACCACCCTCCGCGATGAGCGCCTTCAAATCCTGGTTTGTCGCGCACACCACGCGAACATCAACCGGTATTTCGACGCGCCCGCCGATGCGTTCAACGACGCGCTCCTGCAGGAACCGCAAAAGCTTTGCCTGCAAGGCAAGCGGCATATCACCGATCTCATCGAGAAACAGCGTGCCATTGTTTGCCACCTCGACCTTTCCCGGTGTCTGCTTGGCAGCGCCCGTGAATGCGCCTTTCTCAAAACCAAACAGCTCAGATTCCAGCAGATTCTCCGGTATCGCCGCACAATTGATGGCGACGAAGGCCTGGTCTGCACGCGGGCTTAAATCGTGCAACGCATGCGCCAGTAGCTCTTTGCCAGTGCCGCTTTCACCCAACAAG
>JBCCCC010000203.1:0-4603 GCA_039033695.1 Pseudomonadota bacterium | reverse complement strand
GGCTGCGATTCGACTGCGCATATGTTGCTTCAGATCATCCAGCGACGCGCTACTGGCAACCTGAGACTCGAGCGAGCTCACCTCGGCCGCGACGTCCTGCTGCAGACTATCATTGGCCGATCGCTGTGCGCTGACGCGCTCAACGTCTTGCATAGCCCACTGCTCGAGACTGGACAGTGTCGCGCGCACTTCATTGAGAAACCGCTCCGTTTCAGCCTTCTGTTGCGACAACGACCGAAACGCTTCGATCAAGCGTTCCGCTAACAGATCCAGATCACCTTGGGCCGAAGAATGCTCCCGGGCCTCGGAAAACTCACTGGCAAGCGTCTTTGCCTCTTCGGCCAACAGCGGCTCATCAATCAAGCGTTTGACGAAGTTGTCGCGCACAGTGTTGAGCTTGTCCGCGAGAGACTCAATCGGTGCCACGGCGGTCGGTGGCGCGCTGACAAGCTGCCGTGCGAGTTGGCTCACCGCATCCTGAACCTGTCGCATCTGATCGATGCTATTGGCAGCATCCACATCAAGTCGGAGGCGTCCAATGCGATCATCGAGCTCATCACTGCGCCCCAGGCAGCTGGTCAACACTGCCTTGAGCATGTCCGCCAGTAGCTGGCGCACTTGGTTCCATTCATGTTCGTTTGCCGCCTGCTCCTTTACGAGCGCGCGATACTCATCCTTCCACCGGTCCGTGGCGTCATCCATGCTCGGCTGTCCATTCGATGTCCTTGCCCTGCTAGCGACCAGCCCAGCACAAAATTTAGGGCCGCGGGCGGAACCGGCCAGCATGCCGCCGGTCATACTAAGCTGCAGACCAGCCAATCTGCGCTAACATACGCACAAGACCGCCACCCAAGGGGCCCGACCATGCACAAACGACTGCCACTTGCCGCAGCCGCGCTCGCCAGCCTGTTACTCGTGTCGACGACGCACGCGGCCGAGGTTATCGCCGAGTTTTCCGGTGATAGAGACGGTCGCACCGCGAGCTTTTCTACGGACGGCCCCTGGCTCCTGACCTGGCGAATCAACAGCGACTTTCGCATGCAGCAGGCGTTTCAGCTGCATCTGATCGATGCAGACTCAGGGTTTATGGACAGCCGGATCCTGCGCACGTTTCGCCCCGGCAACGGCTTGAAATTGTTTCGCCAGGAAGGTCGGTTCCAGTTTGAGGTCAGCTCAAATTTCACCAATTGGTATCTCACGGTCGAACAATTGACCGAAGAGGAGGCCGAACAGTACAAACCAACGGGTGGTGGTGACTAGAGCGTCAAGCCGCGATTTTCTGACCAAGACGCGCCTGTATGCGCCGCGCGAAAGGCAACGGTACACGGCGCGGCAAGCGATAGTGCAACTTTCGGATTGAGAGAAAAATCCACCGGTGCTCAAGCACATTGAAACACGCCGCCAAGTCCCACAGCGGCGGCAGCACGTAAACCACCTCTCGACCTACGCGCCGTAATTCTCGATCAAAGCGATCCGGGTCATCGACATGCTCTGCCGTATGCGAGCACAGTATCGTCTCGAATTCGTTATCTTCAAATGGCAGCGCATAGATATTGTTCAGATGGACAAAATTCGGCAGATCGTTGTGTCTGAAAATGTCAGCGTTGACCCCGCCACCATCCACATTGCCACAGCAGATATTCAGATCCCAGCAACGCGATGCGGCGATCTGCGATTTAAGGTGCCCGTAACTGTACCAATGCAGGAACACGATGATCGCGACAATCGTGACAGCAAGCGCCAGCCACAATGACAAGGACATATCGACACCAACCGTTTGTCGCACCAAATTCTGTTAAGGGTAGCAAGCAACTCATGACGGTTTGGTGACAACGGCCCGTCTCGTGACGCGGCTTACTCCGCGCGAGCGGCCCACTGCGCCTGCAACGACTCGACCAACAAACCCTGGTAGTAGTCGCTGGACCGTTCCTTGGCAATTGCAAGGAACCCGGCAATCTCTGCAGCATCAACGATCGGGAATGACTCGCAGCCGTCGAATCGACCCATCAACAGGTAATGCGGGAATCCGACCAACCCGGCAAAGCGTTCCGCCTTGGCCGACATGCGAATCAGCTCGCCGCCGTAGCAGGCATCCGCAGGGCGTCCGTCCCAACCCTCGAGCCTGATGTAGCCGATCACGAACAATGACTGCGGGTAGCCTGCGCGCAACGCTGCCTGTCGATAAGGGTCGCTCTCTGCGTGCCGGCCGGCATACCCGAAAGCGCGTGCCAGCTGATAGTTCAGTCGCGGGTTATCGGGATCGAGCTTGACCGCATCTATGCAGGCCGCTATCGCCTTTTCGATGTCCATCGCCGAACGGCTGACACCATCGGTGACGCGCTCCGGGTCGTTGGGATGTGAGGCCATTCGATCGCATAGCGTCACGTCACGATCAAAAGCATCGCGCTGATAGGTTTCGATGTCGTCGAAAGCGACCTGTGCGCGAGCGCCGGAAGCAACGACCAACGCTAGCGCTGCCCATAACACTTTGTTCATCATGACTTGCTCCTTATGACTCGATGTTAGATCTTGCCTAGTCTTTGTAACGCGCGAACCAGGCGAGGATATTGTCGACTTTTGCGATCAGGTGCGATGGGCGGCCCACGAGGTTGTGCGATCGCTCCGGCACACGCACAAGCGCCGACTCGACGCCTCGCAATTGCAATGCCTGGTAGTACTGTTCGGTTTCCGGCATTGGCGTGCGAAAATCCTGTTCACCCGTAATCAGCATCGTTGGCGTGCTGACATTGCCGACCAGCGACAGGGGCGATCGCTTCCAATACGCCATCGGGTCTTCCCACGGCATAGTGCCAAACCAGTACTTGGCAAAAAACGCACTGAAATCTGACGTCAGCACAAAGCTTGCCCAGTTGATCACCGGCTTTTGCACGACAGCTGCACGGAACCTGTCTGTCTTGCCAATGATCCACGCGGTCAGTACGCCGCCGCCCGACCCACCAGTTACATACAGGTGGTCCTCATCGACATAGCCTTGCGCGACGACGGCATCGACGCCCGAGATCAGATCGTCGTAGTCCTGACTGGGGTAGTTGTGATGGATCTCATTTGCGAACTCAGCGCCGTAGCTCGTTGAACCACGTGGGTTGGTGTACAAGACCACATAGCCGGCAGCGGCATACAACTGTACCTCCGCCGAGAAGTGCGGGCCGTAGGCGGCAAACGGGCCGCCATGAATCTCCAGAATCAGCGGATACTGCTTGTTCGCATCGAAGCCCGGCGGTTTCGCGATCCAACCTTGAACACGATAATCACCGACAGCGCTTTGCCATTCGATAGCCTCAACCGTTGCAACATCCCGCAAATCGAATAGATCCTCATTCAATGAGGTCAGCGTGCTTGCCCGGCCGTTCCGACGTGCCGTGCCGACATCGCTGGGGCGCATTGCGTTGCCGCGCGTATAGGCGATCGCGCCATTGCCGGCGACCGAGAAACTGCCAGTGGCATAGGGCCGGCCAGCACCCGCACTACCCGCATCGTCGAGCCAGGGCGTTAGGCGGCCACTGCGAGTCAGCGTTGCGATAACCGTCTCGCCGCGATCAACATACTGGGCATAGAGTCGACTCGATGTGCCATCCCAGGCGACCGCATCAACCGAGCGATCAAAGTCTGCAGTCAGACTGCGCGACTCGCCAGTTGCAACATCGAGCACGTACACTTGCATGTTGTGATAACCAAGCAGCTCGTCGTCATAACCCAGATACGCAATGCTGCGCCCATCCACCGAGAACGTCGGTGCCACATCCGGGCCATTGCGGTCAGTGAGTTGTGTCATGTCACCCGTCGCCACATCGATCAGCCACAACTCTGACTCTGTCGGGTCATCGTTGACGTTGTCAATCCGGTTTGCCGACAAGACTATACCGGTGCCATCGGGCGACCAGCTCAACGGGCCATTGTGATCGTAGTCGCCACTGCTCAGTTGGCGCGGCGTCCCACCCTCGGCAGGCATGACGAAAACATGCGTATTGCCAGTGGCAAGGTAGCCCTGCCCGTCGACGCGATAAGGCATCGACTCGATAACGGTCACCGGCGCGGCCCATTGCGCATTGGCAGGCTTGGACGGTGGCGTTGCGAGCGTTGGTGGCTTGGCGGCGACAAACATCGTAAACGCAATGTGCTCGCCGTCGGGAGACCAGCTGATCGAATCAGGCGTTTCCGGCAGGTTCGATAACAGCGCGGTCTGCCCGGTGTCCATCCAACGGACATGCAATTCCGCCCCTCGCGTGCCGGCCGCCGCAATATAGGCCAGACGATCGCCGCTCGGCGACCAGCGCGGGCTACCAAAACGCGCCGGGCCGGACAGCAGCGGTCGATGCTGCTTGCCGTCTACGGAGACCTGCCAGATATGCGTGAGCGCCTGGTCGGTCATGATATCGTTGCTCATACGCAGATAAGCAACTTGCCGTCCGTCCGGTGAAATCTGCGGATCAACGGCGAACTCCAGGTCAAAGACATCGGCACTCTGCAACGGCCTCGCATCGCTGGCATGCAATGTCGCACTCGCAAGCAGGACGGTAGTCAGTATCAGTAGGCGCATCGTTATTGTTCTCCGTGTCGTGTTACGTGAGCGGCCAACTCAGGC
>JBCCCC010000202.1:0-4627 GCA_039033695.1 Pseudomonadota bacterium | reverse complement strand
TGCAGTCTCGACAGCTTCTGCTAGGCGATAGGTGAACACTGCACCGAACTCCGGATTCTTGGCAGTATAGAACTCCGCACCGCGGAAGCCCTTCTCGCCAACGCCTGTTTTGTCGCCCACCACGTAAGACCAGGCATCGCGCACATCGAACAGATGTGCTGGCTGCACGTCAGCAGCTTTGGTGCGCAATGGCGTGTAGTCATCGAGGATGTATATACCGCGTCCGAAGGTGCCGACTACCAGGTCATTCTCGCGCTGTTGAATCTCGATATCGCGTACTGAGATCGTCGGGAAATTACTCTTGAGACGATGCCATGTATCACCGCGATCCTGCGTAAAGAACAAGCCAAACTCGGTACCGACGAACAGTAGGTCCGGATCTACATGATCCTCAACAATGGTGTGCGCGGAGCCCCACTGGGGCAGGTTGTTTGAGATTAACAACCAGCTGCGCCCGCGGTTTTCCGTCCTTAGTACATACGGCTTATAGTCCCCGCGCTTGTGATTGTCGATGGTCATGTAGGCAACATCTGTATCGTGAGACGAGGCGATCACGTCTTCGATCAGCGACATGTCGGGTACGCCGCGGAACGAGTCCACACGACGCCAGCTAGCGCCGCCATCCTCGGTGACATTCATGACACCGTCGTCGGTGCCAACATAAATCAGCCCTTCTTCAACCGAGCTCTCTGACAACGCGATGGCCGCGCCATAGTTTGACGTTGAGTCGTTCTTGGCGATGGTATCGACACTCCATACGCGCCCCATGACTTCCAGCGTGTTGCGATCGAGTTGCCGGGTCAGATCGGGGCTGACTGCGCGCCAGCTATTGCCGCGATCATCAGAGCGGAATAGTTTCTCGGCAGCGTAGTATAGCCGCTTGCTGTCATGTGCACTGACGATCAGTGGCGTGTTCCAGTTCCACTTGTAGGCGTTCTCACCGCTTGCCGGATGCGGTGCGATAAACACACGTTCACCGCTGACTTTGTTGTAACGCGCAAGGCCGCCATATTGGTATTGAGTGTAGATGATGTCCGGGTCATTGGGATCGAATTGCGGCTCGTAGCCATCGCCGAACAGGATCAGGTTCCAGTCTGCATTGGTGATACCATGCGTCAGTGTCGTGCGCGACGGCCCACACAGCGAGTTGTTGTCCTGCGTACCGCCACAGACATTATAAAACGGCTCGGCGTAGTCGGGCTGGATACGATAGAACTGGCCAACTGACAGGTTGCCGATATGGCGCCAGTTGTCACCGTCATCAAATGTCTCATAGATACCGCCGTCACCGCCAATAATCATGTGCTCTGGAAGTTCCGGATCAATCCATAACGCGTGATCATCGACGTGGCGATGCTCGATGCCAAGCCGCTCCCAGTTGTAGCCGCCGTCTTTGCTGACAAACGTAAAAGTATCTGGCGAGAACACGCGGTCCGCATTGGTTGGGTCAACGACCAGCTCGTTGTAGTACTGCGGGCTGGTAGTCATATGGCTCGAACGCTTCTCCCAGCGAAGACCAAAGTCATCCGAGTGGTAAATGCCCTTTTCGTCATCACTCGCCTCGATGATCGCGTAGATTCGATCCGGCTCGGTAATCGCCGCGGCCAGACCAATGCGACCCATGTTGTCTTTAGGCAGACCGCTAGTGATCTCTGTCCAAGTCGCGCCGCCATCTTCTGTGCGGTGGATGCCGCTGCCGGGACCGCCGTTGATCAGCGTCCACACATGTCGGCGTCGCTGATAGCTCGATGCGACGATGCGATTGCTGTCGCGCACATCAACGACGAACTCGTTGATGCCGGTATGCTCATCGACAGCCAGGATCCGCGTCCAGTTATCGCCGCCGTCAGTAGTCTTGTACAAACCACGGTCACCGCCATCACGCCACAGCGGGCCTTGCGCGGCAACCAGTACGATGTCTGAGTCTTCCGGGTCGATCCAGATCTGGCTAATATGGCCCGAGTTTTTCAGGCCCATGTTGGACCACGTCGCGCCGCCATCAAGCGACTTATAGACACCGTCGCCGTAGCCCACACTGCGCTGCGCATTGTTCTCGCCCGTGCCTACCCAGACGATATTCGGATTGGTTGGTGCCAGCTCAACGACGCCGAGCGCATACGAGCCCTCGCCATCGAATAGCGGCGTCCAGGTTGTGCCGTTGTTTTCCGTCTTGAACAGCCCTCCGGATGAGATGGCTGCGTAGTAGATGTGCGGATGCTCGGGATGCATCGCGAAATCCGAGATACGCCCGGAGATCAGTGCCGGCCCGATGGTCCTGAGCGGCAAACTGGCAAGTGGATGCTGGTCCTCGGCGGTCGCCACAGAGGGCGCCTGCAGCGCGATCAGAATCCATCCCAACAATACATAGCGAACCAGTGACCTCATTTCGCGCTCCGTTTTTGGTTTTCTAGACTGGCATCGGAGTGTAGCGATTTTTCAAGGCTATCGGTATGTAAAGCAGTCGCCATTGCACGAACACGTCATCGTGTCAATTCAGAGCCTGACTTGGTCGCGCTACTGAAAGAAGGGGCGGTGCCACGTGTGCGCATGGCGGCGATTGCCTGCGCCGTGCCGTTGTGCCAAGGCTGTCGCCTGCGCTATTGGCGCCTAATCGGCCGCCGATTCTACCTTGGGTTCCATCGTCTGCCGAAAGTCCCAGTTCATCTCTGCAGCGAGGTAAGCAAACGCCGCATAGGTCGCGACATTCTGGTTGAATTTGGCGTGATCAATCTTGTCGAACGTGTCGTCCGGCGTGTGATGCAGGTCGAAGTAGTCCCAGCCGTTTTGCCGCGGCGTCACTACCGGCACCCCGTAGCGCGGCAGCATCGACACATCCGGCCCGCCAAATGCATTGTTGTTGCCCGGTGAGATACCGAGCGGCGCGAGTACTTGTTGTATTGCGCGCGCGTAGGGCAGTGCGCCATCACCAAACCGAGTCTCGAAGCGCCACACCTTGTCTGCGCCAAAATCGCTTTCGGCGGCAAGGATATGATTGTCCAGATCATCTTCGTGACGGCGGGCATACGCCCAGCCGCCGAGCAGGCCGACTTCTTCAGCGCCATACAACACAACGCGAACGGTGCGTCTCGGGGCTTCATCGAGCGTGTTGATAAGATGTGCGGCGGCGACCACGATGCCGCATCCGGCGCCATCGTCGACAGCGCCAGTACCCAAATCCCAGCTATCCAGATGACAGCCGATCAACACGATCTCTTCGGGTTTTTCGCGCCCAATGACGTCGGCAATGACGTTGCCCGACGGCGCATCGGTGCGTGTCTCGACCTTGATGTCGATATGCACGCGAACCGGGCCTTTCTCCAGCAGCCGGGTCAGCTGGTCTGCATCGGGCGGTGACAACGCGGCAGCGGGACCGTCGCCAACGGTTTCGCTACGCGACATCATGCCGGTATGTGCGAAGCGACGCTGTTGTGTGCCGACCGAGCGAATCAGGCAGGCAACGCCGCCCATCGCGCTGGTCTCCGTCGCGCAGTTGCGACGCTTGCGCACAGCCATGCCGTAACCAGACCCATCTTGCGTTCGGGTCATCTTTTCATCGATAAATACGATCTTACCAGCCACTTTGAGCGCATCGGCGGCACGTAGTTCGCTCATGTTTTCAAATCGAATAACCTCTGCCTCGACACCGCCTTCAGGTGTTGATGTTGAGCCGCCGAGCGCGGTGATCACCAATGCTTGCGGCGCTGGCGCGACAATGCGTGCCCGATCAACCTGGCGTGACCAATAAGGGATCTCGAAAGGCTCGGTACGAACATCGGAGAACCCTAGCTCATTGAGCGCCTCCGTTGCCCAGCGCCGAGCGCGTGCTTCGGCTTCGGACCCGGCAAGCCGTGGTCCGACCTCCGTGGTGAGGTCGCGAACGAACGTGTAGCCGACATCGTCATTCAGGCCTTGTGCAATTAGTGACTCGACGGTCGAGCGCACGGGTTCGGGTATCTCGGCGACTTCTTGCGCCCATGAGGGGGTTGCCAGCAAAAGCAGGGCGGCAGTCCATAAACGATGCATCCGTGTTTTCCTTTTTGGTCGAACTCGAGTGGTCAGGTGGGTCATCATACGGCCGGGCGCAAGCGGCCGCCAGTTGGTGGATTCATGACCAGCGAAGACCGTGTAATCGCGATCGGCGGTCCAAGCCTCGGTCTTGGTGAACGTTTCGCTGTCGTATTGCCATGGGTCTACGCAGTAACGCAAACGTCCAGCGGGCATGCCGGTGTTCCGCGAGTGCCTGTTCGACAAGCGCGAGTTGGTTATTACTGATCGCGGCACTGCCTGGGAGACGGACTGGCTCAGGTCGCGCTTCTGTCTTGCCTGTGTGCCGTCCCGGTCGGTGTTGAACGCAGCCTAGAGTCGGTCCAATCTTGCTCTGACCTCGGATGGCAGCAACACGAACGGAGCTTCCGTACTCAGCACAACGCGTGGCATTGTTACACGCTTGTCACGCGATCTCTGTAGACTCTCGACGTCTACAAGCGTGGTGTGGAGTGCTAAGTATGAAACTGAATCGCCGGCAAGCGGTTGTTGGTATGACCTCGGCACTGCTTGCGCCCGCCGCGTGCGCGCAACTGCGCGAGCAGACTTTCTCGACGGAAGTGTTTGCGCACGGCGTGGCCAG
>JBCCCC010000201.1:0-4628 GCA_039033695.1 Pseudomonadota bacterium | reverse complement strand
TGACGGCGATGGCGAATGCCGAGATCAGAATGATCTCAATCAGCATGACTTGAAAAAAGAACCAGGGTTCGAATGGTCCCATGTCGCCGGGATTATCGCGCGCAAAGTTTGCGTAAACGATATCCCTGTTGAGTTGGCCAACGCCGAGGAACACCATAGCTCCGGCAAGCAGCAGGCCGAACATCCCCCAGGTTCGATGCGCCTCAATTTTGCTCGAGGCAAACAGCTTCGGCTGCGAGATAAGGAACGCATACCACAGCGTTGCGTTCCAGTAGTGAACATGCACGGCCCAGGTATTGCGGGTGAAGTCGCCCCAGTAATCCATCGCAATGGTAACTTGAGTCACGATAAATGGAATTATCATCCACAACCATAGTTTCTTATATTGTTCTTGCATTGCTGTTCCGGAGTGGTAACCGCATTCAGCGAGCCAGGCGCTCTTAAGAGTAGACTGTCAGCTGTATCGCGTTTGTCGCAAGTGAATGATACGTCGCGATACGCGAGCGGCTATCCGAAAGCCTCGGAACCTGAAAGTTGTGAATGCGAAGCCCATGTGATTCCGACACATTTCACGCGCTGGAGCTCCCTTTGTATTCTCCAGGGTGATTTCTATCTCTCGCCGTATGTGCACGGATCGCCGCGCGGAAGGAATGTGGGGAATTCGTTCGAGTCATGGCATGAACAATACTCCAAAATAGGTAAGTGCTAGCTACACCGTGAGTGGGCCAAAGATCTTCGGCTTGTCAGGCCGTCAGGACACTCGATTCGGATGTTCCAGATCACCGGCTACCTGCGCACCGACTAATGATTCACGGTATGCGTTTCGGCTGTCGCGTTGCGTAACGAAATCGTCATAGCACGATGTCGAACTCTTAATCAGCCGCGTAGCATTTGTGTTGAGGTGATCTCGTGTTTACGTCGAGCGATCTACTGCCAAACAATCTCAACATAAGATTAACAACAGCCCATGCCAACGCTGAGTGTCTACCTGCTCGATGCGCGCACACGAGGTGCGCACGCTAAAGCCTACTCGTGAATGACCGCAGGTGATACTAATAATTGGGAGCTCTAACGAACGGGGATTCACAATGCAAACCTTAGCAACTCGACTGGGCGTACTCTGTTTTCTAGTGCTCTCGATGAGTGCGGCGTGCGCTGCAGGACCAATGACTTCGAGCAATTCTGCGGCAAGCCAATCAGCTATGTCCGCTGAAACTGTCGCACCTCAAATGCTCTCAGTGCTTGAGTTTGGCGGTGCCAACGTGCTGTTCGCCGCTGATCAAGCGCAAGGTCGAGTCTATGCGTTTGAACTGAAAGACATCCCCGATGAAACAGGCAATCTGGATTCGACAGTATACAACCTGGTTGGCTTCGGCTCGCAGCTCGCAAAGCATTTCGACGTTGACGCGCTGAGTATTCGCTACCATGATCTGGCCGTGCACCCGGTCACCAAAGCGGCCTTTATCTCAGCTTCGATCGAAACAGCTGACGGTGTACGACCAGAGCTCATTCTTGTTACTGCCGATGGCGCAATTCGATCGATCGATTTCGCGAAGTTGCCATTCACCAGTGTCGCTCTCGCCGAAGTTCCTGATGACGGCGTCACGTTCTGGCGCGAGATTCCGGCGGTTTCATTGTCTGTCACGGACTTCGAATTCGATGATGGTGTCCTGTACATCGCGGGCCTATCAAACGGTGAGTTCGCCTCGACTCTGCGTCAAGTCAGTTATCCATTCGACGGCGATGCGAAGATCACTAGCATCGAGATGTTCCACACTGCGCATAATCAAAATGAGACACGGGCGCCCATTCGGGCTATGTCGATTGCTTCTGTGGACGGCAAGAAGACACTCATCGCTGCGTACACATGCACGCCGTTGGTGACAATACCGGCAGATGACCTCAAGGACGGTGCGCATGTGGTTGGCAAGACAATTGCAGAGCTCGGTTACGGCAACACACCTGTGGAGGTGTTGACCGTTACGGCATACAACATGGAGCGACAGCCTGAAGACTTTGTGTTGGTAATCAACCGAGAGATGAGTGCAAATCTGATCAAGATGGATGACCTAGCAAAGGCGCCGGGGCTCCAACAGGCCTTTGGCGGACTCGGCGATACTCTGGGTGTTGAAGGCACGCACGTACCGTTTGCCGGGACACTTCAGGCCGACAATCAGGACGCGCAGATGATATTGGCTTTGCGTCGCAATATCGATACAGGCGATGTGGATCTGATTTCGTCCATGAAGGGTGTCTATTTCCGCCTGTCGGACTTTGTATCTGAGTATACGTTTCCGGACTACGAATATTCGGAAAGTCAGAAGGGCACCAAGATGTTCCACAACATGGTCAAGCCGATCGAGGGATATCCGGATCTCGTTATCGATTGAGTGACTCTTTCGGCACCACCGATGGGATCTTCAACAACAGCTGCGTCTATCGCCTTGGTCGGGTTGTTGGGAGCTAGCCCGATGGCCGTAGATGGCGAAACACATTGCGATGACGCCGACCGCCCTCGTGTCGTGGATGTCTACCCGTGCGTAAACATGTTGCCACTGAACGTTCTGAGACTTTATGTGTATTTCGTTTGAGCCGTTAAGGATTGATTTCCATGAACCACTGGATCATCTCACACTGGCGTACAGGATTCGCGTGAAAGCAAGCTCAGGTGACCGGGTACCCGGCGCAATCGCGCCGGGCGGCAGCGATGCCAGCTGGCAATTTACGCCGAGCCAGACTTGGCGTGCAGGGACCTATGAGGTCGTTGTAGATCCGAGACTTGAAGACTTAGCCGGCAACCGCACGACCGGACTGTTTGATGACCCAAGTAGAACGAATCGCATCCGGCAAGAGACGGCGACACCGTCAGTGATCGAATTCACGATCGGAGACAGCTGAATGTCGCCGATTCCGCCTTATCGCAGCCTGCCTTAAACACATTGAGTGAGTACCCAGTTATGCAAGACTATGCGCTGACCTACGCTAGAACACTCCAGAGCACGATGGTGCTGATGGTTCTGATGTTGGCTGATCAGGCAAGCGCCGATGACCAGCGCGCGCTCGGGCGAGACACCAGTATCCCAACTGCCGGCATAACTTATGCGAGCTACTCATCCCCTCAACAACAATTGGCAACGCGGTCGGCTCTAGCCAGTCGACAGGCCGGGACGGTGGAATGGACCGCTCGCATTGGCTACACCGACGGCGAGATCTTTAATCCCGCTACAGGGCGAATGGACAAGGTCCGGTTGCGCAGCTATCAAGGGGTTGGCACTGACCCAGATGTGCCATTTGTGCCACCGGCAATCTATTTGCGCCCGGGAGACACTTTCCTTTTCAACTTAGAGAACTATTTACCCGCTGACGACCCGTCTTGCATCGATCACGGCGACATTAATATTCCGCATTGTTTCAATACAACAAACATGCACGTGCATGGCCTGTGGGTGAGTCCCGCCGGCAACTCGGACAATGTCCTTCTGAGTCTGCGCCCGGGCGCGAAGTTTACCCATGAGTACAATATTCCGGCCGACCACCCAGCCGGCACATTCTGGTATCACCCACACACCCATGGATCTACTGCATTGCAAGTCAGTAGTGGTATGGGGGGTCCGCTGATCATTCGCGGAGAGCGTTTGCCAGGTACCGATCACGGCGGCGACATAGATACGCTATTGCGCACAAAAGAGGGCGCGCCAATCGGAGAGCGCATATTGACGCTGACTCAGATCGCCTATGCCTGCGGCCCTAGGCAAGACGATGGCTCAATAGACATCAAGACGGATGAGGACGGCTTTTGGATCTGCGACGAAGATGATATCGGTATGGTCGAGGGCTACAACCAGTTTGGGATGTATGAGAACTTTGATACACCATCCGGTATCCCAGATGTGCGAATCCGCTGGGAGGTATCCGGCAGGCATACAGCAATAAATGGCCGAGTGATTCCCACGATAGACGGAGTGGTTGCTGGCGAGATTGAACGTTGGCGATTCATCCAGGCGGGCGTCAGCGGTTCGGTCTCGGTGAGTTTTCGACCGTTCACGGGTGACGCGAGCAAGTTGGCCTATGAGGCCGGCAGTACGCAACAAAGAGACGCGTTCATTGGCGACCTGTGCGCGGGCGATGAGGTCGACCAACTTTCAATTGCGCTAGATGGCCTCACGCGCTCACGGGTCAATGTGCAACAACGGACCATGCTGCATCCCGGTTATCGTGATGATGTATTGGTGGCATTTCCTGAGCCCGGCATCTATTGCATCGTCGATAACGATGCGCCTAAGAACGAGAATATCCGCATGCAGGCGAAGCAACGTCAGTTGCTTGGTTTTGTGAAGGTCGGCGGGCCTGAAGATCCTCTCAAAGGCGAAACCGTTCAAAACTACATCCAGTCGTTTTTGATTGAGGCGGCGAATCAGCACATGCCGCAGCCCGTGCGTGGAGAGATTGTCCGTGACTTGGCAGGCGAAGTGATGTCGCTCAGCGCGTTCGTGGCGCACGAATCTCTATTGGATACGAAAATTGATAAGCACCAAACACTTGGCTTCGACACGTTTATCGTCGAGGACGCGCCCAAGAATGAGTTCGTCGTCGGAGAACTTGAGATGGTGCCCGGAAAACCACCAAAG
>JBCCCC010000200.1:0-4764 GCA_039033695.1 Pseudomonadota bacterium | reverse complement strand
TGGCGTTCAAAGATACGCATACTTCAACGCAAAGATCACGGCAACGACATACACCGCCGCCGGACACTGCAAGGCGCGCCCACTAACGATCTTGATGAGCGCATAGCTGATAAAGCCAAGACCGATGCCATCGGCAATCGAGAATGATAGCGGCATGGCCAGCGCGGCAATCACGGCGGGCGCACTTTCGCTGACGTCGTCCCAATCCAGATCTGCCAGGCTGCGCGCCATCAGGCAGGCGACGAACAACAATGCCGAAGCTGTGGCATAGGCCGGCACGCTTTGCGCAAGCGGTGCCAACAGCAGGCATGCGAGGAACAGGAGGCCGCACACGACCGCGGTTAGCCCCGTGCGCCCACCCGCCTCAACGCCAGCCGCGCTTTCGATATAGCTGGTCGTCGACGACGTGCCGGCCACAGCGCCAACAACCGTTGCCGTCGAGTCTGCCAATAGCGCGCGTCGCAGTCTCGGCAACTGATGATTGTCGTCCAGCAATTTGGCGCGGGTCGCCACGCCAACCAGCGTGCCCGCCGTGTCGAATACATCAACAATCAGGAACGATAAGATCACGGTGATCATCGATAGCTGCAACGCGCCGGCAATGTCCATTTGAAACGCGACCGGCGCTATCGACGGCGGCAATGAGAACACACCAGCAAACGGCGTGTGGCCACTAACCCAGCCAATCAATGACGCCGCAAGAATGCCCACGACGACCGCACCTGCGAAGCGTCGTGCGGCAAGCGCGGCGATGATCACAAAGCCGAGCAGGCAAATCAGTGGTTCAATACCGAAAATGTCGCCGAGCCCCACCAACGTGGCGGAGTTGTCCACGACGATGCCGGCATTCTTCAAAGCAATAAAGCCAAGAAACAGCCCAATGCCAGCGGCCATGCCCAACTTGAGGTTGCGGGGGATCGCATTGATCAACCACTCGCGCACAGGCAGCACACTAAGCACCACAAACAATATGCCGGAGATGAACACGGCTCCCAGCGCCGTTTCCCAACTATGACCGTCACCAATAACCACGGCAAAGGTAAAGAACGCGTTCTGCCCCATGCCCGGCGCCTGCGCAATCGGGTAGTTGGCAAGCAAGCCCATGACGAGCGAGCCAAACGCCGCTGCAATACACGTGGCGACAAACACCGCGCCAAAATCCATGCCGGTCTCGGAAAGGATGGACGGATTCACAACCGTTATATAGGCCATGGCGAGGAACGTGGTCGTGCCGGCCAGCACCTCGGTGCGCATGCTGCTGCCGTGCGCAGACAGCTTGAAGTAACGCTCGAGCGCGCTCAAGGGGAAACGACCGGCAGTGTTTCCGCGTATTGCGCCCAGCCGTCGACGATGGCCTGGACCACCATATTGCCCACGGTGAACGCAGTCTCGAACGCCGGAATGCCGTTATCGGGGAACGGCGCCGTCTTGCTCCAGACGGCTGTCTTGCCCTTCGGCGGCATCGTGAAATTACTCGCGGTACGCAGCACAAGGATGCGATCGGTGTCGACCAGCTCGGCACGCCCAAGTCGATGCAGTGCCGTCAGCGTGCCGCTGTCTTCCATATTCGAGGTCATGAAGTTCGCATCGCTGCCCGCGTATAGCGGCAGCCAGTCATTCGCCCAGGTATTGAGTAACTCACCGTGCCAATAGGTGCTGGCACTCAGCGTATCGCCAATCGTCACAAACGGCGGTCGCTGCGCATTCGGATGGGTCTTGTAGAGTTTGCGAAACTCGCGAATGCCCGGCGCATCCTCGAGCGGCGCATCCTTGGTCAGGTCATAGGCCCAGTCGACCAGGCCCTTATGCAGCGAGAACGAAATCGTATTCAAGGTCCAGCCGCCGTACAGATCTTCCGGATCCTGGGTTGGCGCATCCGCGCCGAGTGGCACCATGCCATAAGACCAATCGTCCGGAATCTCGCGACCATCGATTTCGTACAGCAGATCACCATCGACGACATGGCGCGCCCAGGCAGCAGAGCCAAGCGACAAATCGGCCGGGTCACCGCCCGCAATACCGGCAATCAGCCAATAGGTCTTGGTCAGGTCGAAGCGCGGGTCGACGCCCAATGCCATGATCGATGCCGTGGCGTTGGGAATGCCGCCGCCGACCAGAATCGCCATGACGCCATCCTCGTTGCTGTAGAGGCTCGCCTCGCCCATCGAAAACGGGTGTTCTGTATTGAGGCTGAGACGCTCAAGCCAGAATTGAATCTCACCGGGATCATCACCGCGCAGCTCGCCGCGTTCGAACATCGTGACAACCACGACCTTGATGGGTGTTTTTGACGCCGCCTCGGCGATGGCCGATGGCGACAGTAAGGCTAGCCACAGAGCCGCCGCCGTTAGTGTTATGACCCGCATACCTGATCCCTTCATTTAGTTGCACGCTTTCGATGTGCGTACCGCGATACACCCCGCCCGCATTGTGTCGCGTCAACCGCAGCGGATGCAAGCATCGCCCGGGATGCGCCGGAAACCGTTGTTTTCGCTGAAAAAGCTCGTTTCAGGCTCAAAAAACGGTCCCTCCACGAGAAAACACGGTCATTGCAACTCACTGGTGGGATTCACAATTCGATTCGCTCGGCTGACTTTCAGCTAATCAACGACTTGCGCGCTATTCGGTGCAAGGCTGCGAACCCGTATACTGGTTGGACTAAACAGCAGATCCGTTGCACAAATCGAATAACAAAGCCTGCTGGCACACCGTGCTGACTGGACCGCCGAGAACGACGCGTGTTTTCGGCAGTAGAGTTAGCAACACAGGAGAACACTATGGTTTGGTGGGGATGGTTAGTTATTGGCCTGTTACTGATGGGTGCCGAACTGGTGGCCGTGGATGCGGCCTTTTACCTGGTCTTTGTTGGCCTGGCCGCAATCATTACCGGCCTGTTGGTTTTCATGGGCATTGCCATGCCAATTTGGCTGCAATGGCTGGTATTCGGCGTGCTAGCCGCGGTGACGATGGTGGCGTTCAGACGCAAGCTATACGACAAGCTGCGTGGTGAAACGATCGGGTTCGCCGATCAAGTCGATGGGCGCCACGTATCGGTATTGGAAGACGTCGCCGCTGGCGGCGAGACACGCGTTGAGTTTCGCGGCTCACGCTGGAGCGCGGTCAATGTAGGCAGTGAACCGCTGAAAGCCGGCGAACAAGCCATCATCAAGACAGCCGACGGCTCGCAGCTTGAGATCGACCGGGTCGGGTCGATGTAGTCGCTCACAAGACCCGCACCACGACGAACAGAACAACATATAGAAGGACACAATTTAATGTTTGGATTAGACACAGGTTTCATTGTCACTGGTATTTTCGCGCTGCTGATTATTTTCGTGCTCGCGAAAACCGCTGTGATCGTGCCGCAGCAACAGGCATTCGTTGTCGAGAAGCTCGGCAAATACTCGCGCACACTCAATGCTGGCTTTAGCATCCTTGTGCCGTTCCTTGAGCGCGTCGCCTACCGGCACAGCCTCAAGGAGCACGCGATGGACATTCCCGAGCAGGTTTGTATCACACGAGATAACGTCCAGGTTGGCGTTGATGGCGTGTTGTACCTGCAGGTGACCAACCCTGAGCGCGCCTCTTACGGTATCGGCGACTTCGTATTCGCGATCACGCAGTTGGCGCAGACCACATTGCGTAGTGAGGTCGGCAAGATTGATCTTGATAAGACCTTTGAGGAACGAAGCGCGATCAACCTTGCCGTTGTCGACGAACTCGACAAGGCGTCCGATCCCTGGGGCGTGAAGGTCCTGCGCTACGAAATCAAGAACATCAACCCGCCACAAGACGTGTTGAGCGCGATGGAGAAACAGATGCGGGCTGAGCGCGAGAAGCGCGCGACGGTTCTGACCTCGGAAGGTGATCGCGATGCGAAGATCAACGAGGCCGAGGGTGAAAAGCGGCGCGTGGTGCTTGAATCCGAAGCGGCCCAGGCGCAGCAGGTCAACGAAGCCCGCGGTGAGGCCGAGGCGATTCTGGAAGTCGCCAAGGCAACGGCAGCCGGCATTGAGTTAGTCGGGCGTTCGGTCATGATGGAAGGCGGCGACAAAGCGTTGCAATTGCGCATCGCCGAGGACTACCTGTCGAAGTTTGGCAACTTGGCCAAAGAAGGCAACACGTTAATCGTGCCGGCCAACCTTGCAGACATGACTTCTATGATCGGTGCTGCAACAACGATCTTTGATCACACCAAGCGCGAGGAGTCTGGCGTGCCCAGTGGTAACCAGGCCTCCTGAGGCCTGCGCCAGTCAGCCGGGCAAGCCCGGTACGCTCGCGAAGATCGTTGCGAAAAAAGAAGCCCGGCAGCATCGCGCTGCCGGGCTTTTTAATTGGCTCATAAAAGCCACAGGGGATACTGTCTCAACGTACTCATCTCAGGGAGCTCATTCGATGACGCGATACGCTCCTACCGCGCAAGCGGCGTGCTACTCGTCGTCACCGTTGTCACGTTCGACCTCTTGCGTGCGGGTCACCTCGCTGCCATCCGGACGGGTGCGGGTCGCCGTGCGCTGCGCGCCGTTGTCGGTTCGGCTTGCCGTGACATCCGCGCTTTGGGTTTGACCATCCGGCCCAACGCGCACGCCATTGCGGGTGTAGGTCTGCGTTGCCGGATCCCATTGGGCATTACCGTCGCGCGTAACGATGTCGCCATTCGGGCGCGTCGTAACCTGGTTTCGCGTGACTCCGGTCGCGGGGTCGTAGTTCACTGAAGTATCACGTGTCGCCACGCCGCCATTCGGGCCGACCGCAGTCGTAGAC
>JBCCCC010000199.1:0-4779 GCA_039033695.1 Pseudomonadota bacterium | reverse complement strand
GTGGTGTGGAGTGCTAAGTATGAAACTGAATCGCCGGCAAGCGGTTGTTGGTATGACCTCGGCACTGCTTGCGCCCGCCGCGTGCGCGCAACTGCGCGAGCAGACTTTCTCGACGGAAGTGTTTGCGCACGGCGTGGCCAGTGGTGATCCTGACACGGACAGCGTGGTTTTATGGACGCGTGTTTCCGGTCAGGCCAGTGAGATTAGCGTCGGTTGGATGGTCGCCACCGATCCCCAGATGCGCGAGCCAGTGGCCAGCGGCAGCGCGACCACCTCGGCGCTCAGGGACTTTACCGTGAAAGTCCTTGCATCGGGATTGCCGCCAGGGCAGGTACTCTATTATCGGTTCGACGCGGCGGGTGACATCTCACCGGTCGGTCGCACGCGGACGCTGCCGACCGGGCGGCTGGATCAGCTGGTGATCGCCGTTGCCAGTTGTTCGAATTATCCATTTGGTCGCTTCAATGGCTACCAGGCAATTGCGGACGACGCCGATGTGGATGTGGTCGTCCATCTTGGCGACTATCTTTATGAATACGGCGACGATGGCTATGGTGCTGACGACGGCCGACGATTGGGACGTAACCATGAACCGTCTCATGAGACGGTCACATTGGCGGACTATCGGCAACGCCATGCTCAATACAAGAGTGAACCAGGGTCACTCGCATTGCACGCTATGCACGCGCTGATTCCGACCTGGGACGACCACGAATCCACCAACAATCCGTGGTCGGGTGGTGCACAGAATCATCAGCCCGGGGAAGGTGTCTGGCAGGATCGGCGCAGCATCTCGCTGCGTGCGTATTACGAATGGATGCCGGTGAGAGAGCCGGGGTTCGGTGAACCGCCGGAAAGCCGACGCGCCCATTTCCGGTTTGGTGATCTCGCCAGTCTATATACGGTTGAGACGAGGCATCTCGCACGGTCCGAACAGATTGAGCTCTCCGAACATAGCGAAGCACTGGAAACTGCTGAGTCTGCCGCCGAGTTTTATCAGCGCGTCGTCGGTGCCCAACATCGCCGTATGATTTCTGCGTCGGACGCCAGTTTTCTAGCGGCGGGTTTGACGTCATCGGTCCGTGAGGGTCAGCCGTGGCGTATTCTGGCAAACCAGACCATTCTGGCAAGGGTTGTTGCGCCCAGACTTGATGACCCTGTCTTCGAGGCGGCAACGCAGGGGCTCGATGAAGGCTCCAGAGATCTTGTTCGAAGTTTGGCGAAGTTTGGGGAGATCGCATTGGCTGGCAATATGGATGCCTGGGATGGCTATCCGGCAGCGCGTGAGCGTCTCTATGATTTGGTCGAACGCGCAGGCGCTAATGATCTGCTCGTGATCACCGGCGACACGCATATGTTCTGGCAAAATCGCTTGCTGCGTGACAATGGAAAACCAGTTGGCGTTGAACTGGGTACGAGCGGCATTACGTCGCCGCGCCCCTTCATGCAGCTTGGGTCCGTCGCCACAACGCGCTACGACGAGTTGATCGCAGCGCAGAATGCCGGCGTGGATTGGGTCGACGGCCGACGTCGTGGCTTCATCAAGTTGACCTTGCGTCGTGAGGAAGCGCGTGCAGATTTCATGGGACTATCAACGATCGAGACCCGCAATTTCTCTACCCAAACGGTTCGCAGCACACGAATCGTACGTCGCGATGGCACGCTGCAATACTCACCGACTGCCACCGGCTAACCAGATTGTCTTGTTGGATCTAGGTGCTACGCGTATTCCCAGATCGGTGGCTCGCCAATCTTTTCAATCAAAAAATCAATGAATACGCGTACTTTGGCTGTCAGCGCATTGGACTTGGGGTAGACCAACCAAATCGCGGATTGATCTTCGACCTGGAAGTCGGGTAACACGCGCACGAGCAATCCGTCCTGGATATCCTGGTTGACGCTCCAGCGGGAGTTCATGGAGACGCCGACACCCGCTTTGGTAGCGATTTTCATGCTCGCGCCGTCATCGCAGATCACGCGGCTTTTTGCGCCCGGCGGCGGGAACGTGCACTCGCGCATCCCACTTTGCGATGTCAGCTTCCTTGCGGGCCCGCCCATAAAGGCCAGGATTTGATGGTCCGCCAGTTGGTTCGGATCACTTGGCGTACCGTATTGCGCGAGGTATTCAGGTGACGCGCAAAGAATGCGTTGGTCATCTGCCAGTTTCCGTGCTCTTAGGCTGCTGTCCTCGATGGCGTAGTTGCGCAATGCGAGATCGTATGCGCCCTCGATCAGGTTCATCTGCGTATCCGATAGCATGAGCTCGAGACTTATGCCGGAGTAGCGGCTGAGAAACTCCGGCAGGATTGGCGCAATGTATTGTTGCGCGAAAGTACTCGACGCCGCGAAGCGCAAGGTACCGGAAACATCGCTGCTGCCGTGCCCCAGCGCAGCACTCGCTGCATCCTCCTGAGCGAGAATTTCGCGAGCGTATGGCAGAAACTCGGCGCCGTCGATCGACAGCGACACCTTGCGTGTTGATCGATGTAGCAAGTCCGCGCCGAGCTGCTTCTCGAGTTTTGCCAGCCGCGCACTGGCGACTGCCGGAGCGAGACCGAGCTTTCTACCGGCGGCGCTGATGTTAAGCATGTCGGCGGCCATTACAAAGAGTCGAATGCCGTTGGTATCCATAGCTTCGCTACTTGACCTGATATAGCTCGATTATATGCAAAAACCGAATACTGATATCCAATTTTTGCTGTTTCTTTAAAGAAACGCTCGTAATAGCCTGTTTTGGCTCGAGCGTAGCCTGACATCTCGCTTTGAGTATGGACTTGGAGATCCAGTGATGCATGACACAGCAATAGTTAACTATCACATCAAGCGCGCTGAACCGCAGGCGTTCCGATTCGATGTCGATGGCATCGCCGGCAACCTGGTTTCGCCGGAGCTCGTCGCACGAAAGGTCGCGGTTGAGGACATGCGCAGCAGCGCGGCGCCAAACTTCGACACAGACAGCGTCACGTTCGAGTTCAACGCGAGCAGTGTCAAAAACTTCAGTGATCGTATCGAATGGCAGGCGACCTATAACGAAGAGCTGCGCGTGTTACTCGAACGCACGATCGGCGCAATTGAAGTCATTGTGTTTGACCATACAGTGCGAATTGATGACGCCGATGCTGTTCGCAAGCCGGCGCGAAACGTACATACCGACTACAGTACGGCAGGCGCCAAGAATCGCTTGATCGATATAGTTGGCGACGTGCGGGCGCGCGCTTTTGAGCACGGCCACTATGGCTTCGTTAATGTCTGGCGCCCGGTCGAAAACACCATCCAGACGTCACCGCTCGGTTTCATCCGCCCAAGTTCCATGCAAGCGGAGGATTGGATGACGATCGAGCTAATTTATCCGGATCGTATTGGCCAGATTCTCGGTGTGGCGGCGAACCCAGATCACCAGTGGTTTTATCTCTCTGCGATGACACCTGACGAGGTCGCTATTTTCAATATCTATGACAATCGTGGGCGTGCCTTCCTTGGACACAGTGCGCTCGACATTTGCAGTACGAGTAACCCATCTGCGCCGCGCAAGAGCATCGAGAGCCGAACCCTGGTGCGTTACGGGTAGTCGCATGCAACAGCAACGACAACAATCATCGCAACTAGCTGAATTCGAGTCGATTAACCAGGGATTTGGCGCAGTCTTCAATCCCGGGCGGTTATCAGTCGGGCTTGTTGTGCCTATCGAAACGTATGCCGAAAGTGCCGTGCCTGAGATGCGAGACCATCTGCAGCGCGTGCAGCTTGCAGAGTCCTATGGGTTTGCTGCCGTTTGGTTGCGTGATGTGCCGTTCAATGTGCCTTCGTTTGGAGATGCCGGACAGATCTATGACCCGCTAGTGTACCTCGGCGCGCTTGCAACGCAGACTAGCCGTATCACCCTTGGTGTTGCGAGTTTGATCTTGCCCTTGCGACATCCCGCTCATGTTGCGAAGGCAGCCGCAACAGCGGATGTGCTGTCCAACGGGCGATTGATTATTGGCGTTGCCTCTGGTGATCGGCCGTTGGAGTACCCAGCATTGGGCCAATCGTTTGAAGCGCGCGGACGCTTGTTCAGGGAGAGCTATGAGTACATCCGCAATGTCACCGAACCCATGCCACGGTTTGGGAACGCGTTCGGTCGCATCGACGGTGGCATTGACATGTTGCCAAAACCCACGGCCAGCAAAACGCCGCTGTTGATTACTGGCTCTAGCCAGCAATCTCCGGAATGGATTGCGGCTAATGGCGATGGCTGGATGACCTATCCGCGATCTGTAGATGCGCAATCGCAACTCATCGATAGCTATCGCGCTCGTGTCGCCGCGGCAGGCGAGCGGGACAAGCCCGTTATGGAACCGCTGTACATCGATCTTGCACGAGACCCCGATACGCCACCACGACCCATTCACCTGGGATTGCGCTTGGGCATAAATTCATTGCGCGAGTACCTGCAAACGCGGCAGCGTATTGGCGTCAACCATGTTGCGCTAAACCTGCGTTTCAATCGTTCAGATACAGCACAAACACTAGCGGCCCTTGCTGAGCACATACTCCCCGATTTTTCACAACAGGAAATGCATGATGACTAAGACCCTAATGTTGACCGGTGCCACCGATGGTATCGGTTTTGAGACCGCCAAGCTCCTAGTCGGCGGGGGGCATACAGTACTGATCCACGGTCGTAGCGACGACAAACTGGCTGCGACGCAACGTGCATTGTCCAATATTGTCGGCGCAGGCATCGTGCAGGCTTATCGGGCCGACTTGTCGAATCTGTCTGAGGTGGAGCGATTAGCG
>JBCCCC010000198.1:0-4920 GCA_039033695.1 Pseudomonadota bacterium | reverse complement strand
GGTGCTACGTGCTGCGCTATAACGATCGTCAATCGGCACATCGTCCTCATTGGCCTCCGGGTTCCAGACGATCTCGATGCGGTGCATACCGGGCTGCAGGCCTGTCATCGGCACCAAACCCAACAGGCCGCGCATGTTGATGTCCATGCGCTCTGCACTGATGAAGCCATCAATTGGGACAGGTTGATCGTTGATGCTCACCGACCATAGCCTGCGCAAACAGACGGTCGCGTCTTCGTCATTATTCGACGCTTCGCAGAGGTCGTCGAGAATCAAATTGTCCCGCAGTGGTTGGTAGGGCAAGAACAGCGTAACGAAACCGCCTTTCTGCGTGAAGCTGTCGACTCTTGGCCACCCACGCATTCGATCTTCGCTGCTGTTCATGTCCTCGTAGAATGTACTGCGAAACCCACCTCTGACATCATTGTCGTCGAGGTAGGTGAACTCTCCGGACAGGGTGAACACCCGCCAGCCAGCCATTCGCGCATTGCCCACCCACACAATCGCAATAATGCTCAGCGTAAGCGCAATGTAGAAAATGACGGGCCGCGTGTTGCTCTGCAGCGTGAGCTGCACCGGCAGCACGAGTCTCTGCGGATAGACAATTCCGTAGATGCCTCCAAGCAATCGAATAACTACCGAAAACACCGCGTTCTTTTGCAAGGCCTCGAAACGACGCGCAACGACGGAGTCGAGCAACCAGAGTAACATTGGTACCCCGATATAGATGCCGAGCAACACGACCGTCGCCAGGCCGAGCGCCGCATTGGTCAAGCCAAACTGTGCGCCGATCCAGCCGCTGCCCATCAACGTCAGCACGACCACGATGCCGAGCCAAAGCGTGCCAAGCGTTAAGAGGCTGATCACCGCAAATAACGACGAGGCGAGCCTGTCGGCTCGTTGCGTCGCCGTTTCAAGATCAGGCAACGTCTGTCGATAGTACCGTCGTGTTATCGGGCCGATGCCGGGCGTTCTGCTCCAGTCGATGCCCTCGGGAAACACGGTGCGCAGACCGATCAGCCCGACCCAATAGGCTCGAACCATCAGGTGCACGATGAAACACGCCGCCAGCCCATAGCAGATACCGGTCACCAGCGTAATGCCCAACATGCCCGCAATCGCGAAGCTGGTGGACAAGTGCGTGTAGGTTTGCGACAAGGCTTCAAAGAGCCAGCTGGGTAACGAAATCAGTGCGAATATCGTTAAGCTCGAGATGATCAGCTCAAGCTCATCGGTGCGATCGCGCAGGCTCTTCAGCGCGTCCGATCGCGAATCTCGCGGTGTCGCGTCTGCCACTGCGGTGTCAGCTTTGCCCGAGTTGTCTGGTGATTCCGACATTGCGCCGGATGCTAGCATGGGGCCTTGCGAATTGGCAGTTGCCCGAGTTATCTGAGCAGAACAGGCAACAGCGCTTGCGCACAATGACGAAAACGCATCGCCGCTCTGCTCGATCTTCGCAACAGCAACGATGCTCTTTTTGGGCAAAATCTGTGCCCGTCCTTGCTCTCTCGAATATGGGTTAACCATTCAACGGAGCAAGGCCATGAAAAAGACACGTAACCTATTGATTACAATACCTGCAGCCGGATTGCTACTGACAGCGTGCGGCGGTGGTAGCGGCGGCGGCGATTCAACCGCACCACCGCAGCCGACCAACGCCGCGCCGACGATCAGCGGCAACCCTGCCGATTCCATCAGTGCTGGCAGCACGTACTCGTTCACGCCGACAGCCAGTGACCCAGACGGCGACACGCTGACTTTTAGTATTGAGAATCAACCCATGTGGGCGTCGTTCGACACGGCGACTGGCGAGCTGTCCGGAACGCCATTCGCCGCCAACATTGGCACGACGGAGAATGTGCGGATATCGGTTTCGGATGGCGCGGCAACAACGGATCTGACGGCATTTTCGTTGATGGTCACGCCGCAAAAACTATCGATGGCCAATTTCGCGCCTGGCGGCGATACATTTCCAACCGATGACGGATACCGCTCAGTCGGCACCCTGACCATGGACACTGGCGAGCGGACCCAGGTTTTTGAAGACGCGGACCTGACGTTGGCGTTTGATGAGGAGGGCAATCTGCTCGAGTTGTTCGGCGAAACGAGCCTGCCGCCAGTGATCGCGGACAATGTCGCAGTGAATGCCGGTATCGAAGCGTTCGTCCAGATGATGAGCGGCGCAGAGATCAGCGCGGACCCGACCTTCGGCATCCAGCTACCTGACGACATCAATTACTTCGTCTACTTCCTCGACGCTGGTGTCAGCTTGAGCGTCACTAACCCGGTCGATCCAACGATCATCAACGTTGAGAACTTTGAGGTGCCGATTGTGGAAGGTCAGATCCACATTATCTCCGATCCGACCGACACGATGCTGTATCGCTACGGGGAATTGAACGGCACGGGTGTGGGTTTCGGTGAATCCTACAATCGTCTGTTGCGATACGAGCCGATCCAGACGTTCGACGGCTTGGTGTCATTCAGCGGCGATTCGGTCGAGCGTGGCACGCTCAATTTCGGCTTGAAGGGTGGCGTGGAACTTCTCGAAGTCGAGGGCTACCGCGTTGTCCGTGAGCCGACTTTCAGCGATATCGATTGGGCTGACCCATTGAACTCGCCTTTCCAACATCGCACGGGTGTTAACGGTATTGCCAACTTCGGTCTCAGCGTCCTCAATGTCGGCGTGTTCGACTTTGCCGACGTTAGCCTGAGCGCGCAGTTCGCAGTCGAACCGTTGGCGGCAGAAGCTGCTTGGTCGTTCACGGTTGATGTTGGGGCTGAGCAGGAAGATACGTGGGTCCCGGATTGGTTTCACATCCTGCCGCGTGGAGGTTTCAACGGCAACGCAAGATTCGATAGCATCGGCAACTTCTTCTTCGATATTGGCGGCACGTTTGAGAGCAGGCTTCCTGCCGGCGATCTTGCGGGTCGTATTGAGGCGTCAAACGACGGTGTGGTCTTCGAGGGATCAACCACAGGTGAGGGCGAGCGGCTCATCATGTCGTTGGAGTTCGCCAACTCTGAAACGATCGGTCGGATCGAGTATCCGAACAACTTCGAGCAGAGCCTGCAGAACGATGTGTCTGAGTCACTCGATCGTGAATTGGCCCGCATTGACGACTCGATTGCTGATCTTGAGCAAGCAACCGCAGACTATGAATTGGAAGTGAGCCTTCGTGGACTCCGTGAGGCGCTGCCGCCAATGATGGACGCGGCGGTCGCGACGGCGCAGGGAATTCCTGGTGCGGTCTACTCAGCAGCACGCAGCTCGGCGCTGTCAACCATGCGCAACACCTGCAGGACTGTCATTGTCAGAGTCTGTCTGGACGACGTTGCTCCGGCAAACGCGATTGCCGACTCCGTAGCGACCACAGCCCGGAATGCCGCCTCATCGAATGTTGCGCCGCACATCGCCGCGATGCAGAACCTGAAGGCGCGAGCACTGGAAGATGACGACGAGGCGCTGCGCGCAGCGCTCCAGGCAGCATTGTCAGAGGCCTACAACCGGCGCAGCTATGACTACACGATTACTGTTCGCCAGCGAATCGACGCCGGGCCTTTCGATCAGACATTTACGCTCTACAACCAACGTTTCAGACGCGACATTCTGAGCACTAGCGATGCCGCTTCGGTGGCCGAGGCACGTGATAACGTGCCGCTCATCCAGGAGACCAGTGACCGGCGCATCGCGGCGCAGGACATTGTGGACAACCTGCCAATTCGCGAGAACGTCGAGCAAACCAAGCAAGACGTCGACAACGGGTTGAGCGTGCTGCCAGTGCCGTCCGGATTTGGCTACATCGCGAGCGGATCTAGCTACTCGGCCTTCGTCACGATCAATGGGACCGACTATGTGACCGAGCTCAACCTGTTGAACCCGTTAGAAGCGTTACAAGCCGGCGCTGACGCGGTAGCCGATCTGCTGGTCGACGACTAGCAGACCGGAGGACGTCCGCCGCCGCAGGAAACGGTAGCGGCGGCGGACGACCCTTAAATGCATGATTACAACCGCAGAAAATTCTCATTGTGGCTAGCAATGGCAGTGGAAGTTCCTGCCCTGACGATTGTGTTATTGCCACGTGTGACGCGATGAGCTTTACGTTTCTCGATAGCCCCAAAGTCGCAGACGAGTTCCAGAGGATGTTTCGGACCATGATGAATATCTGCTAGCTAAAACAAACTTTGCTTAGCAAAGTACTTGATAGTTTTTTCTTGAGTAACTAGTATTTAGCTATGAAGCTCGCCAAATCCCAGTCAGAGATCGGCTCGAATCGCGTCGTCGCGATGGATACGCACGCCTTGGGGACATTGCGCTACATCAGAGAGACCATGAATACGGCGAGGTCGTTTTCCAGTGTTCCCGGGTCGCCGGCAATCGCAATGGGCTGCATCGGTATCATCGCGGCGGTGATTGCATCACAACCGGAATTCGCAGCGCATTGGATGCGGGTTTGGCTGCTCGCAGCGTGTATTGCCGTGCCGTTGGGCTTTGCATTGCTAGTGCGAAACGCTTCAAAGCAGGGTGTCGTTCTGTACCGAGGTGTCGCGAGACGATTCTTGCTTTGTCTGAGCCCAGCGTTAGTCGCAGCCGCTGCACTGACGCTCGCCTTAGCCCAGTCCGGGGTAACGGCCGTGATTCCGGGCACTTGGATACTCTTGTATGGCGCTGGTATTTCAGCGGCGAGTCTACTGTCAATTCCCTTGGTCGGCGCCATGGGTTTGTCATACATGTTGCTTGGCACTATGACACTATTCGCGCCATCCGAGTGGTCTAATATCCTTCTCGGTATTGGGTTTGGCGGGCTACACATCTTTTTTGGCGTCCTACTCGCGAGACGCAGATATGGCTAAACGCTCTGCGACGCAAAAAACAAAGTCTGCTCGCACAAGTGGGCCTGTGGCTGAAGCTCGTTCGGT
>JBCCCC010000197.1:0-5121 GCA_039033695.1 Pseudomonadota bacterium | reverse complement strand
GAGACAGTTCGGTCCCTATCTGCCGTGGGCGTTGGAAATTTGAGAAGAGCTGCTCCTAGTACGAGAGGACCGGAGTGGACGTATCTCTGGTGTTCCGGTTGTCACGCCAGTGGCACTGCCGGGTAGCTATATACGGACAGGATAACCGCTGAAAGCATCTAAGCGGGAAGCCCCCTTCAAGATAAGATTTCCCTAGACCCTTGAGGTCTCTAAAGAGCCGTTGAAGACTACAACGTTGATAGGCTGGGTGTGGAAGCGCAGTAATGTGTGAAGCTAACCAGTACTAATTGCTCGTGCGGCTTGATCATATAACACCAAAGCAGTCTTGCTGAGGTGTGACGCGAAGGCGAAATCCTTATCGAGTCGGTTAAGTTTTCGACTGGCGAGGCGCAGGCGTTGTGAGCGAAGGAGCGTACATCGGTACGTGACTGAGTGAGCAAGGGCTGCAACGAAGTCAGGCGGAAAGTTAGTCACTCGAAGCGACACTCTAAGAACGTCAAAACATTTCCAGGTTGTTAACCTTTTTTGAAGCGCCGTGAGCCGCAAGGACACGTCGATTCATACCAGTTTGCTTGGCGGCAATAGCGAGTAGGAACCACCCGATCCCATATCGAACTCGGAAGTGAAAATGCTCTGCGCCGATGGTAGTGTGGGGTTTCCCCATGTGAGAGTAGGACACTGCCAAGCATTTATTTAGAGAAAGCCGCAACCCGTTTTGGGTTGCGGCTTTTTTTATGGCTGGCACGTGCGTTGAGTTGGCAGTGGAATTGTGTTCGGAAGGCCATTGCGATACGAATGCTCGTTATCGTTGGCACGTGTCGTTTGCCATTAGCATAAGCACAGCATCTGGGACCACTACTTTTTCCGTTGCGTACCCCGCTTTTTGGCGAAAAAATCTAACCCCGCTCATCTTTCCTTTCGCAAAGCGTTCCGCACGCATTCGCGCCTCATCGCTGAGCGGCAAATCCACCGACGTTATCGGAGAATCTACAACATAGTTTTCGAACAGATGGTATGAAGCGATGTGAGCATTGATAGCGTCGTCTAGTGGCATCGGGTCCCCCGGAGCGATGAATTCCATAAGAGGAGCAGGATCGAATTCGTACTCTCTCACCAGTTGACGCAACGCAAAGATCTTGCCATTCACAGCAGCGTTGTGTAGATCGACTTCTGCACTTGTGAACAATTCTGCGTCTATTGGCTCCCGACGCGGCGTGTCCGCAACAACCTGCTCCGGGTTCATCGGCCACTTCGACCCCGACACGCGGGTTGCGCGCCACAACTTGTTCAGCCCCAATTGGAGCATTGCTTCGGCATCGCCCTGTGCAGCCATATCTATGAGAATGCGCTCGTCAAGCGACCGATAGGGCCAATACTTGCGTTGTTTGGCGTCGCCAAGCTCTGAATACCAAGAGTTCGCCACATCTTCTAATTGTCGTCGTTCAACTGCACCTAGAGGCATGCATTGCGGTTCTTCGTCTGAATCGATGCGATAGCCGACATCTGCTGCGCCAGGTGGCGATGTGGAGAAGCCCGATGGCCGGTCTTCGGAAACGCTCTGAGAGACTGGCAGTGGTTGCGAAACAGTCGACCTTTCACTGGTTTGTGTACTTCGGGTTCGCGATAGAAGCAATGCCGTTCCTATTCCAGCGAGCAGTACAACAAACCCTATGTAACGGAAATTTCTTGATCGCACTGTATATCTTCCGCGGAAGCTATTCCTGCCTAATTCGACATCACTGGCATCAAGACTATCCGAGATACTCGCCTGTCTTCAATGCGCGAATTCTTCGGGCGTTGGGGATCTACGATAGCCAAACATTTGGCGACTCAGCGACTTGCCAACTTCGGCATTGCTTTAGTCGACAACAACAATTGATCGAGAGCGCCGAACAGGGCAAGAGAATGAAGAATTCTGGCTGCCTATTGCTTGTCGATGATTTTGTTGTGTTTTAGCGAGGCATGAGCCGGTTTTGGCTGAGGACGCGAGCCAGGTTACGAAAACCTCTTGTAACAATGATGCAATACCTCGCGCGCAACCTAGGGTGCCAAAGACACCAAATAGAGTTTGACACCATGTTGTCGAGCGCGCTTACTAATTGTGTGTGCTGAACAAACTCTCTGCGCTCTCAACGCAGACGCAGGCTTGTGCAAGGATGCAACTATGCGCCCACCACGTATCGGCAAACCGCAATCGGAATCCCGCACTCAACGTATTCTCAGTCTAATACTAGTTTGCGTTGCAGCCACTACCGTCTGGCTGTTGACCAGCGCCAGCGCGGCAGCGCAAACGCCACCACTAGGCTGTGCACCAACAGGCAACAGCAATTGCGTGGCGCCGCATCTCACTGATTATCAATATCTTAAGTTGACGTGCTCTACGCCGGTCTACGGCTCGAGCGCGCAAGCGGTAATGGACCCGCCGAGCTATGGCTCAACATCATGTGGGCCAATCACTTCTAGCGGCATCACTTGGGCAACAGGAGAGCGCAAGAATCTGGATTTTGGCGGGGCATGTCTGGGCGGCGGCAGTCAGTCAATGCCGGTGATCAATAGCAATGGTGACGAGACTCTCAATTACTATCTTGATCATGTACAACGCCAACTGGACAACGGGTCGGGCTGTGAAAGTGCCAACTACCTCTGGGCGCACGTGCGACGCCAACGCAGTCTGGCCTGCCCGGATGGATACTTCTACACCTCAGGGTACTGCGAAATGCCGGGTAGCTACGCAGATACCGCCAAGGATCTTGGCAAGACCTGCCCGCAAAAGGGCGAGTGCACAGTGGGCAATCCGGTCAATGTGAGCACTGGTAACAAATATCAGCTGGAGACTGACTTTGTTGGTGTTGGTCCGAATCCTTTGTTGTTTGAGAGGACATACAATAGCTACGCGCAAATCAGCGGAAACGAGAACGGCGCCTATACGTTCAGCACACCCGGCGACGCATTCGGCGGCAGCTCGCCGGTGCTAGTGGGCATGAATACTGAGAACGACAATGGAACAGCCGTCATTGCCGCTGGATCTATCGGCGCCGCATGGCGACACACCTACCATCGAGCAATTTTTCCGCGCAATGGCACAACCGTGACCGGTGCCAGAGTGTACAGGCCCGACGGCGCCGTGATTCCGTTCGTATTCAACGGGACGCTGTGGCGACCAGATGCCTCTGTCAACTACACGCTAACGGAAATTCTGACGGGCGGCGTTCGTACAGGGTGGGAACTCGAAACGCCCGACGATGAGTTAGAGCTTTACTCCGCGGAAGGTCGCCTGCTCAGTATTGAGGATCGAGACGGCAATACCGCGACACTCACCTATGACAGCGTGAATCGCCTGGAGTCGGTGACTGATGAGTTTGGTCGCACGCTCACGTTCGGCTATGCGGTTGCTGCTGATCCGACCAAAGAGTGGTGGGAGCAGACTGACGTTGTCAACCAGATTACGAGCATGACTGACCCTGACGGGAAGGTGACAACCTACACCTATGACACCGCCGACTATGCCAAGCTAATCAAAGTGACCTATCCGGATGGAGGCGAACGCGAATACGTCTATGACGAGCCAAGTCATGAATTTGCGCTGACCGGCATTATTGATGGCGAAGACCGGCGCTACGCCACATGGGAGTACGACGTCGTGGCGCGAGCGTCGCGTTCATTTCACGGTACGGGCGCAGATGTCACCGATGAGATACAGATCAACTACACACAATGGAAAGGCTATAGTTTTTGGGTCTACCATCTGACGAGCACGATCGTCACTGAGTCGCCGGGGACTCCTGAGGAGCATATTCGCGACTACAAGATCAACCGCAAGTTCGGCGAGGGCTTTGTCACCAGTATCGTCGAGGATGGCCAGACAAAAACCTTTAGCCGGGATAACAACAGCAATGTGGCGACGACAACTGACTATGACGGCAAACAACGCAGCCAGTCATTCGATCTCGCCCGAAATCTGTTGACCAGCGTTACCGATGCGTTCGGCACAACGGATGCCCGCACAACAACGATCGATTGGCACGCCAACTACAGATTGCCCGAGCGTATTGTCTACCCGAGCGTATTCGCTGGCGGCACTCATGAGGTCGACGTGATCTACTATCCGGGTACGCCTCGGGTCCACCAGATTGTGGAAAGCGGGTTTGAGTCATCCGGCACGCCAATCTCGCGAACCACTAGCTTTAGCTACAACGCGAATGGGCGAGTCAGCAGTGTCGACGGCCCGCTGGCAGGGACTGCTGATACATGGACATTCAATTACTACAATTGCACCACGGGCGGCGAGTGCGGTGAGATGGAATACATGATCGATCCGAATGGATTTCGGACCGACTTTACCGAGTATGATGGTGTCGGCAGATTGATCGCGTTCGAGGAACCGAACGGGCTGGAGACGCGCTATGGCTACGACGAGAGAGGTCGCATTACGTCGATAACCCAGACCACGCCGATCGCACCCGCAGACATTCGAACCATGTCATTCACCTATGACCTTGCCGGTTTGATGACCAGCACGACGGACTTCTCCGGCCGTGTCACAACGTACGAGTATGATACCGCTCATAACCTACGTGCAATGATCGCGCCCTCCGGCCAGCGCATTACCTACGATCCTGACACTCGAGGTAATCCTGCGATCGAAAAAAGAATACTGCCGAACGGTGTGGGCATCGCGTATGCGGTAACGCGCGTCTATGACGAAGATGGTCGCGTCTTGGAAACACAGCTCCCACAACCGGGCGGTGCTGGCACAGATGACTGGGTGCAGGTATTTGATCAACTAGGTCAATTGCAAAGCTCCACCGATCCCACGGGTATAGTTACAACCCTCGGTGGCTACGATCATCTGCGCCGTGTCGGCAGCTCGACCGTCAACGGTATCGATGTGACGACATTCGACTATGACGTGAAGGACAATGTCACTGAGGTTGTCGCCCCCAATGGTGCCGTCACCGAGATGGAGTTTGATGACTTTGGGCGTATGACTCGAGAGATCAGCGCTGACCGCGGTACAGTCACAATGGTTTATAACGAGGCAGATAACCTTGTGTCTCGCACCGACGCCGACGGCCGGGTCACCAGTTATCAGTACGATGATGGCTATAGGTTGACCCAGAT
>JBCCCC010000196.1:0-5244 GCA_039033695.1 Pseudomonadota bacterium | reverse complement strand
CCTCCGGCGGTGTTCCGCCAACCATGGGAATGGATGCGAATCTGGCGATTTTTCTGCCGATGCTGAGTCTTGTGTTACTCGGCCTTTGGTTTGCGAATCGATCGACTCAACCTGATTCGTGACCGGCTGCTTTTGGCCGAAAGCTTCCATTCAGCGAGATGGTATTCGAGGCATGAGTAGCGCGCGGCATAACCAGTCACTGCAGCAGACGCTTGACCCTGTCGCGACCTTGGCTGTCGCCAAGCCCCCACCAGCGTCAATCGCTGCTGAGCCCCGGCGTTAGGCAGCTTGAGAGATGGCGGAGCCAGCTTCGGAAGTCGGCCATGTGCGCTGTTTGGCCGGCCGGGTAGTGCAGGAATAAGCGCCGTCTACTTTATTGCCAGCAGTACTGAACCCCTAGTCCGGCCAAGTGCCGGCTTCGGGGAATGGCTGTGTAATCGGAGCAAGACTTGTCAGCTATAAGACGCGTCTTGGATGATCTGTTTTTTGGTATCTATGACCACATGAGAGCCATGGATGGGTTCAAGAGTGGCGAGCAGAACTGGTATGTCTTCGTGTCAGCGTTCTTGGGACTTACCTTCCTGACCCTGTTTCTATGTGTGGCGGTCTCGTTATTGGTTCTGCCTAGCGGGGTCGTCACAGACTGGAGCTATCTATTTGCTGCGTCCTATGTCCTCACATCATGCGCAATTGTTTGGCTCGTGTTTTTCTTGGGGGGGCGCCACAAGCGCGTCATCAATAGGCTCATGAAAACTGAAAGCGAGGAACGGCGCAAAACTGCACGCAAACGCACAGTACAAGTAACCGCTGGATGCCTGCTGGCGCCTTTTGTCGCCCTTGTGCTGAGGGAAAGCTTACTCTTCCCGGGATGACTTTCTTGATGCCAGTGTTTGCCTGTGCGATCCGTGATTCCAAAACAAGCCGATATTTGGAGAGGTTCATTGACTAAGCGCGAGCACAGTTGATGGCGCAGTCTAACCAGTCATTGCAGCTGTCACTTGACCCTGCCGGCCCTCTGCCTCGCGGCAGAGCCCCGTCAGCCTCAAGTGCAGCTGAACACCGGCGTTATACCGCACTGGACACGCTATTGCGTGCGGAGACGGCGGAATAGACTTGTCGCCGCAGGGACGCTAGTTAAAGTGACAGCTACTGACCCTTGCTAGCCCATCGAGGAGGCGGTACATGAACAACCCGACGGGACCTTTACTGATGTGAGCGACACAGACGATTTTTATGAGCGCGCTCCTCAAGAGCTTCGAAAAGTGGTACTAGAAGCCATTGACGAGTACCAGGAAAAGAAGACTGTCGAGCTTGAGGCATACTTGCTGGCAATCTGGACCAACTGTCTGCCGATGTCCGAATCTGATCCATCGTGGCATCGATTAGCAGAAACTGTTGCTACCGCGTTCGAATCAGAACCAATGCCAATCCCGTTCGGGTGGCAGGAGCGCAAAGTAGCACCGGAGCTAAACGATGACTCGGGCTGGAATGAGTTCGAAGAGACACTTCTCGTTCAAGTCGCCGACCTCCGACGAATGAGAGGTGGTGTCCTAGAGGACAACCACCGATATTTTGGAGTGCAGTCGCCGAGTGGTTCCTCATGGTACAACTTTGATCCCGTGTCCTTTATCGAGTGCGGCTTGGCAGGCATGTCGGCGACCATTGACCAGTTCACGTTCAAGTCAAATTGGGGAGGATTCAAGCTCTTCTTGGAATGTGGTCAAAGCTACGAGTAGCCAGCCCTTCAAAAGTACTTTCTGAATCTGACATCGCTGGTTTTTACCTTATGCTGCCAGTCGATGGGATATCACTTGAGGTAGGAGAATAGTGCGGCATAACAAGTCATCGCAGCCGACACGGGGCGCCTGTCACAGCCTTTGCATCCGCAAAGCCTGCGCCAGTCGCGTCCGTGCGTCAGAGCCCCGGCGTTATGCCGCACTCACTGCGGTGTGCGGTCCTGACACGTACTTGTTCTAGCTCCTGGCGCTGGCTGGCACGATGAAGACTCGCCGTTTGTTTGTTGGCGTTTCCCTCTTTGTCGCACTGCTCGGGCTAGCAGTATTTTCTGGATCACGCGCTCCGAAGCCAAGCGGGGGGCTTGAGGATGCCGTCACTGTTGATCACGACGATTGGGTCCTCACAGAGGACTCCTCGCCACAAACGGAGACCATTCGGGCAACCCTGGCGTCCGCGGTGCGTAGCGCGTGCGATGGCCGCGAATCACAAGCGGACGATGGTGAATGGGCTCAGCTCAACGCCAAGGAGCGGGAAGACTTCTTCAATGCACTGATGCAAACAGTGTCCGAGCGCCTGTCCGAGTCGACGTCGGCTGAGCATCTCCATGTTGCCGCAATACTCACGGACGACCGAGATCGCCGATTCGCACTCATGGACAGGGCGATTGCTATTGATCCTACAGACCCGCTTCTTGTCTGGCGCGCCGTTCAGATGTGTTCCGGTCGCGAGGCCCCGGCGCGGTGCTTATCGCGTGATTGGGAGCGGCAGTTGATCGCCGTAGACGGTGAAAACAGTGAGTCCTGGATACAGATCGCCGCCAATCGGTACGCGGAAGGTGATGTTGATTCAGCCCTAATGGCATTGCGCCGTGCCTCAACCGCCGCAGAGTCGCGCGCGTATTGGCCGGAAACGGTTGAGATGATTGAGCGCGGACTTGCGGCCAGTAGCGATTTCACGTTTCCGGAGCGCGCGAACATGGCGTTCGGATTTGCGGCGGCGATACCATCGAGCTACTACGACCATTACGTCATGTGCAAAGACCAGTCCCAAAAGGACTCCGAATGGGCCTATGCCTGTCTGGCATACGGCGAGCTAGTGGAAGCTCGCGGGAAAGAAGAGATGAGCGTGTCCCATGCCCGTTCAATGCAATGGGTCGCATTGGACGCCTCCGGCGAAAAGAAGCGAGCCGAAGAATTGAGGCGTCGAATTGAAGCGCGCAGCCGCGCACGGCTCGAGTCCTATTCAGAGAGGATGCCTGTCGACAGGCTGATCGTGTCGAGTCCGGCAGTGTTCTCGGCGTATCTCGCTGCCGTAAAGGCGGAGGGTGAAGCATCGGCGATGCGTGCAATGTCGGATGAATTTGAGCGGCAACTTGAACTGCGACCAGAGTTGGCTTGCGAATAGGAAGTTGCGCGGTACTGACGGGGGGACAGTTCCATTGACCAACAACCTGAAACGTAGTCGCTCGGCGCGGCGTAGCCAGTCACTGCAGCAGACGCTTGATCCTGTCGGATCGCTGCCTGGTGGCAGAGCCCCGTCAGCCTCAATCGCTGCTGAGCCCCAGCGCCATAGTTTTATTGGAATTACACAATGGATGATGCGCCTGTAAATGTACCAACGTTTAGTCAGCTCCTCGAATCCATGCAAAGCTGGCCATTGCAAACACAAATCGGGGTTTTCTTGTTTGCAGCTATCTGGATTATTGGGGGAAATATTGTATTTCTACGAAGCCTTAAGCGGAGAGGGATTTCTTGGCGGAAGTCTCTTATCCCAGCGATTAGTCACTTTACCGGCTTAAACAAAAGTGAGTGGTTAGCATTGGGAGTGTTAGCCGTCGTATCGTTGGCCTTCGGTGCTTGGGGAATTTCTGATCAAGCCCTATGAAAACTATACCGCGCATGCAGAGCGACCACACAAAGGCTACGCCTTTGCGTGGCGACTGATGTGGCAACGGATCGCATCTAGTAACTGATCGCACAGAGATTTTCACAATCACAAATGCTCTACTTGCGCGCGCGATTAATGAGGACGTTGTCTCAATTGCCAGATCATCGGAGCCAGGGTTCTTTGTCGGACGCGTTAGTGATCACTTTTTTACTCTGGCCTTGCATGGCGCTGACGGAAACCTTGGTGGGGAGCCTGATGAGTCTTGCGAAGCGATCGTTGGCGACTGGGGTCCGCTGAGTTTCCTTTTTCTCCGCGGACTTCCTGAGTTTGAATTGATCTTGTCGGCGCTGGCGAAGGTCGAGATTGATGAGAAGAAGTTCCTGGACCAGAAGTTTCTAGCCGCGGAAGCGGCTTACGATGCACTGCGAGATCAGTTGGGAGGAGACTAGGAATGACAGGCACTTGCGCAAGGCCTCATAACCAGTCACTGCAGCCGACACCGGGCATATGTCACGAGCCATGCATTGGCATGTCTCGCGCCAGCTGCGTCGGTGCGTCTGAGCCCCGGCGTTAGGTTTGCCCGTGCTAGCTCGCCTATTGGTATTGCTTTCCGTTTGCGCCACAGCGATGGCTGAGCCTTCCGAGGCAGAGCAGCCCCTAATCACAACGCCCGCGGAGATGTTCCAGGCCATTAGCAAGTCCCATGTTGATGCCAACATGCCGCCGGAGGACAAGCTTCACTCGATTCTCGGTCGAGACTTGAAGGCTTTTGCGGAGACTGAGTTCCCTGAACGTGACGCGGGAGATCCAAGGTACCAAATCTTGGGAATGAAGCAGGTTGGTATCGGATGGCCTCGGTTGTACATGATAGTCAACTTTGACAATGAGCAAGACCCCGAACAGTGGGGGCTTCTTTCAGCCATCGCGAAGGATCAGGAGCGCTTCGAAGTCGAGCACTTCCTTACCGTCGCCGAAGCAAAGGCTGAACCGGGAGCTGCCCAGAAGCTCTTTCCGCCTGAGGTGTTCCAGTGGTTGAATGAGGCGGCAGATCGTGAGTAAGCGAGGCAAACCTAACCAGTCACTGCAGCAGACGCCTGACCCTGTCGCGACCTTGGCTATCGCCAAGCCCGCGTCAGCGTCAATCGCGGCTCGGCCCCGGCGTTAGATAGCGATGGCCAGATTTAGTTTGGACTATACGGATCAGGCTGATCGTCCTGTTCAGCGTTTTGACGGGAGGAACGAGTTAGCGGAAGCGTATCGAGAAGCGCGGCGAACTCCGAAAGAGCATGAAGCTTTCTTGGAAGTTGCGTGTCATGGGATGTTGATCACAATTTTCGATGGCAGCCCAACTAGCCCTGTGCAGGCGATGACGGAAGATAGAGAGCCTCCTTACCTACTTGCCCTGTCGCCGGTGCCGGCTCCCGGGACTACTGATTTTTTCCCAGACGGACACCATACTGAGATTGCTAATCGAAATACGTTACTCGCGGCAGACGTCGATCGCATCGTTCTTGATTTCATAGAGACGGGTGAACTGACGAAGAAGTTTGCGTGGGAGCACGTATGAACTCGCTATCTAACCAGTCACTGCAGCCGACGCTTCGCCGGTTGGCTGCTTCT
>JBCCCC010000195.1:0-5265 GCA_039033695.1 Pseudomonadota bacterium | reverse complement strand
CTCGACCAGGATGCCGCCGAGCTTACGGTCTTGCCAAACCAGATCATTAGGCCATTTCAACATGGCATCACCAAGGCCGAGCGACTCAAGCGTGCGTGCAACACACACGCCGAGCGCCAGCGTTAGCGCTGCGATCTGATCGGGCATTCGGTCATACGTGTAAGCCACAGATGCATACAAGCCAGCCTGCGGTGCGGACCGCCATTGGCGACCCCGGCGACCACGACCCGCTGTTTGATGGAGCGCCAGGACCGCCTGCGCATCAGCCACCGGGCCAACCGGTTCAGACATCAGCAAGCTATTGGTCGAGCCCAACTCATCGAAAACGCGGACATTACAATTCTCGACGCGTGACACGAGCGTCTGGGTCAGCGCGTTAACCAGTTCGTCGTTGGTCATCGCTTGCGCAGCAGCATCATGCGCTCGTTGCGCGGCTCTGTGCCTTGTAGCATTCGCCCAATGTTGGAGCGATGCGTAAACACAATGAACATGCCCATCACGAACGTGTAAACCAACAACTCCAGTTTGTCGAACTGGTAGAACGCGATGGTCAGCAGCAATGCAGCCTCACCGGTCACCATGGTCGCCAACCCGACAAAGCCCGTCAGCGCAATCGTCAGCACCCATACCGCAAGCAATGGCAGCACCAACATCGGTGCCAGCACCAGAATCGTGCCAACCAGGGTGGCGGCACCCTTGCCACCTCGAAAACCGTGAAAAATCGGATACACATGGCCGACCACCGCAGCTGCCCCGCACGCAAACGACAACCATGCCGCGGTCGGCTCGGTGCTTGTCAATGCGAGATAAGGCACCCAACCCGCGGCGAGTGCACCTTTGCCAATATCAATGATCACGACGCCGAGCGCAAAGGCCTTACCCTGGGTCCGCAGCGCGTTCGTGCCGCCGGCATTGCCGCTGCCCATCGACCTGATATCGACGTGGCGCATTTTGCCAAGCAGCAAACTCCCCATGATGCTGCCAATAACGTAAGCCAGCAGGAGCTTGAGAATAATATCGCTCATGGGGGCGATTATCCCACAGCGTCGCGTTTGTGGGTAACCGCACGCCGACTGCGCGCACCAAAATAGATAGCCACCAATGCCAGCATCGCGCCAACAAGCTGACTACCACTCACAACCCGCCCGAAAAACAGGACATCCCAGACGAAACTCAGCAATGGCTGTAACAACAGCGATAGCCCGATGAGGGTCGCCGGCACGTGCGCCAGGCTGCTGGCGATAAGTAGCCAGCCCAGGATATGCGCAAGTACCGCATACGCGGTTAGCCAGGCCGCGTCTGCCAACGTGGGAATCCGCAGCGTCTCGCCTTCGGCAACGGCGCCGACCGCCAGGAACACAGCCGCCGCCAATGACACAATCGTCAGCTCGCGTGTTGGCAGCTGGCTATCGCCGGAATGCTGGCGCAATGACTGCGCGTGTCGAAACGTTAACAAGTAAGCAGCGTAGCTTGCCGCCGTGAGCAGCCCGTAGATAACGCCCAACTGGTAATCCCGGCTCAGTGACTGCCAGTCAAACCCGACAATCAGCGCTAACCCGAGCAACGCCAGCGGAATCGAGACGAGCTGGCTTAGCGTCGGCTTCTGTCCCAGCAGGAAGAAGCCGGCAGCCGTCATGACAAACACCTGAAAGTTGGCCAATAGTGTGGACAGGCCGGGCCCAACGTATCGAATACTCTGGTGCCAGAACCACAGGTCCAGGGCAAACGCGCCTGCCGCCAATACGAGCACCGCCAGGACGCCGCGGCGTGGCCAGCGGCCGCGACCATCGAACAATACCCATAACAGCAGTACGGCACCGCCGATCGCGACGCGATAGAACGCACTGTTGGTGGAGGAGACCGAAACCAGCGCCACAAACACCGGCGAAAAACTGATCAAAGCGGCGCCAAGCAAGAGTCGGACGCGCGGGTTGGTGAGCAAGCTCATGACAATCAGGAACCTGGGCAGGTGATGGCGACAGGCGATTGTACCTACACAGCTCCGCGTCATGGTGAGATTGCGGCTACTTTGCGGCCACGCCGATATGAGAAATCCGCATAGCTTGCATTTAGATATTTATCTAAATATCATAAAACAATGATAAGGCAATCAATTTTCAAGGCGCTGGCCGACCCGACACGCCGCGAGATACTCCGCGTGTTGCGTGAGCGTTCGATGCCAGCGGGTGAGATTGCCGAACACTTCACGATCTCCAAAGCGTCGTTGTCGCATCACTTCAACTTGCTCAAGCAAGCCGACCTGGTACGCACCGAACGCCGCGGGCAACACATCGTTTACTCGCTGAACACGAGCGTCATGGAGGACGCCGCCGGCATGCTGATGGACCTGTTGAACCCAAGCTCAAAGGACGACTCCGATGAATCGTAAAACCGCGAACACCATTAGCCTTTCACTCATCGCGCTCGCAGGCATCGCCAGCGCGCTCGCCTACCCGGGCATGGCTGACACCGTGCCGACGCACTGGAATGCGTCAGGTCAGGCAGACGGCTTTTCGAGCAAGCTCACGGGCGTGCTGATTGGCCCGCTGAGTGCACTCGGCATTTGTGTACTGATGTGGGTGATCCCGCTGATCTCGCCCAAGGGTTTTCGAACCGAGGGGTTTGCCAGCATCATTAACATCTTCCAGGTAGCGCTGGTCGTTTTTATGCTGGGCATCGGTGGCATCATCATTCTCGCTGGCTACGGACATGATGCGTCGGTTGAGAAAGTTGTGCCGATGGCGGTCGGGGCGTTGTTTATCGTGCTTGGCAACTACATGGCCAAGATCCGCAAGAATTTCTTTGTCGGTATTCGAACCCCGTGGACGCTGGCCAGCGACGAAGTCTGGGCCAAGACGCACCGGCTGGGTGGCTACTCGTTTGTGATTGGTGGCGTCATCATGGTCGTCACGCCATTGCTTGGTCTCGGACACATCGTCTTCACGGCGGTCGCACTGACAGCCGGCATGCTGCCAGTCGCCTATTCGTTTTTTGCTTATAAACGCATTGAGGGATTTGGCGATGAATAGCCTGCCACGTATTGCTGCGGTCGCTGCCGTATCCCTCTTTTACTCGGTCAATGCGCCGGCGGTTGAGCAAGACGTCAAGATACCCGTCGGTGAGGTCGACATCGCCGGCACACTATTGACGACGGAGGGTGCAGTCGCCGCAGCGGTCATCGTGGCAGGTTCGGGCCCCACCGATCGTAATGGCAATTCGGCGATGCTGCCCGGCGCCAACAACAGCCTGAAGTACCTTGCCGAAGCACTGGCGGCGCGCGGCATCGCCAGCCTGCGCTACGACAAACGCATGATTGGCGAAAGTCAGGTGCCAGGATTGTCCGAACAGGCACTCTCGTTCGACATGTACGTCGATGACGCAATCGCGTTGGCCAAACACATGGGTTCCCAAACGCGTCTGCCAACATTTCTCATTGGCCATAGTGAGGGCGGGCACATTGCCATCAGCGCCGCGGAGAAAACCGATGCCATCGCAGGCATTGCCGTTGTCGCTGGGCCTGGTCAACATCCGGCAGACCTGATCAGCGCGCAACTTGCACCGCAGCTACCGCCAGCTCTGTTGGCAGAAGCGAATTCGACGATGAACAAACTGCGGGCTGGGCAGACCGTCAGTTCACCACCGGCAGGCCTTGAGGCGCTGTTCCGACCTAGCGTGCAGCCGTACATGGTTTCCTGGTTCGCGCATGACCCGCAAACCAGTATCGCCTCGCTCGAGCTACCTATTCTGCTGGTCTATGGCGATACGGATCTGCAAGTCCCGCCGTCACAAGGACAGTTGTTGGCGACAGCAAACCCTAACGCGACGCTGATTGTCATCGCCGGTATGAACCATGTCCTGAAATCCGTTGATGGTGACAAGGCTGCGCAAATGCCAAGCTATGGCGACCCGAACCTGCCGATCGCGCCTGAACTGACAGAAGCGATCGCCGCTTTCTTCCACGCACAGTCAAACTGATAGCGGGCTGGCCGCAGCACGCAATTACGAAAGCCACAACGTCATAGCATCAGTATGGTGTCGACGACTTCACGCGAGACGTCGACGAACGGTCGCCGTGGCTCGATATGTCGGCACTTGTGCCCGGCACTTAGGACGCCTGCGCGCGCAGCAAAGAGAGACTCAGGCAGTGTCAGACAAGACGTCGGGGCGTGCCGGCGACTCGGGCAACAGACCTGCCAGTTTCTGGCGCAATGCCTCCATGCCGTAGGGCTTGCTCAGGTAGTCGCTCATACCGGCCTCGATACAGCGCTCTCGATCACCTGCCATCGCATGCGCCGTGACGGCAATAATCGGGATATCGGCGCAGGCACGCCCGGCCATCGAACGAATACGACGTGTCGCCTCGAAGCCATCCATGCCCGGCATTTGACAATCCATCATGACCAGATCGAATGGCTCGCGGACAATCATGCTGAGCGCCGCCTCGCCCGATGACGCCACGGCGACCGCATAGCCCAACCGTTCCAACATGCCAGCTGCCACGCGCTGGTTCACCGGATTGTCCTCGACGAGCAGCACGCGACGATCGTCTTTAGCCACCGGCGACCCCGCGTTGGCCGGACGTGCGCGCTGGGCTTTTTCAGCATCCGCCTTCGGCAACGGCAGGGTCAGCACAAAGGTCGAGCCTTCGCCCGGTTTGCTGTGCACGAGCAGCGTACCACCGAGCAACGTGGTCAACTCCCGACTGATGGACAGCCCGAGGCCAGTGCCGCCGTATTGACGCTGAGAGGAATCGTCGACCTGACTGAACGCGCCAAACACGTCTTCGAGTTGGTCCGCGTCGATACCAATGCCGGTGTCCTGTACTTCAATGCGCCAGTCAATGCTGGGGGCCTCTGCCGGTACGACGCGAATCGTCGCGCCACCCGACTCGGTGAATTTGAGTGCATTGCTGGTGAGATTGCTCAAGATCTGCTCGATACGCCCGGCGTCGCTGACCACGCGATCAGGTGCCAGTGCCGGGTACTCAACGTCGAGTGTCAATTTCTTTTTGGCGGCGACGACGCCAAACAACCGTTGCGTCTTGTTGACCAATGCTCGCAGGCTGAAGGCGCGCTTCTGGACGGTTAGCTCGCCGGCCTGGATTTTGGAGAAGTCCAGCACGTCGTTGACCACGCGCAATAGCGACATGCCGGAGTCATTCATGATCTCGGCCATCTCGCGTTGCTCGCCAGACAAGCCAGACTCACGCAGTAGCTCACCCGTGCCGATGATGCCGTTCAATGGCGTGCGAATCTCGTGCGACAT
>JBCCCC010000194.1:0-5277 GCA_039033695.1 Pseudomonadota bacterium | reverse complement strand
GAGCGCGTCAGCGCACAGCGATCGGCCAATGATAGTCTGCAGCAGGACGTCGCGGCCGAGGTGAGCTCGCTCGAGTCTCAGGTTGCCAGTAGCGCGTCGCTGGATGATCTGAAGCAACATATGCGCAGTCGAATCGCAGCCATCGCGTCACGGATTCGCAGTTTCCGCGAGACCGAAGACGAAAAACTGGCCGCCGCCGAGCAGCGCAATGCGGAGCTCACGACTGAGCTATCTACGCTGAAGAGCCGTACCGAGATGCTCAGTGAGCAGCTAGAACAACAGCAGGCACTGCTCCTACTCGATTCGCTGACTCAAGTCCACAGCCGTTTCGCCTATGAACGACGAATGCGAGAGGAGTTCGCGTCATTCGAGCGGACGAGTCACCCGGTGAGCTATACCATTTGGGATATTGACCACTTCAAGCAGATCAATGACAGCTTTGGCCATCAGGCCGGCGACAACGTGTTGCGTAGCGTAGCGGGGTATCTGTCACGCTATACGCGCGCAGACGATTTCGTGGCGCGCATTGGTGGTGAAGAGTTTGTGATCCTGCTGCCTGGCACCGATCAGAAGAACGCCCTGGTCATTGCTGAGAAACTACGCGCGCTGATTGCCGCGGCGGAGTTTCCGATGGACGGCGAAGTGCACAGCATCACAATTTCTTGTGGCGTCGCGCAGTTGCGCGCAGGCGACACGCTGGAGAGCGTTTACGATCGGGCGGACCAGGCGCTTTATGCTGCCAAACACGCAGGACGCAATTGCTGCAAAGCTGCCTAGACCGCGTAGTGCGATGTCAGATAGTCGAGGATATCGGCTGACTCGAACAGACCGACATCGGTATTGGGGTCATACAAGTAGGGCGCTTGTACTGCGCCGGTTCGTTCAAACAAAGCCACCCGATTGCGGCCCTTGTGCTCGTAGTTAGGTAGCAGGCGCCGACGTATCCCTGGCAGGATAAAATCGCTGACCTTTGCCTTGCCAATGTTGTGTAGCTGATAGGGTAGCTCAAGCTCGCACAAACGCTCGCGCACCAATCGTGCATAAGGGCTCGATTCGAAACTCCACAATTGCAACGCAAGCCCTGGCAGTTGCGATTCACGCGCCTGCATACCCGCCCCAAACCGCACAGCTGAGGCAACTGATGCGCCTGTTGCATTCACGGTCTTGACGACAAATGACGGCAGCGATCGGCGGTCTGCGTAGGTGTCATAGAGGTATCGGACGATGTCGGCGGATTCGTACATCTGTGTGCCAGTATTCGGGTCGACAAGGAACGGAAACTGCGCCTTGCCACCAAGCTCGATGACTTTTGGCCGGAATCGCATGCCGCCTTTCGGGCACGGGTAAATCATTGCATCCAGGTCTAACGTGGTGAGTACCTCGCGCACCACCCGGCAATAGGGGCAGTTCTCCATCTCGTAGAGCTCGAGCAGCGCGGCCGGTTGTTCAGCGGCGGGTCGGCTCATCAAGCCGCGTGGTAACGCGGCGACAGTGGCGAGCATCGAGCTGGCCAGGTTTATTGGGTTGGTCATGAGGTCTTTATGGCCGTGGCTGGCGCTATAGTGTGTCGTCAGCAGTCCATTCACGCAACTGCCCTTCCAGCGGCCAGCCATTCGCGCGTGCATAGGCCTTCAGTGCGTCAATACGACTGTCCGGCTGCGGGTGCGTATCGAGATAGTCCCGCAGCATGCCGCCGTCGCCAACAATATCGGATACCCGATCAAAGAAGCGCCAAGCGTCATTCACATGGCCGTATTCTGCGTACACAATCGACAGACCGAACTGGTCGGCTTCGCTTTCCTGCTCGCGGCTGAAGTTGCGGAGCGTCAAATCCGTGATGTTGAAGCCGAAGTTGCCGCTGCTACTGCCTTGCGTTATCGCTGTGAAGAACAAAGATAGTACCGTTGCACGACCCAGCTGACGAATGTGGTCGCGGTTGCGAAAGTGGCCGAGTTCATGCCCCAGCACAAACGCCAGTTCGTTCTCGGTTTCCACACTGTCAAGCAGCGCAGTGGTCACGATAATCAGTCCACCTGGTAACGCCATGGCATTGGGCATGTCCGATTCTTCGACGTTCAGGCGAAACTCGTAATTGGCGTCTGCCCAGTGCGTCGTCAATCGTTGCAGTAAAGCTCGCGTTTGCGTTGTGCGCGGATCCTCGTCCTCGATAGCGACCACATCGTCGGGCACCCAGCCGGCAAACCAGCGTGTTTCGGTCTCGACGCTAACGAGGCGCAGCATTATCTCAACAAGGTAGACCAGAAGAATGGTGGCAATGACAAAAAATGCTGTTAATCCGAGGACCAAGGTGCCCGCTTCGACCAACGGATGCGTCTTGCTGACGTTGATACCTTCATCGGGTTGACGAGGTGTATATCGCACTGACGTGATCTGGACTATCGACTCAAGCCGTGGAGCTTGACGGCGGTGCCAAAAGCAATCATCTCGATGCCAGCCGTGCCCTGGCCGCCCTGGGAATTGGCCATGCGCGAGGTCTCTAGGCGTACGTTGATGACCGCATCGAAGCCATCGTCCGACGCTTGCTCAATCAGTCTGAGCAGGGCTTCGCGACGAGCCCTGTCCAGCAGCGGCTCGTATGTCTTGACACGTCCGCCGATCAGCGCGCGCAAGCCTGCAATGATGCGCTTGAAGTAGTCCAGAGAAACCACGACGCTGCCAACTAACAACTGACTATCCGTTGCATGCCAGTCTGGCGGCAGACGCTCGAATGTGGTGACCGGAAAGCCGGCGAGCTGCTTTTCTCGCTCGCGGATATTGTTGAAATGCCGTCGCTCAAGCCAGGTGCCCACAAAATAGGCAACCATGAGTGTCGCCAGCGGAATACCAATGTTGATAATGAATTGGAGCGATTGGGCCATCGTTGTGTACTCAGGCGACCTTGACGGCTGTGCCGTAGGCGAACAATTCCGACGCGCCTTGCGCAATAGAGCTAGTCGCGAAGCGCACGTTGATGACAGCATTGGCGCCCATTGATTGTGCCTGCTGGACCATGCGCTCAGTTGCCTCTGCACGCGAGTCTTGCAGCAACTCGGTATAGCCAACCAATTCGCCACCCACGATATTCTTGAGGCCGGCCATGATGTCACGACCGACATGCTTGGCACGGACCGTGTTGCCAGTGACTACGCCGTAAAATTCGACAATCTGTTTACCTGGCACCGTCTCTGTGCTGGTCATAATGATGTCGGTGGGCACGTTAAATTGCATGGCCATCTCCGATGTTTGGCAGTCTTATAGTTAGGATGATGTTAGCACCTAAGCGCGGGCGGGCCATGGCCGGCGTCACATTTAGTGCACAATGGGCGATGGCTGCGCTGCGTTGTGTTCATAGGGAGCCATTGCTGATGTCCGACTTAATCAATGCCGACGAGCTTGCGCAAATGCTCAGTGACCCGGATCTGTGCGTGTTTGATAGCAGTTGGTATTTGCCCGCTGAGCAACGGAACCCGCATGACGAGTTTCTGCAGCGGCGCATCCCCGGCGCACAATTTTTTGACTTCGATGGTGCAATCTGCCGAACGGATACCGATCTGCCGCACATGCTGCCATCGGTCGGCGAGTTCCAACAACACGCCCGTCGATTGGGAGTCACTCGTTCCAGTCGTGTGGTGGTATATGACACGCACGGGCTGTTCGCGAGTCCCCGAGCATGGTGGATGTTCCGAAGCATGGGCCAGCGTGACTGTAAAGTGCTCAATGGCGGCCTGCCGGCTTGGGAAGCTCGCGGGTTGGCAACGCAGTTTGGCCCGCCCGCTGAGATAGCGCCTGGCGACTTTGTCGCGGTTCTGCAGTCTGGCTGGGTGATTGACACGGAACAGGTCCTGCAAGCGATTGCGCATGGCGACCAGCGGATTCTTGATGCCCGGCCCGCCGGCAGATTCGCTGGTCATGAACCCGAGCCACGCGCCGGCCTGCGCCGCGGTCATATGCCGGGCGCCCAAAACCTGCCTAGCAGCGAGCTGGTCAGGGATGGCCGATTGCGCGATGCACCGGCATTGAAGCAGGCTTTCGCTACCGCAGCACAGCCTGATGCTCCGTTGATCATGACCTGCGGGTCTGGCGTTACCGCCGCGATCCTCGCGCTGGCCGCGCGCGAAGCCGGGCACCATGACGTGGGTGTCTATGATGGCTCATGGGCGCAATGGGGAGCGGATCCGGCGCTACCAATTGCTTAGCCCATCGCCACCCGTTGAAGCGTGCGTGCGCCGCGTGTCTCAGACCACGTTGCCGGCAGCGACACCTGACGCCCAGGCCCATTGGAAATTAAACCCGCCGAGGTGACCGGTGACATCCAGCACCTCGCCGATGCAGAACAAACCAGGTTGCTTGTGACACTGCATTGTTTTGGATGACACCTCATCTGTGTCAATACCGGCAAGCGTGACTTCCGCCGTGCGATACCCCTCGGTCGCGGCTGGTTTCAACTGCCAGTTATGCAACGCATTGGCGATTTCGCCGAGGCGAGCGGTTGCGACCTCGGCCAATGGCGTGTCGGCGATATCCGGCCACAGAAGCGATTGCAATTCAGCCACCAGCGCTTTAGGAAGTACTTCCAGCAATACGCTGCGCAAACGTTGCCGCGGATGCGCTGACTTGGCAGTTGTCAGGAACTGCTCAGCGTCGATGGTCGGCAATAGATCGATATCAATGGAGTCGCCCGGTCGCCAGTAACTTGATACCTGCAGCGGTGCGGGGCCGCTAAGGCCACGATGTGTGAACAAGAGCCCCTCTGCGAAGTGGGCATCCCTGGCGGATACGGCGGCCGGAATACTGACGCCGGAGAGTCGGCTGGTCAGCTCATGCACCGCGCCAGAGAAGGTGAATGGTACGAGCCCAGCCCGGGTAGGCAGCACATTCAGCCCGAACTGGCGCGCCAACCGGTAGCCGAAGTCTGACGCGCCCATCTTGGGAATGGACAAGCCGCCAGTGGCAATGACGAGAGATTCGCAACCAAAAAGCCCGCGTTCAGCTTTCACCCGGAACCGCCCCTCGGTGTGGCTGACCTCGGATATACCGGCGTCGGTGACGATGCTCACGTTGGCTGTGTCGCACTCCGCCTTGAGCATGGCGACGATATCTCTGGATGAGTTGTCGCAGAACAACTGGCCAAGTGTCTTTTCGTGATAGGCGATGCCGTGTTTTTCGACTAGCGCGATGAAATCCCATTGCGTATAGCGTGACAATGCCGAGATGCAGAAATTGGGATTGGCCGAAATGAAGTGCGTCGGGTCGCAGTGAAGATTGGTGAAATTGCAG
>JBCCCC010000193.1:0-5283 GCA_039033695.1 Pseudomonadota bacterium | reverse complement strand
GGAATGCCCGTGCGCAGAAATTCCGGGAATGGGTGCTGCGCGTAGTCATCCACATAGTTGAGCAGCAGGTTGCTGATCAGGTTGGTCTCGATAAGGTACGGGCCGTAGCGCATGTCCAGCATCAGATCGTCGTCGGTGATCAGGTTAAGCCCATGACCAATGCGCCGCGCGCCGAGCAGCAGGGTGTCGCGCACGTGATCGTTGGGTTCATCGACTTCACCGCCGTGGATCGCCAGTGGCAGGTTGTAGTCGCGACGCAGCTCGCGATAGGTGTCCAGGAAACGGCGCGGATGTCCCTTGTCGTTGTCTTCGCGCCCGGCCATGTTCAGGCCAACGACGACATCGCTGTTCTCGCGCGCGACTTGATAGAGCTCGCGTAGCTCATCCTCGGCCACCGGTGTAAATCGCAGCACCATCATTTGCATGCGGATGGTCATATTGAGTGCTGCAGCGTCAGGCTGGCGCATGCGCTCACGATAGACATCAATCATCTCGCCCGGCGTGAGTTCGGTGCCATCCGCACGCATGACGCCTTGTACACTGACCATCGCTTCGAGGTAAGTGGCGCCTTCGTCGGCCAGCGTCTTGGCATTGCGAAACAGCCCTTCGGCCAGGATGTTCGGATTGAACAGCAGTGCATTCAGACGTTGCCAATGGCGCTCGAAGAACTCCTCGCGACCCTCGACCGGGCTGTCCAGGCGGATGCTGTTGAGCCAGCCGTCGCGCTGCTCGGGTGTCAAGTCCTCAAGGCGCGCGTACTCGCTTTGCTCGCAGCTGTTCAAGCTGTCGAATTCTGTCGCTTCGATGTTGCGGAACATCAGCACGTAACTGGCATCGATATCGGCAAATTCGCGGCAGTTCTCTATGCGCACCTTGGTGTAGTACGCGTAGCCATTGTCTTGCTCTGCAACAGCCATCTCGTACCAGTCTTCCACGAACACCGAGCCCGTGGAATGGTTGTGCAGGTCGCCGCCTTTGGGCATCTCATGCAGCGCAATGTACAGCGCGCGGTCATCGCCGGCTTTGAGCGCGTCAAACCAGTCAGTCGCGTTGACGTTGATGCAGCAGCACAGCAGCAGGATGGTGGTGGCGAGTCGAGTCATGCGGAAACCTTGTTCGTGGTGGTTGCCAGGCGTTGGAGCACTGGCGCAATGCGACAATATAACCCGCGCAACGCACATCGCACAGCGTGGCGCGCATAGATACCAGGCTAGCGCCTTGCGGCGCCCGCCAGACCCGGTTTACGATCGGATGCAGAACCGCAGAACCGCAGAACCGCAGAACCGCAGAACCGCAGAACCGCAGAACCGCAGAACCGCAGAACCGCAGAACCGCAGAACCGCGGTGCCGCTGGAGAATTCACCTATGTCGTCATTCGTTGAGTTGCTACCCAAGGCCGAGCTGCATGTGCACCTGGAGGGCACGCTAGAGCCGGAACACATCTTCGAGCTGGCCGGTCGCAATGGTGTGTCGCTGCCGTATGCGTCGCCGCAGGCGGTCATCGATGCCTACAACTTCGACGACTTGCCCTCGTTCCTCAAGATGTACTACGCCGGTATGGATGTGCTGCGCACCGAGCAGGACTTCTATGAGCTGACCTACCGCTATTTCGAACGCGCCGCCGCCGACAACGTGCGCTACGTCGAGCCATTCTTCGATCCGCAAGGTCACACCACGCGCGGTGTTGCGTTCGCGACGGTTATCGACGGCATCAGCCGTGCACAGCGAGACGCCGAAGCTAACCTCGGCGTGCGCTCCAACCTGATCATGTGTTTTTTGCGTGACATGAGCGCGGAATCGGCCGCGGAGCACCTGGCGATGGCCGAGCCTTACTACGATCAGCTTATCGGTGTTGGCCTGGATTCTGATGAGCAGGACAACCCGCCGCTCAAGTTTGCCGACGTCTTTGCGACCGCATGTAAGCTCGGCATGAAGCTGACGATGCACTGCGATGTCGATCAACAGGATAGTGCATCGCATATCCGCGATTGTGTCATGACCGTTGGCGTTGACCGCATTGATCACGGCGTCAACTCTCTCGAAGACGAGGCACTGTGCCAGGAAATCATTCGCCGCAATCTTGGCCTGACCGTTTGCCCCATCTCCAACACATTCTGCGCGGGCGAGCTCAAGGGCGAGGCCGTGCGCGAGATGCTGGCCAAGGGCATGCGGGTCACGGTCAACTCGGATGATCCGGCGTATTTCGGTGGCTACATGACTGACAACTTCAAGGTATTGCAGGACAAGGTCGGTTTGACCGATGCAGAGGCGCTGCAGCTTAGCCGCAATGCGTTTGACGTATCGTGGCTTGCCGATGATGACAAGGGCCCGTACCTGGCCGAGCTGGATCAGTTCGAGCGGGACATGCTGCCAACGGCATCGGCGTAGTCATCGGCACCGGTGCTGACAGTGACAGCGGCATACATCGTTTACGATCGAAATAAACGGTTGCTATCGTTGGCCAGTTTTCACGGCGCACGGCAGCCGTTGGCGATCGCGACAATCAAGATCGCTATCGATGGCCCGTGTATTTCGGCGCAGCGCTGCCGTTCCCGATTGTAATGCCCAGGGTCGCTATCGTCGGCGCAATTTTCACAGCGTACTGCAGCCGTTTGCGATCGTGATCATCAATATCGCTATCGTTAGCCAAGTGGTCACGGCGCTCGATTTGAGTACTTGCTGGTTGCGGGCACTCTTGATGTACCGCGCGGCAAACGCGAGATAGGATACGGTCGTCATTTTTTCGCAGTAGCGCGGCATTCGCCTGCACGCATGCGTTATCCTTGCTCGTCATCGCAAACCACGCCTTGGGGGTCAACAATGCGCGCAACACATCACCTCGTCCTGATTATCAGCCTGCTATGGCTGACTGGCTGCGCCACACAGGTGACAGACACCGCCAATTCGGTGACGGCCCAGGACACCGTCATGTTGTCGCGCGGTGTAGAGGTGCCGATCACTTTTGTGACACCCGCCGAGACGGGTGCGACGCAAGCATTGCCGCTGGTTGTGATGATTCATGGGCATGGCGGCACGCGCAATGAGGCGGGTGCATTCGAGCGTGTCGCCGAGCAGCTTGCCGATGCCGGTATTGCGTCGATTCGCATGGACTTCCCCGGGTGCGGCGATAGTACCGAGCCGTGGGCGAACAATAATCTCACTAACATGCTTGCCGACATTGCGGCGGCTGAGGCATATGCCAGAGGTAATGCGAGCATTGATGCATCGCGCGTCGCGTTGCTGGGTTACAGCATGGGCGGCAGGCTAGCGGCACTACACAGCAAGACGGGTAGTTACCCCACCATGGTGCTGTGGGCGCCGGCGGTTGAAAACGGCGTGGGGCGCATCACCGGCATGTTTGGTGGTGAGCAGCAGTACCGCATGGCGCGCAATATAGCTGTCGAGCAGGGCTCGGTGCCGTTCACCAGCAGTTGGGGCCAACGCCAGCAGCTCGGTGCGCAATGGTTCGTCGACATGGAGCAGTCGCGCCCAACCGACGCGCTGGCACGTTATCGCGGCAATGTGCTGTTCATTCATGGCAATAAAGACGACGTCGTGCCGCTGCGCACGTCGATGCTGGCACGCGATGCCATGACCAATGCGGCGGGCCGACGATTGCACGTGGTCGAGAACGCTGACCATGGTTTCGGTTTGTTTGACGGCCAACAGGCGTTCTCCGATAACCTGGTGGCAACCACCATCGAGTTTGTGATCACGTTCCTCTAGTGCGCCATGCGGCCGCCGCCGCTCACCAATGTAGACGAGCCATCAACCAGCAAGATTACAAAACACCGCGACTGACGTTGCTCGTGATCATCACCAGCACAGTGCTCGGTCTTGCCGGCACGGATCTTGTGTTACCCGCCGTACCGACGCTACCGACAGCGCTCGGCGGTAGCGTCGCGCTATCGCAAATGGTGCTGGCCACATTTGTGGCGGGCGGCGCCTGTGGGTTGTTGCTGTTCGGCGCGCTAGGTGCCAGCCTCGATCAACGCTGGCTGATGATCGCAGCAATGGTTGGCTACGGGCTGGTCTCGCTGCTGGCGACGCAGGTCGATGCATTGGGCGAGCTGGTCGCCCTGCGTTTTGCGCAAGGTCTGTTCAGCGCCGCACCGGCCGTGTTCGCGCCGGGGATCATACGCGTGATGTTTGATGAGCGCGGTGCGATCAAGGCGATTGGCATCCTCAGCAGTATTGAGTCACTCACCCCTGCGTTGGCGCCCATTGCTGGCGTATGGCTGTTGCATGTGGCCGGTTGGCAGGCATCGTTTAGCGTGATCGCCGTGCTGGCGGCAGTGCTGTCGGTGGTGCTTATCCTGTTGCGATCGCGCATTCCCAATGTTCACCCGACGCGCCAGGGCGCCGGGTATGTGTCGCTGTTGGCCAATGCGGTGTTCATGCGTTATGCGCTGAGCCAGGCGCTGACACTGGGCGCGCTGCTGGTGTTCGTGTTTGGCGCGCCAGCGGTGATCACATTAACCATGGGTGGCACGCTGACGCACTTCATCATCATGCAGGTATGCGGCATTGCGACATTCATTATTGGCGCGAGCTCCGCGGAGCGGTTTGTTGGTCGCTTCGGTGCCGAGACGATGATCTGGTTTGGTTCGACGCTGTCGCTGCTGGGTATCGTGTTGATCACCGGCTACGCGCTGCTGGGTTTCAATGACCCACGCTGGCTGGCGTTATTGTTCGTGCCGATGAACTTCGGACTGGGGTTGCGAGGGCCGCCCGGATTTCTGAGCGCCGTATTGGCCGCGGACGGTGATGATGCACGCGGCTCTGCGCTGGTGATCTTGTTCGTGCTGTTGGTGACTGCAGGCGGCACGGCATTCGCGGCGCCGCTGGTGGACGACGGGTTGCGGGCGCTGGCACTCGTGAGTGTGGGATTGTCGGCGCTTTCGTTGCTCGTCTTGTGGGTCTTGCCAAAGCGCAACGTTTAGGCTCGGGAATACCGTATTCCGGCTTTTTCAGGATGAGGTAGCCTGTTGGTGGGACGTTTTGTCGTTACATGGCAGAAGTAAATGCTGCGACGGACCGTTTCTTGGCGTGTTGTATGCGGGCGCAGTTTGTGGGGATGTTGGGAGGTTGTTGAATGACAAAAGGATTTTTTGGGAATCCAGATTTCCATTGCGTTGTGTTTTGCTGCATGCGCAGTAGAACTAGCTGTTAGGCATCACAGGGCGGTACTTCGAGTTGACGCAAGACCAAGTCCATCGCGTGCTTCTAGAGAATCGTAGTCGGACAGAATGGACGACCCGGTTGGTGCTCTTCGAACTTGGC
>JBCCCC010000192.1:0-5335 GCA_039033695.1 Pseudomonadota bacterium | reverse complement strand
TCATCAATACGGCCGGCAGACCGTCTATCGAATCGAGTAGGCGAAGACGCTTCACTACGGTGAACCGTCTGCATCGGCTTTGGCTTTCATGCTGCCTTGCTCGATCGTATTGAGAAAATCCTGGGCAACGGGATGCTGCAAACCGATGGATTGCTCAATAAGTGCCATAGCTTCGGTAACCGCCTGCGTGGCACCTGGCGCATCACGCGCAACCAGCAGCCCCGTATAAACCAATTGCGTTTCTACTGGATCCTGGTGGGTCGGCCCCAGCACTTCGCGCTGCCGCTCTAGCACTGCGTAAAGCGCGGCCAGGCTATCTTCCGCGCCCAGCCGTTCCGCACGGAACTGCGCCAGGTTACGCTGCGCGTGCAGCGTACTCGGATGGTTTTCCCCCAAGACTTTGAGCCGTATTGCAATGACTTCCCGCATGACTGGCTCGAACTCGTCATAGCGCCCGCTTTCGTCATAGGCAACGGCCAGATTATTGAGCGAGAATGCCAGCTCCGGGTGATCTGGCCCCAGCACTTCGCGCCGCCGCGCGACCAGCATCTCTTGAATTCTCAGTTCTTCATCGACTTCGCCAGCAAAACCATGCGCAGTTGCCAACAGCGACCAATGCGCCATCGTATTCGAATGGGCTGGCCCCAGCGATGCTTCAGCAACCTCTGCATAACGGCGCGTCAGCACCTTTGCCTCTTCGAGCTTGCCATTCACGATGTAGGCCATACCGCGCTTGTGCGCCATATTAACCCGTAGGCTAGCGCCCTCATCAAGCACCTGTTCGACGATTCGCATGTTTTCGGCAGTGATTGCATCGAAGCCGGCCAGATCACCAGAGCCATAGGTCGAAATCGCCAGGTTGTTTCGAACCTTCAGCGTCTCGCGATGCTCGGCGCCCAGTAGACGCTCAGCTAACCCCAACACATCCTCAAAAAACGTCCGACCTTCGGCAAATCTGCCCTGGCGATTTAGACTGTTGCCACGCTGATTCAACAAGCTGAAGTACTCAGGGCTTGCCTCACCGTGAACTGCGAGAGTCGGCGACTCGGCGGCCTCGAGAATCTCACCAATCTTGTCGTAACGACCCTGCCGGTCGTAGACCGTTGCAATGGTTTGATAAAGCCGAACCTGGATCTCGGGCTGGTCAGCGAGCTCGGCCGAAACGCGCGCAGCACCGGCCTCAAGTACATCATCGATGCTGGTGTCGCCCGATTGTGATTTATTGGGGTCACCATACTCCAGTATTGATGTCAGGAAGTTCATCGACTCGTCCGCCATACGCGACTGCCGCTCCGCCTCATCACGCTGCACTTCGGCTGTGCGGCGTGCCTCATTGATCGACTGGGTGTAGTACATAGTGCCAACGAGAATGGCGCCCACCAGAATAGTGGTCAGCGCGGACATACCCTTGTTACGCTCGACCAACTTGCGGAACCGATAACCGGCGCCTTGGCCCACCGCAGCGACAGGGTAACCTTTTAGCCACGCCTTCAGATCCCGCTTCAATGCGTTTGCGTCGGCGTAGCGCTCATCCGGAGCCAATCGGAGGCACTGATTGATGATCTGAACCAGCTCCACAGGCAACCCACGTTGCTGATCAGCATCTAAAGATACAGGCCGCGCGTCAGCCGCGCGTTGGATCGCATCGGTGAGCGTTGCAACATCATCAGGCGGTCTGCCTGTCAGTACTTCTGCGGCGAGAATACCAATCTGATATAAGTCCGAGGCCGTGGTAATCGGCTGACTGAGCAACTGCTCTGGACTCGCGTAGCGCGGGGTGAGCGGACGATCGCGGGTTAGTGCAACCTGGCTTTCGTCAATAAGCTTGGCAATCCCAAAATCAAGCAAACGACTGCGACCGCTTGCATCGATCAGCACATTCGACGGCTTGATGTCACGATGCACGACCAAACGCGCATGCGCATAGGCAACCGCATCCGTCAGTTCGATTAACAGCCGCACACGGTCTTCGACGGACAGCGACTGTTGCTGGCAAAACTCATCGATAGGCTCACCTTCAACAAGCTCCATGACGATGTAAGGCCAACCTTCATCGGTAACACTCGCATCGTAAAGCTGCGATATATGCGGGTGATTGAGGCCAGCCAGCACCTGCTGCTCCTGCAGGAATAACGATCGGGCCCTTTCATCAAACCCACTCGCCGCCGATAGCTTGATGGCCACCTCACGGTCGAAGCTGCCGTCAGTGCGAATGGCACGATAAACGCGGCCCATACCGCCCTCAGCAATCAGCCCAGTGATTGTGTAGTCACCCAGTACACGTCCAGTCATCGTGTCCTGCGTCTCTGACCGCACGCTGGATAGCGCGTCCAGACCGCCGCCGGTCGCCAGCAGATCTTTGTTCTTTTCATTAGTCATTCGCGGATTCTCCCGTCTTGGTCCTGTCTATACCTACACATCGTAAGCAACACCTGCAACCCGCCAAAAAACTGCCGCCGCAGTTCATTTTGTCGCTTCCGCGCCAATAATCCGCTGGTTTTGGCGGAATTTCGCTGGGTTTTCCGACCTATCAATTACAAGCACAAGAAAAGGACAGGCACGATGAATTTGTACTGGCGACTGCTATTGGTGTGGCTCAGGAACCTTTCGGGAGACCAGCGGCACTATACCCATGCCGGACAGAGTCGTTTCAGGGTGCTGCCGCACGACCTGGATGCTTTCGGGCATATGAACAACGGGCGCTACTTGCAAATCATGGATGTGGCGCGCGTTGAGTGGATGTTGCAGACCGGCGTACTGGCAGCGATCCGCCGACACCGTTGGTCGCCGCTACTGGGTGGCGGATTTATTCGCTACCGCTATTCGCTCAGATTGCTGCAGTCCTTTCACGTCCAGACACGATTGCTGGGTTGGGACACGCGCTGGTTTTACCTGGAACACAACTTCACCGACAACCATAATCGCTGCGTCGCGATTGGCATCACGCGCGCTGGTCTGCGTGACGGCGCCCAGTGGGTGGATACGCACGCCGTTGCCGATATGGTCCACCCCGGCGCGCAGTCGCCGGATATTCCCGAACATGTGCACGACTGGATTAGCGTTGAGCAGGCGATGTTCAAGCACGGCACCGCAGCACAGCCTGCACCGACACAAACCCACGACCTCGGGGTAGAACGCTAATGGCACACGCAAATACGAAGACAGCAAATCTGTTTCGCATCGTCACGAGCCGGCCACGCTTGGTTGTGTTACTGGCGGTCGTCGTCATCGTTTTCACAGGTGCCGGGCTCACCCGACTGGTGAAGGATACCTCGGTGAAGGCGTTTATCCCGCCAGGTCATTCTTCGCTGGCCGCCGATGAAAAGGCTGAAGCATTGTTCGGCTTGTCGGACACGATCGCGGTTGCATTGATCACGCAGGATGGTCGTAATGTGTTCTCGCCCGACATCCTAACGGTCATAGATAAGTTAACGCTTGATATTAGCGCCCTTGCGAACGTACGCAGCGACAAGATGACAAGTCTTGCGACCGAATCATCAATTCGCGCCAACGACGGCGGCGTTGTTGTGGAATCGTATATCGACCCGACACGAATCGACACGGCCCGGGCCGCGGACGCATTTGATCGTTGGCAACGGATGTATCCGCACCAAAACACTCTTGTCAGCGCCGATGCGTCGGGTGCGATCATTATGGCCGAGCTGGCGAATGCCGATGCTGCGGACGAAACCTACCTTGCTGTGCTAGCGCTCACTGAATCGATATCAATTGCTGGCGTGGATATTCATGTGGCCGGACCGGGCGCAGTCAGTGGCTATCTGAGCCGATACATCGACGAAGACGCGCGCAAGCTTCAGCCATTGGTGTTCCTGGTCGTTCTGGGCTTCATCTATCTAGCGTTCCGGCGTCTTGCTGCATTGCCGGGACCACTCATGGTGGTCGTCGGCTCAGCGGCCGGTGCGCTCGGCCTCATGGCATGGCTAGGTATTCCCTACTATGCAATAACCAACGCGCTACCGGTGATCATCGTCGCGATTTCTGTCGCCGATGCAATTCACATCTTGTCCGCCTACTACCAGCATCGCGAACAAGAACCCGAACTATCGCGGCGCGAGTTGGTGATCCTTGCGTTGTCATCGATGGCGCGGCCGATTTCGCTGACGACATTGACGACGATTGCCGGCTTCGCCGGTATCGCGATGATGTCGGTTATGCCGCCGATTACGTGGTTCGCGATATTCGCCGCCGTGGGTGTGCTGTTCGCGTGGGCCTTTTCAATTCTGGTTCTACCAAACGTTTTGCTACTGATCGATCCGGGTAGAAGCCCTGCCTTTGTCAGCTGGCAACAAGGACGGGCAGGTGGCACCGGTCGCTGGCTAGCCTGGCTAGCGACACGTTCACAAAGACATGTGTTTGGCGTGCTAACCGCCTTTGTGCTGATCTCGACTGCGGCCGGCTACAGCGCCACGCATTTGCGCATCGACCGCTCGCAAGTCGAGAACTTTGCCAGCGACGAACCGATCCGGATTGCAGATGAGGTGACTAATGCTACGTTCGCAGGTACGGCGTTCCTCGATATTATCGTGCAAAGTGATACGCCGGGCGGGCTGTTGACCGTGGCTGCGGCAAACAGAATTCGCGATCTACAGACTCATTTCGAATCGTTAGCTCATGTAGAGAAGACCGTCTCGATCGTGGACTACCTGAGCCAGCTGCATGTGGCCCTCGACGGACTGCCACCCACGACCGCTCGCGCACGACATCTGCCCGGCCAGGATAATGTAATCGCCGAAACGCTGTTCGTCTATGAAATTACCGGTGACCCAGCCGATCTTGCAGAAGAGATCGATGCCGACTATCAGCATGCGCTCGTGCGCGGGGTGCTTGACGCCCACTACTATAGCGAAACACGCACGGTCGTCGAGTCACTGCAGCGCTACATCGATCAGAGTTTCAATGGCGATGGACTGACTGCCACGTTGACCGGCGATGTCAATGTGAATTACCACTGGATGAGCAGCTTGCAGACATCGCACTTTAAAGGTGTTGGACTTTCGTTGATTCTCGTTCTGCTCGCTTCGATTTTGGTGTTCCGGTCGTTCACCGCTGGAATAGTTTCGGTAGTCCCGGTGGCATTCACCGTTCTGGCGATCTATGCCTGCATGGGTTATCTCGGCATCTATCTCGAACCTGCGACTTCAATGTTTGCGGCTATTGCGCTTGGTGTCGGCGTCGACTTCGCGATTCATCTAGTCGATCGACTGCGCAAGGCGATTGCAAACAATGGCGATGATCCACAGGCAGCGGTCCGCGCCGCACTGCCGCCCGTTGCGCGGGCATGCTTTTTCAACTCTGCAGCACTCGGCCTCGGCTT